>JAHEBA010000169.1 GCA_024642465.1 Alphaproteobacteria bacterium
ACGGACCTGGTCCGCACGACCAGCATCGACCGGTCCACGCTGGCCGATCTGGTGAATCGCCTCGAAACGCAAGGCTATGTCCGGCGCGAGCGCAGTCCGACAGATGCGCGGGTGAACTTCGGGTTCCTCACGCCGCTGGGCCGCGAAACAGTCGTGAAGGCGAAGCCGATTGCGGCCGTCGTCGACATGACGCTGGTCAATCTGGTGTCGCCGAAGCTGCGCAAGAGCGTCATTGCTTCACTGGAAGAGCTGTCCAGCAAGCTCGACGAGGACAACAAGTAAGCCATACCTGGTACCGGGGCGGCTGTCATCAGCCGCCTTGTGCCCTGGCGATGGCCGGCAGCAATTCTTCCTGCAGCGACTTTGGCGTGAGCGGGCCGGTATATTTGTACGTGATCTTGCCGGTGGCATCGATCACGTAGGTTTCCGGCACGCCGTACACGCCCCAGTCCACTGCGGTGCGGCCGGTCGTGTCCGCGCCGACGCGGGTGAACGGGTTGCCCAGCGAAGTCAGGAAGCGCACGGCGTTTTCCTGCTGGTCCTTGTAGTTCAAGCCGAAGAGATTGATGTCGCTGCGGCCCGAGAGCTCGATGAGCTGCGGGTGCTCGTCGCGGCATGGCCCGCACCAGGACGCCCAGACGTTGAGGACCGTCACCTTGCCATTGCTGATGTCGGCGGTGGCGAGGCCGGGAACCTGCGTGCCGCCGCTGACGAGGCCTTCTACGGGTGGCAGGGCAAGGGCAGGCGCCGACTTGCCAACGAGTGCCGACGGCAGCTTCGACGGGTCTCCGCCTTGCAGGCCCGCCATGAACAGTGCGGCGAGGGCTGCGAACACCACGACGGGCGCCAGCATCCACATGCGGCGGTGCGCCGGCTGTTGTTGCTGACCGGTGCGGCTCATGTTGTCTCCCGTACGGCCGGCTCGCCGGGCTTGCGCCGGACGAGACCGTCGCGCTCGAGCGCGTCAAGCCGGCGGTGGACGGCGCGGGCACGGGCAAACTCCCACGCCAGCAGCCCGCCCAGTACGGCCAGGGTGATGGCGTAGGAGGCCACGACGAAGCCGATGTGATCTGCGCTGAAATCAATCATGGGTCGGTCAACCTCAACGGATGGCGCCAGTCTGGGCCAGTTCGGCCTGACGGATGCGGCGGGCGCCGATCTCGGTGCGCATCGACTTGAGATGCAGCGCGAGAAACAGGAACGTATAGGCCAGCCCCATGACCAGCAGCGGCATGAGCAGGTCCTTGTGAATGGTGGGCCCGCCCATGCGGAACACGCTGGCCGGCTGGTGCAGCGAGTACCACCAGTCGACGGAGAACTTTACGATGGGCACGTTGATGAAGCCGACAATGGCGACGATGGCTGCGACGCGGGCGGCGCGGCGCGGGTCGTCGATGGCTTGCCATACGGCCATGTAGCCCAGGTAAAGCAGGAACAGCACGAACATCGAGGTCAGTCGCGCATCCCACACCCACCACGTGCCCCACATCGGCTTGCCCCAGAGCGAGCCGGTGGCCAGCGACAGGAAGCAGAAGCAGGCGCCGATGGGTGCGGCGGCCCTAGCGGCAACGTCGGCGAGCGGATGGCGGAACACGATGGCGACGATGCTGGCCAGCGCCATGACGGAATACACCATCAATGCCGACCAAGCGGCAGGCACGTGGACATACATGATGCGAACGGTCTCGCCCTGCTGGTAGTCGGTCGGAGAGCGGACCAGCCCCAGGTAAAGACCGATGGCGAACAGCGCGATGGTGATGGCCCATACCCACGGCTGAACGGCTGCCTGCAGTTTCAGGAAGCGGGTCGGATTGGCAAATCTCTCGATCGAACTCATGAAGACTTCTGTAGCGCCGCTGCCCTGGCTTCGCAATGCGCCATTGCGTTACAGATTGGTTATCTCAGGTAGCTGCGCAAGGCGGCAGCAGAGGCAAACGGCGACACCACCAGCGCGACGAGGACGATTGCCGCGAGGATGAGCAGCGATGTGCCGGAATTGTCGATGCTGGTCTGAAAGCCCGAGGTGGACAGCACGCCGAAAATCATCACCGGCACGTAGAGCGGCAGGATCAGCAGGGAAACCAGCAACCCGCCCTGGCGAAGGCCGACGGTGATGGCGGCACCAAGGCTGGCCAGCAGCGACAGGGCAAGCGAACCGGTGACCATGGCCGTCATCAGGGGCAGGACCAGCGCGGTGTCAAGGTTGAGCAGGAAGCCGAGCAGCGGTGCGGCAATAGCCAGCGGCAGACCGGAGGTCAGCCAGTGCACGGAGGCCTTGGCGAGCGCGGTGACTTCGAGCGGGGTGTCGGACAGGGCCATGACCTCGAGCGAACCGTCGTCATAGTCGGCCTGCCAGAGCTTGTCCGCGGACAGCAGCACCGACAGCAGGAGGGCGATCCAGAGCGCGCCCGGCGCGATGCGCGACAGCAGGTTCTGGTCCGGCCCGAGGCCCAGCGGCAGCAACACGACGACGGTCAGGAAGAAGCCGATGGCCGTGCCGATGCCACCACCCTGGCGGAAGGCGAGGGTCAGATCGCGCTTGAGGATGGACATGAAGGCAGAGGTCATGAGGTGACCCCCGCAAAGTCCAGCACGTCGGTCGAGGGTACGGGCAGGTCGATGTGGGTCGAGGCGATGAGGATGTTGCCGGCCTCGAGGTGGGCCGTCATCAGGCTGGCAAGCAGGCCTTGCGAATGAGTGTCGAGGCCGACGGTGGGTTCATCGAGCAGCCAAACCGGCCGTGGCGCGAGCGCAAGCCGGGCAAGGCCCAGCCGGCGCTTCTGGCCAGCCGACAGGCGCTGTGCCTGGAAGCTGCGCAGGGCGCGAAGGTTGAGGGCGTCGAGGGCCGTGCCGATGTCGCCGCCGCCGAGGAAGCCTGCCCAGAAGGCGAGGTTTTCCTCGACCGTGAGATGCAGCTTGATGGCGTCCTGGTGGGCCACGAAATGGACGTGCGGGGCGATCTCGCCGTCTTCGCCGGCGCCGGTAAACGAAAGCGCGCCTGCGGCCGGTTCGGCCACTCCGGCGATGAGGCGCAGCAGCGAGGTCTTGCCGGCGCCATTTGGCCCGCGCAAAACCAGCATGCGCCCGCCGGTGGCCGAAAAGCCCAGCCCGGTGAACACCAGCCGTCCGCCGCGCTCGCACGCCAGCCCTTTGCCCGAAATCTCCATGTGAAGGCGTTTAACGCAAGCGTGACCGCGATAAAAGCCACCTTCGACAAGAGACGTACTGGTGCTTGGGGAAAGTTTTGTCTAGAAGACGGCCATCCTCCACATCGAATGCGACGGAGCATGAGCCCATGAGCGAGCAGTCCCTCGACAGTTTCAAGTGCCGCAAGACCCTCAAGGTCGGCAACAAGTCCTACGTCTACTACTCCCTGAAGGCGGCCGAGAAGAACGGTCTCAAGGGGGTGTCGTCGCTTCCCTATTCGCTGAAGGTGCTGCTGGAAAACCTGCTGCGCCATGAAGACGGGCGCACGGTGACCAAGGCCGACATCGAGGCGATGGCGAAGTGGGTGTCGTCCAAGGGCAAGTCGACGCGCGAGATCGCGTTCCGCCCGGCGCGCGTGCTGATGCAGGACTTCACCGGCGTGCCCGCGGTGGTGGACCTTGCCGCCATGCGCGATGCGATGGTGAACCTCGGCGGCAACCCGAAGAAGATCAACCCGCTGGCGCCGGTCGACCTGGTCATCGACCACTCGGTGATGGTCGACTTTTTCGGCACCACCAAGTCGTTCAAGCAGAACGTGGACATGGAATACGGCCGCAATGGCGAGCGCTACACGTTCCTGAAATGGGGCCAGGGCGCGTTCGACAATTTCCGCGTGGTGCCGCCGGGCACCGGCATCTGCCACCAGGTGAACCTCGAATACCTCGCCAAGACGGTGTGGACCAAGAAGCAGAAGGTGAACGGCAAGGCCGCCACCGTTGCATTCCCTGACACGCTGGTGGGCACGGATTCGCACACCACGATGGTCAACGGCCTGGCCGTGCTGGGCTGGGGCGTGGGCGGCATCGAGGCCGAAGCCGCGATGCTGGGCCAGCCGATCTCCATGCTGATCCCGGAAGTGGTCGGCTTCAAGCTGACCGGCAAGATGGCCAAGGGCACCACTGCCACCGACCTGGTGCTGCGGGTGGTGGAAATGCTGCGCCAGAAGGGCGTGGTGGGCAAGTTCGTCGAGTTCTACGGACCGGGCCTGTCCAACCTGTCGCTCGAAGACCAGGCGACGATTGCCAACATGGCACCGGAATATGGCGCGACCTGCGGTTTCTTCCCGGCCTCCAACGAGACGCTGGAATACCTGAAGGGAACCGGCCGTCCGAAGGCGCTCTTGGATCTGGTCGAGAAGTATTCGAAGACCCAGGGCATGTTCCGCACCAAGTCCTCGCCGGACCCGGTGTTCACCTCGACGCTTGAACTGGATCTCGGCGACGTGGTGCCGGCAATCGCGGGGCCGAAGCGGCCACAGGACCGCGTTGCGCTGGCTGATGCGGCGGCGCAGTTCGTCAAGGCGCTGGCCGAAATCGCCGGTGGCTCCAAGCCGAAGGCAGCTCCCGCAAAGAGCAAGGAAGAGGCGCGCATGCTGGCCGAGGGCGCTGGCCAGGCAGAGCATCACGTGCAGAAGTACAAGGTCAACGACGCCAATTTCGAAATCGGCCACGGCGACGTGGTGATCGCGGCAATCACGTCGTGCACCAACACTTCAAACCCGTCGGTGATGATCGGGGCGGGCCTGCTGGCGCGCAACGCCAA
>JAHEBA010000058.1 GCA_024642465.1 Alphaproteobacteria bacterium
CCGCGTCTGGAGGCCGTCAAATGAGCCAGCTTGTGTACCTGATACCGATCGCGCTGGGCCTGGGCGCAATTGGCCTGGTGGCCTTCATATGGAGCCTGCGCACCGGCCAGTACGACGACCTTGATGGCGCTGCCGAACGCATCCTGGATGACGATTGAGGCGTTCTGCCGCTTCTGGTCTTCAACGGTGAAATGGTGAGCCCGCAGGGATTCGAACCCTGGACCTACTGATTAAAAGTCAGTTGCTCTACCGACTGAGCTACAGGCTCCCAAGATGCCCCGTGCCGGTTGGCGGGGCCGGAGACGGTGGTCTACCGGCATGAAGGCCTGAAGGCCCAAAGCCGCACCACCATCTGAATCAGCGTTCGCGCATGGCGTGCTGGAGTTGGTCCCTAAACGGTTTGAGCAGATAACTCAAGGGGCTGCGGCTTGCTGTCTGCATGTGGGCTTCCGCGGGCATGCCGGGCTTAAGTTCCAGACCGTTCAGCTTGGCGGCCTCGCCCGCCTTGATCTGCAGGCGCACCGTGTAGAACGGCGGCTGGTTTGGCTCAGGCTGCTTCAGGTCGGCGCTGACGAATGACACCATTCCGTGGATCTGCGGCGTGATTGACGATGCGGCGTTGGGAAACCGCAAGACCACGTCCTGGCCATCGTGCACCTGATCGATGTCCTGCGGCCTCACCCTGGCCTCGATAATGAGCGGGTCTTCCTCCGGCACGATGGTCATCACCGGCTCGCCCGCACCGATCACCCCGCCAATGGTATGGACCGCAAGCTGGTGCACGTAACCATCGCGCGGCGAGCGGATGTCCACCCGCTTCAGCTTCGCAGCCACGGCAATCCGGCGCTCCTCGAACTCGGCGATCTTCGCTTCCGCCTCGCGCAAGTCGCTCAGCGTCTTGGTCAGCGCATCGTCCCTGATCTGGAGGATCTGCACCCTGACCTCGCCGATCTGCCCGCGCGCGCGGGCAATCTGTGCTTCATGTTCCCCGGTCTCACCCTGCAGCCGCGCGTCCTCGCGCTGCAGCGCAAGCACCCGGGTGACCTGCACCAGACCCTTCTCAAGCAACTGCTTCATGGCTGCCAGTTCCTTGCGGATCAGCTTCTCCTGCTGTTCCTTGGCTGCCAGCTGCGCCTCGATCCCTGCGATTTCCTTGTTGAGCTGCTCGATGCGCTCATCGAGCTGCTTGACCCGGCCGTCCAACGAAGCCTTCTGCGACACGAACAGCCTCTCCTGGCCTTCCAGCAATTCGGAGATCACGTCCTCGTTCTGCCGCGCCAAAAGCTCGGCAGGATAGGCGATTTGCGCCAGACCATCGCGTTCCGCCCGAAGCCGGGCAGCCTTTGCCAGCCACTCGGAGCGGATCGTCTCGATGATCCCCAATTCGGCCTTCGCATCGGTGTCATCCAGCCGTACAAGCAGGTCGCCAGCCTTCACCAGGTCGCCGTCCTTGACCAGGATTTCGGCGACAATTCCGCCGTCACGATGCTGGATGCGCTTGGTGCTCCCTTCCACTACCAGCGCGCCGGGGGCGATGATAGCACCGCGGATCTCGGACAAGGCTGCCCACCCGGCAACGCTGCCCATCACCAGGAACAACCCGGCGAACCCTGCAATCTGGTAACGCCGCATGGCGCGCATGGTCGCCTGAGAGCTCATCGTGCGTCCCCTCCGTCCCTCACAAGCGCAAGCTCGCCGGACATGGTGATCGGATGGCCTGTGCCTGCGAGCCCGGATGACGGCCTGCCACCAGCCGGTGCGGCATTGGCTGGCGCCTGGGGCTGCGAACCGCCGGGCCGCTGGTTCAGCACCTTCGCCAGAACCTCGTCCTTTGGTCCGAAGGCGACCTGCTGGCCGTCCTTCATCATCAGAAGCATGTCAATTGCCGCCAGCGCGCTGGGCCGGTGAGCCACCACCACAACCGTGGCGCCGCGCCTGCGGGCGTTGGTCACCGCCTGCACCAGGGCTGCTTCACCCTCCGCGTCCAGGTTGGCGTTGGGCTCGTCCAAGATGATCAGCGACGGGTCGCCGTACATCGCGCGGGCAAGGCCGATGCGCTGAAGCTGGCCCGCTGACAGCCGGTGCCCGCCTGCGCCAACCCGGGTGTTATACCCGTCAGGCAGCCTGACGATCATGTCGTGCACAGCCGCCTGCCTGGCGGCTGCCACGATGGCTTCGGGCTCGGCTCCCAGCAGAAACCGTGAAATGTTCTCGGCCAGCGTGCCTTCAAACAGCTCGACTTCCTGCGGAAGATAACCGAGGTGGCGTCCAAGCTGCACCGGGTCCCATTGGCGTATGTCCGCGCCGTCGAGTTGCACCTTGCCCTTGATGCGCGGCCATGCGCCAACGATTGCCCGTGCCAGCGTCGACTTGCCGGCGCCCGTGGGGCCAATGATGCCGAGGCCGGTTCCCGGCGGCACGCCAAAGTTGATGTTGTAGATGATCGGACGTTCGCCTTCCGGCGCGAAGGCTGTCAGTCCTTGCGCCTCGACTGCGCCGGTCGGGTTCGGCAGCGGCATAGGCTCTGCCGGTTCCGGTGTCATCCTGATCAGCGCAGACAGCCGGCTCCAGGCCGAACGGAACGCCGCAAACGACTGCCAGTGCGCTACAGCCTGCTCAACCGGCGCCAGCGCGCGCGCCATAATGATCGAGGCCGCAATCATCGATCCCGGCGAGATTTCCTGCTGGATGGCGAGCAAGGCGCCAAGCGCCAGGATACCCGATTGGAACATCAATCGCAGGGTTCGGGAGGTGACCGAGACAAGCCCGCCCCGGTCGGATGCCGAAGTCTGCGCGTCCAGAGCCTCCTGCTGCTTTTCGCTCCAGCGATCGCGCAGGGTACTGGTCATGCCGAGCACACTGGCAAGTTCGGCGTTGCGCAAGCTTTCTTCCGAAATGACCTGCGCCTGGGCCACTGCCTTCTGTGCCTCGGCTGCCGGCTGGCGGATGAGCCGGTTGTTGAGAATTGCAAGCGCGGCCAGCAGCACCATTGCCACTGTGGAGGCAAGACCCAGAACCGGGTGCAGCAGAAAGATCACCGCCAGATAGACCGGCGCCCACGGCAAGTCGAAAAAAGTGAACGGCCCCGGACCCGACAGGAATTGGCGGAGCGTCAGCAGATCGCTCACCGGTGTGAGGCGAACCTTGGGATCGCCTTTCAGCGCATGCAGGTTAACGATGTCGAACACTCGGCTGCGCAGGCCCTCGTCCAGCGACCGGCCTACCCGCATCATCACCCGCGCCCTGATGAACTCCAGGAACCCGTACAGGCCGTAGAGAATGGTCGCCAGCGCCACGAGAGCCAGCAACGTCGGCACGGAGCCGCTGGTCAGCACGCGGTCATAGACCTGCAGCATGAACAGCGGCCCTGTGAGCATCAGCAGGTTGATGATCAGGCTGAACACGCCGGTCGAGCCAAGCGCCGTCCGGCTTGCGCCAAGGGCCTTGCCGATGCCTTCTCCGCCGAGTGGTTTACTGGATGCCATGAAATGCCCGGAACCGGATCGAAAAACATAATCTGGCCGCTGACGGCCACTACCGTCAGCTAAACCCGATTATGATTAACAATCAGGAAACGGGCCGGCGGAAACCGGACCGTTACTGGCCTCCGCCCGAGCCAGTTGCCCACACCACGATGAGGCCTGCAACTGCCGCAATCACTGCCCAAAGCCAAAGTTTCGACATGGCCTGGGCCTGTGGCGGCATGGCGTCACTGGCTTTGGATGCAGACTGGCTGGCCGTGCTGGCAGCCGGGCTTGCAGCCTGCTGCGTGGCAGTTACCGCAGTATCGGCCGCGGCTGATTCGGCAGCTTCCACGGCCTTGCCCGGAGCGCTGGCAGCCGACTTTGCCGGTTTCTTCGCGGCCTTGGCCTTGCCGGACGCCGACTTGCTGGCCTTGCTTGCAACCGGGGCCGACTTGGCGGATGCCGATGCCTTGGAGCCAACCGCCTTGCTGGCAGTCTTTTTCGAGGCCTTGGTTGCCGGCTTGCTGGCCGCTGCAGGAGACTTCGACGCCTTTGCGGGCTTTGCGCTGCCGTCATCGGATGCGGCGGCCTTCGCAGCAGGCTTCTTTGCTACGGCTTTCTTGGCAGCAGCCTTCTTGGCGGGCGCCTTCTTTGCATTAGACTTGGCCGGCTCGGTGGCTGCGGCAGCCTGCGCGCGCTCGCTGACCACCTTGTTGAACTTCTTGAAGAAGTCAGCAGCCATCTTCTTGGCGGTGGAGTCGATCAGCCGCGAGCCGATCTGCGCCAGCTTGCCGCCCACCTGGGCATCCACATCATAGGACAGCTTGGTCTGGCCGTCGGCGGTATCGCTGAGCTGCACAGTGGCGCCGCCCTTGGCAAAGCCTGCAACGCCGCCCTTGCCCTCACCGAATATGACATAGCTGCGCGGAGGGTTCAGCTTGGAAAGCTTTACCGTGCCGACGAACGACGCCTTGACGGGACCAACCTTGGCGGTCACCTTTGCCTCGAACTCGGTATCGGACTTTTTCTTGATTTCCTCGCAGCCGGTAATGCACTGCTTCAGCACTTCGGGATCATTCAACGCATCCCAGACCACCCGCCGCGGCGCGGCAATGATCTCCTCGCCAGTCATTTTCATTTGCTTGGGGAACTCCTGCCCTGCTTGCTTCAGACTGAAGTCATGTCGCACGGTTGCAGCCGCAAGGTCAACCGGCAGCCCCGGAACGGCTTGTTCATGAGCGCTAACAGCCCCCTCTATCTCGATCCCGCCCTGGTCCGTTTCTGCGACCTTGAAAATGGCTGGAGCGACGACACCCGGCTGTGCGCCTCCATTGCAGCGCAAACCACGTCGGTACTCGACCTCGGTTGCCGCACCGGCCTGCTGCTCTCGAGCCTGCCCGGCACAATCCAGCTGACCGGGGTGGACCCGGCTGCCGCCATGCTCTAGGTGGCGCGCTCACGACCAGGCGGAGGGCATGTCAGCTGGGTCGAGGCAGACGTCCGCACCGTCCGCCTCGGGCAGAAGTTCGACCTTGTCGTGCTCACCGGCCACGCCTTCCAGGTCTTCCTCACCGACGATGACCAGCGCCGCGTGTTGGGCACTATCGCGGAGCATCTCGATCCGCGCGGTTGCTTCATCTTTGACAGCCGCAATCCTGAGGCACGCGAATGGCAAGAATGGACGCCCGATGAATCGCGCCGCACGATCAACGATGCGGAGCTGGGCGTGGTCGAAGCCTGGAACGACGTGCGCAACGACGAAACAACGGAGGTCGCGACATACGGCCCCCATTACAACAGCCAGGATGGCCGGTCGTGGAAGGCCGAGGCGAGCATCCGGTTCTCAAGCCAGCAGCACACTGCAGCCTTGATCGATGAAGCAGGCCTTGAAGTCGAACAATGGCTGGGCGACTGGACTGCCAACCCTTTTGGGCCGGCAAGCTCTGATATCATTCCCATCGGACGCCTGCACGGCTGGGCAGGCTAGGCGGCGGGCACTACTGCCAACCGCTTGCGCGCGTCCCGGAACGAGATCAGCTCGCGCGCCTTCTCGTCCCACAGCGTTAGCTTCACGCAGGCAAGGCTCTGCCAAAAGGTGAACCGGTTCAAATCCTTCAGCTCCGGAAAGTCCTTCATGACTTTCGGCAACTGGTGGAACGGAATGCGGCTCGACAGGTGGTGAACGTGGTGGATGCCGATATTGCCGGTCAGCCACATCAACGGGCGCGGCAAATCATAGTAGGAGCTGCCTTCAAGCGCTGCTTCCTGGTGGTTCCACTCAGGCTGCCTGTCCCAATGCGTTTCTTCGAACTGGTGCTGCACATAGAACAGCCAGACGCCAAGCGAGGCCGCCAGCGCCACAACCGGCAGGTGGATCATCAGGAAGGTCAGCGGCCCCACCGCATACATCATCACGCCGTAGAGCAGCGCAATGCCAAGATTGGTGCCCATGGTGCTCATCCACGGCAACTCGCCGCGCAAGGCTGACGTGAGCGGCAGGCGATGGCAGATCATGAACAGCCAGGCCGGACCGATGCCAAACAGAACCACCGGGTGGCGGTAGACGCGATAGCCCAGCCTGCGCCAGAACCCGAGCGCGTTGTATTCCTCCAGCGTCAGCGTGGTGATGTCGCCGATGCCGCGCCGGTCCAGGTTTCCGGAACTGGCGTGATGCAACGCATGCGAACGGCGCCAGTAGTCGTAGGGCGTCATGGTCAGCACGCCGAGGGCACGGCCGACCCAGTCATTGGCCTCACGAGACTCGAACATAGATGAGTGCCCGCAGTCGTGCTGAATGATAAACAGTCTCACCATCAACCCCGCCGCCAGCGGCGCCAGCAGCCATGCGGCGAGCACCGAATACTGGTACAGCCAGTACATCGCAGCCCATAGGGCAATGAACGGCACGATTGTGATGATGATCTCGAAGATTGCCCGGCGGGCGTCAGTCTGGCGATAAGGCGCAAGCCGCGCCATCCAGGTCGATGCAGTGTCTGTCAAACTCTATCTCTCTCGTTGAGTGCAGGCAACGCACATGCCAATTCACTCAGCGCGCCCCGAAAATTGACTGTCCTTAGCAGAATTTCCGGGATTCCCCGAACAAATTATCGTTCATGTTGCAGATGGTAATTCACCGGCCGCCCAGCGCGCCCTGGTCTCGCTGCGGAAGGCTTCGAACCGGCCCTCGTCGATTGCCTGGCGGATGCCCTGCATCAAGTGCTGGTAGTAGGCGATGTTGGCCCAGGACATGAGCATCATGCCCAGAATTTCGCCTGATCGCACCAGGTGATGCAGGTAGGCCCGCGAATATGAATTGAGTGCCGGATGATCGATGCTGGCATCCAGCGGGCGCAGGTCTTCGGCGTGTATTGCGTTGCGCAGGTTCAGCCGGCCGAAACTGGTGAACGCCTGCCCATGCCGGCCAGACCGGGTCGGCATCACGCAGTCGAGCATATCCACCCCGCGCGCCACACTTTCCAGAATGTCCTCAGGCGTGCCCACGCCCATCAGGTAGCGAGGTTGGTCTAACGGCAGGTGCGGCAGCGTCACGTCCAGCGTGGACAGCATGAGGTCTTGGCCTTCGCCGACCGCCAGCCCGCCGATGGCATAGCCGTGAAAGCTGATCTGCTGCAGGCCCTTTGCACTTTCCTCGCGAAGGCCTGCGTCGGTGCCGCCCTGCACAATTCCGAAGCAACCCCTGCCCGGCTGGTCGCCGAACGCCTCGCGCGACCGCTTCGCCCACCGCAAGCTGAGCTGCATCGCCCGCTCAGCGTCCTTGCGCTCGTGTGGAAACGCGATGCACTCGTCGAGCTGCATGTGGATGGTCGAGCCCAGCAGCCGCTGGATCTCCATCGAGCGCTCCGGGCTCAGGTGATGTTTGGTGCCGTCGATGTGCGACTGGAAGGTCGCGCCTTCCTCGGTAATCTTGCGGATCTGCGACAGCGACATGACCTGGAAGCCGCCGGAATCAGTCAGGATAGGTCCATCCCAGCCGATGAACTTGTGAAGCCCGCCAAGCCGCGCCACCCGCTCTGCACCCGGCCGCAGCATCAGGTGGTAGACATTGCCGAGGATGATGTCGGCGCCTGCCTCCTTGACCTGCTCCAGATAGAGCGCCTTGACGGTGCCGACCGTACCAACCGGCATGAAAGCTGGCGTGCGGATGTCGCCATGCAGCGTGTGCATGGTGCCGCGCCGGGCGGCCCCATCGGTCTTGTGAAGGGTGAAATCAAACTTGGCGGTCATGGTGCGGGCGGGAATAGCAGGCTTGAGTCGCCATAGGAATAGAACCGGTAGCCTTTTTCGATGGCATGAGCATAGGCGCGCTGCATCACGTCCAGCCCGCAAAAGGCGCTCACCAGCATGAACAGCGTCGACTTCGGCAAATGGAAGTTGGTCATCAACACGTCGACGGCACGGAACCGGTAACCCGGCGTGATGAAGATGTCGGTCGCCCCGGTCCAGCCGTGAATGACGCCGTCTTCTCCTGCCGCGCTCTCCAGCAGCCTGAGCGGCGTCGTGCCCACTGCAATAATCCGGCCTCCCGCCTTGCGCGCCGCGTTCAACCGGGCGGCAACGTCTTCGCTTACCACGCCCCATTCCGAATGCATCTTGTGGCAGGACGTGTCGTCCGCCTTGACCGGCAGGAACGTGCCCGCGCCCACGTGAAGCGTCACGAACTCATGGCTCACTCCGCGCGCAGCCAGCCTGTCCATCAGCTGCGGCGTGAAATGCAGCGCCGCGGTGGGCGCTGCCACCGCGCCATCCTTTGCCGCGAACATGGTCTGGTAGTCAGTCCGGTCGCGCTCGTCCGTGGCCCGCTTCGACGCGATGTAAGGCGGCAACGGCATCTCGCCGTGCAGCGCAATCGCCTCGTCGAGATAGGCGCCGTGCAGGCTGAACGCGAGGTCGATCTCGCCGCCGTCGCCCTTGGCCTCCACCGTTGCCGTCAACACCCCGGCGTAACAAGCCTCGCCCTTAGCGCCGAAGCATATCGTATCGCCAACTGCCAGCTTGCGGCCGGGCTTTGCAAACGCTTTCCACCCGGCCTCGCCGGTGCGCAAGTGAAGCGTTACCTCGATATGTGGTTCCGCATCACCGCGGCCTACGCGCCGGCCAGACAAGCGTGCCGGAATGACGCGGGTGTCGTTGAACACGAGCACGTCGCCCGGGTTCAGATGGCTTGGAAGGTTCGACACTACGTCATCAGCGAGTTCGGGCTCGACTCCGAGCCGTACGATGAGTTGCCGGGCGCTGTCGCGCGCTGCGGCAGGCCGCAAGGCAATGAGCTCCTGCGGTAGCTCGAAGTCAAAGAGGTCAACTTTCATGGGTATACAAGGCGGAAGCTAGCCGCCATCCGAGCAGACCACAGGCCAGACGCCAATGTTTTCGATCTTCAGCGTTCCCGCTTGGGCTAGGCTGGTGTCGTCGGAAGCCTGAAACAGGCGGAGCCGGGCAACGATCTCGTTAACATCCTTGTCGGTGAAGTCCACCCGCAGTTCGCTTGCTGTCTGGAATGCCTGACCGACGGTGATCTTCGTCAGGCCCGGTCCGTCCTGTGTCGACCAGCGCCTGCCGGCCGCGGTGATGTCCGCGCGCACGATGGAGGCCACGTCGAGTGTGCTCATCAGCAGCTGAATCGCGACATCCTCGGAGAACTCGCACACCACGCTCTGGGTCGCAAAAGCCGGGCTGGAACCGCCTGCAGCAAGCAGGCCGGCCAACAGCCCCGCTTTCACAATCCGTGCGCTATGCGACATCCGCCATGACCGTCATCTTGGAAATACGATCCGGGTTCTGCACTGGCTCGCCGCGCTTGATCTTGTCAACCGCGTCCATGCCTTCGACCACTTCGCCCCACACCGTGTACTGGCCGTCAAGGAACGGGCAGTCCTCGAAGCAGATGAAGAACTGCGAGTTGGCGCTGTCCGGGTTCATGGCGCGAGCCATTGATGCAGTGCCGCGCTTGTGCGGAACGTCCGAAAACTCGGCCTTCAGGTTCGGCTTCTTGGAACCACCAGTGCCGGTGCCCGTGGGATCGCCGCCTTGCGCCATGAAGCCGTCGATGACCCGATGGAACGGCGTGCCGTCGTAGAAGCCTTCGCGCGCCAGTTCCTTGATGCGGGCAACGTGGCCAGGCGCCACGTCTGCCAGCAGCTTGATGACCACGCGGCCATGCGGGATTTCAACGATCAGGGTGTTTTCGGGGTCGAGTTCTGCCACCGGTCTCTCCTTCGGAAGTGAGTAAATTACGAGTTGCGGTCGATGCCTACTTGACGGTCATCTTGATGATCTGGTCCGGGTTTGCCGGCGGCTCGCCCTTGTTGATCTGGTCGATGCATTCCATGCCCGATGAAATCTTGCCCCAGACGGTATAGTTGCCGTTCAGCGACGGGTATTCGGTGAACATGATGAAGAACTGCGAATTTGCGCTGTCCGGATTGCTCGAGCGCGCCATGCCTACCGTGCCGCGCACATAAGGTTCGTTGCTGAACTCGGCCGGAATGTCCGGCAGGTCCGAACCACCCATTCCGGTGCCGGTCGGATCGCCGGTCTGGGCCATGAATCCGTCGATCACGCGGTGGAAGATGATGCCATCGTAAAAGCCCTTCGAGGCCAGGGCCGTAACCTGGGCCACATGCTTGGGCGCGAGGTCAGGCCGCAGGTCGATCACCACGGGGCCGCACTTCAGCTCCATCACGATCTGGCTTGCGGCCTGGGCCGAGCCTGCAAAACCGATCAGCATCGCGCCAGCAAGCGCTGCAGAAAACTTGTTCAATATATCTCTCCAACCTTTTGTATATATTAGCTTTTCAATGCTTTCAGAACGGCCGCGTTGACGGCCTCCGGTACGAACGGCGAAATGTCGCCACCCATCTTCGCAATCTGCTTGACCAGCGACGAGGCGATCATCCGCGTGGCCGGGCTTGCCGCCAGAAACACCGTTTCCATGTCAGGAGCAAGGCCGGCATTCATCTGGCCCATCTGCACCTCGTAATCGAAGTCGGACGCGTCGCGAAGACCCCGCACGATCACGCCAGCGCCGGCATCACGGGCCGCATTCACCGCCAGCCCGTCAAAGGTGACGATGGAAATCCTGCACCCCGTGGCCGTGCGCACCGGCTCGCAGGCGTCGTCGAGCAGCCTGAGCCTGACGTCCGTTGGCAGGAATGGCGTCTTGCCGTGGTGCACGCCGACGCCCAGCACCAGCGCATCCAGAAACCGCGCCGAACGCGCAATGATGTCCATGTGCCCGAAGGTGACGGGGTCGAAACTGCCAGGGTAAAAGCCGGTCCTTGTCATGGGTTGAGTCCCTTACAGTGTTTCGCCCCGGCTTGCCAAGGGTTACCGGCGCGCCAGCGCCAGCCAAAGGCCGGTGCCGATCAGCACACCGCCGCTCAGCCGCTCGACCATCACCGCGCCGCGCCCTGCCAGGTAGCTCCTCGCGGATGCCCCTGCCAGCGCCAGCCCTGCCCCGAATATCAGGCTCAGCGCCACGAAACTGCCTGCCAGAAGCCACAGCTGCAGCGCCACGTTGCCGGCCGGGTTGACGAATGGCGGCAGGAAAGCGCCGAGGAACAGCAGCACCTTGGGGTTCGCCACGGCGACCGTCATGCCTTCGCGGAAATGCGCCCGGCGCGGACGAGTCAGTCCGGCGTCCGTATCGGGCTTGGTCAGCAACCGCCCGATGCCCAACCAGACGAGATAGGCGGCACCCGCCAGCCGGATCAGGTCGAACCATTGCGCCATGGATTCCACGATCCACGACATGCCGGCAATCACCACCAGCAGCAGGCCTGCAAAGCCCACCGCATTGCCGGCCACCGTCATCAGCCCTGCGCGGGTTCCGTGCGCGGCCGAGTTGGCAAGCACCAGCGACATCGCCGGACCCGGCGTGAGGAACAGCAGCGCCGTGGCGCCGAGGAAGGCGAGATAGAGTTCGATGGACATGCCCGGTACCAGAGGCGAAGAACGACTGAGCCTAGCAATCCCCGGTTTGCGGCATTCGTCAAGCGGGTTACAACGTCGCCATCATGACCTGCCTGCCCCGCAACATGACATCGCAGCTTGCCGTGTTTTCGCCGTGCGGCTGCTATCGCTACTGGCTGCGCCGCAACATCACTGACCGCCGCGACCGGTACGTTCTGTGGATCATGATGAACCCCAGCCGCGCAAACCGCAGCTGCAACGATCCGACCACCTCGATCACCACAGGAATCAGCGCGCGGCATGGCTACGAAGTGCACGGCGTGGTCAATCTGAGCGCGCTGATCGAACCTGATTCCTCCAACCTGACGGCACAGGCCGGCGCTGCCGACGAGATCAATCAGCAGGCCATCGAGCGGGCCCTGGGCTGGATCGCCCGGCACAAGGGCGACATCGTGGTTGCCTGGGGCGCCAACCGGCACCTGAAGCAGCGCGAGGCGGAGATGTTGCTCCGCCTCAGGCGCCGTCCACTGCTCTGCCTCGGGCGCAATACCGGTGGCTCGCCACGGTTTCCGATGTACCTTCCCGCAACGGCCCGCCTGGCCGCCTTCGAGCGCTAGGCTTCCGGCGCTGCGTCCTCTTCTGGCTCGCCGTCTTCCTCGCCGTTGACGTCCTCCGACACCCGGCTCACCGAAACCACAGTCTCGTCCTCGGCGGTGCGGAACACCGTGACCCCTTGCGTCGAGCGTCCGGCAATGCGGATGTCGTTGACAGGGCAACGGATCAGCTGGCCGCCATCGGTCACCAGCATGATCTGGTCGGTCTCCTCGACCGGGAACGAGGCCACCAGGTCGCCATTGCGGTCGTTGACGGTCATCGCGGTGATGCCCTTGCCGCCACGCCCGGTCACCCGGTACTCGTAGGCCGACGACCGCTTGCCGAAGCCGTTTTCCGAGATCGTCAGGATGAACTGCTCGGCGGCGCCCATCTCGATATAGCGTTCCTGGCTGATGCCGGCGTCCGCGCTGCCCTCTTCATCCGCCTCGGCGGCATCAGGCTCCTCGCCTTCCATCGCCCGGCGCATCTTGATGTAAGCGGCGCGCTCGTCAGCCGTGGCCTGGAAGCCGCGCAATACGGTCATCGAGATCACCTCGTCGCCCTCGGCAAGCGTAATGCCGCGCACGCCGACGGAATTGCGGCCGGCAAACACGCGTACGTCGGTCACCTTGAACCGGATCGCCTGGCCCTTGGCCGTGGTCAGCAGCACGTCGTCACTGTCGATGCAGGTCTCAACGCCGACGATGCCGTCGCCGTCGTCCAACTTCATGGCAATCTTGCCATTCTGGCGAACCTCGACGAAGTCGGACAGCTTGTTGCGCCGCACCGTGCCGCGCGTGGTGGCGAACATGACGTCGAGGTCGCCCCAGGTGGATTCATCCTCCGGCAGCGGCATGATGGTGGTTATGCGCTCGCCCTCTTCCAACGGCAGCAGGTTGATCAGCGCCTTGCCACGGGCCTGCGGAGCGGCCAGCGGCAGCTTCCAGACCTTCATCTTGTAGGCCATGCCGCGGGAGGAGAAGAACAGCACCGGCGTATGGGTGTCGGCCACGAACAGCCGGGTGACGAAATCCTCGTCCTTGGTCTGCATGCCGGAACGGCCCTTGCCGCCGCGGCGCTGCGCCCGGTAGGTGGTCAGCGGCACCCGCTTGATGTAACCGGTGTGCGACACGGTCACCACCATGTCTTCCTGCGCGATCAGATCCTCGTCGTCCACGTCGCCGAGATAATCGGCAATCTCGGTGCGCCGCGGGGTGGCGAACTCTGCCTTCGCCGCCGTCAGTTCGTCGCGGATAATCTGCTGCACCCGGGACCGCGATCCGAGAATCTCGAGGTAATCCTTGATTTCGGCACCCAGCTTTTCCAGCTCTTCGCCAATTTCATCGCGGCCCAGCGCGGTCAGGCGCTGCAGCCTCAGGTCCAGGATCGCACGAGCCTGTTCTTCCGACAGCCGGTAGGTGCCGTCTTCCTTCAACTGGTGACGCGGATCGGCAATCAGGCGGATCAGCGGCGCCATGTCCTTGGCCGGCCAGTCGCGCGCCATCAGTTGCTCGCGGGCCGTCGCCGGATCTGGCGCATGGCGGATCAGATGGATCACCTCATCGATGTTGGCCACCGCGATGGCGAGGCCCACCAAGACGTGGGCCCTGTCGCGCGCCTTGTTGAGCAGGAACTTGGTGCGCCGGGTGACGACTTCCTCGCGGAACGCCACGAAGGCATCCAGCATGTCCTTCAGCGTCATCATTTCCGGCCGGCCGCCGGTCAGCGCCACCGAGTTCACGCCGAACGAAGTCTGCAATTGCGAGAACTTGTAAAGCTGGTTCAGCACCACGTCGCCCACGGCGTCGCGCTTGATCTCGATGACCACGCGCATGCCGTGCCGGTCGGACTCGTCGCGAATGTCCGAGATGCCCTCGATCCGCTTCTCGCGCACAAGTTCGGCGATCTTCTCGATCATCGAGGCCTTGTTCACCTGGTACGGAATCTCGTGGATGATGATCGCCTCGCGATCCTTGCGGATCTCCTCGATCGTCACCTTGCCGCGCATCACCACGGAGCCGCGGCCCGTGCTCTGAGCCGCGCGGATACCGGAGCGGCCCAGGATGATGCCACCGGTCGGGAAGTCCGGCCCCGGCACGATCTGGTTCAGTTCCTCGAAGCCGATGGCGGGGTTTTCCATCACCGCGATGGTCGCGTCCACCACTTCGCCAAGGTTGTGCGGCGGAATGTTGGTGGCCATGCCCACGGCAATGCCGCCTGCCCCGTTAACCAGAAGGTTGGGAAATCGCGCCGGCAGAACGGTCGGCTCGCGCTCGGAGTTGTCGTAGTTGTCCTGGAAGTCGACAGTGTCCTTGTCGATGTCTTCCAGCAGTGCGTGGGCCGGCTTGCCCATGCGCACTTCGGTGTAACGCATGGCCGCCGGTGGATCGCCGTCAACCGAGCCAAAGTTGCCCTGCCCGTCGAGCAGCGGCAGGCGCATGGAGAAATCCTGCGCCATGCGCACCAGCGCGTCATAGATCGACTGGTCGCCGTGCGGGTGATACTTACCGATCACGTCGCCGACCACGCGGGCAGACTTGCGATATGGCTTGTTCCAGTCGTAGCCGTTCTCGTTCATCGAATGCAGGATGCGCCGGTGCACCGGCTTCAGGCCATCACGCACGTCAGGCAGCGCGCGACTGACGATCACGCTCATGGCGTAATCGAGATAGCTGCGGCGCATCTCGTCTTCGATGGTAATGCTGCTGATCCCGCTCTCCTCCGGTGGTGGAGGCGGTGTCGTCATCTCGTTTTCGTCGCTCAAGCGGCGGCTCCTTTTGCCGGCCGGACCCGGCCAATGGCGGGCCTTTTCACCCCTGCTTCGCAGCCCCCCGAACGCGCCCGGCGAGCGAGCGCGAAAGCATGCGAATCCCTGCCTGTAAAACTAGCAAATCCACGCAATTTTGGCAAACTCGCACCGCCCATTTCCGGCCCGCCAATGGTCGTCCTATCCTGTTGTTATCACGTGCCTTTTTGCTGGCTGGGAAATCCCCTGCCGGAACTTGCGGCCGCGGCGGTCCTGTTGTAACTTTGTTCTATATTTGTTCTTCGCCGAGAGTGTCCGGCATGTTGGAACCGCGCATCACCATGATTACGCTCGGCGTGACCGACCTGGTCCGCTCTACCGCGTTCTACGAAGCCCTCGGCTTTACCCGGTCAAGCGCGTCAAACGATGATGTCAGCTTCTTCCGCATGAAGGAAACGGTGCTGGGACTGTTCGGCCGTGCATCGCTGGCGGCTGACGCAGGCATCGCGGACAGCAAGCCGGGGTTCTCCGGCGTCACCATTGCCCACAACCTTGCAAGCGAGGATCAGGTCGACAAGGCGTGGGACCACGCCGTCTCGTGCGGCGGAGCCCCTGTGAAACATCCGGAGAAGGTTTTCTGGGGCGGCTACTCCGGTTATTTCGCAGATCCCGACGGCCACCTGTGGGAACTCGCCTTCAACCCCCTCATGCCGAACGATGCGGATGGCTTCATGCAGGTCTAAGGGTTCGGCAGAACTATTCTGGCTGTGTCAGCGTGAATTGCCTGCCGCCATCGCCATGAACGGAATCATGAGCACGGATGGTCACCGTCTTCACCTCATCAGGCACGCTAACGCCGGCAAGCGAGCGGGTGAACGGCTGCTCGTTTTCATGCGGATGAAACAGCGTGCGTGACCCCAGTACAGTCCCGTCGGGGGCAATCACGTCCCAGCGGTTGGCGTAATGGTCCCAGCCCTCATCGGCATGGCGCACCGTAACGTCGAACGTCCAGGTGCCATTGCCTGCCCGCTTCGCCGTTGCCGCCTCGACATCGGCCTCGCCGGCAGTGGCCGGAAGTGCAGCGGCGGCGGCAATGATGACACCTGCAACCAGTCGCTTGAGCATGCGCAAATCTCCCGTGATGGTTGGGGGTGATGGTGAAGGCCGGGCCATTCACATGCAATTCACGTCGCCGGGAGCGGCAAATGCAAAACCCGCCAGAAGCCTGACGGGTTCGTGCGAAAGTCGGAAATGGCTGCCGGGAGGCCTCGGCGCGAAACCTCAATGCTTCGAGAAGGTGACGCCGGCAACGCGATAGGAGTTGCCTGCCTTGGTCACGGCCGAGCAACGGGTGGCGCCGTTCATCCACTTGTTGAAACGGATGCAGAGCTGGTCGCCGGACACGCGCCACGTGCCGGTGTCGCGCTCGCCGTCCCACTTCGCCGACAGCCGGCCCGAACGGCTCATGGAAATGCTCACGCTGGAGCCCATGATCTTGGCGGTCGCGCTGCCTGGAACAAACTTCTTGATTTCGTGCGACTTGAGCGTTTCGCCGGCGGAAGCAGCAGAAACAAGGCCGAAACCTATGGTGGCGGCGCCAATGGCCGCGATCACAAACTTCTTCATGTCGATAAGTCCCCGGATGGTGCCCTGGATGCCGGAACGGGACCGGCTTGGGTAGTCCTCTGTCACTAACTTGTCATCTATGCTGGTGTGTGTGCCGACCAATCTTGCCCAGAATGTGGCGCTGCAGCGTGCAACTTGCCGCAGCGCAACATGTCCGTAAAATTTTAACGGCTTTTATGGTCAAGACGGTTAGTAAACCGTCAACGCGAAGGCCCGACTTCGCATGGCTCGCCAGAAAATGGCGCCCGAGGGCGCGCGCTCAGCCTAGAACGGAACTTCGTCGTCCAGGTCGTCGCGTGCAAACGACGGCCCGCCGCCGCCTTCACCGCCGCGGCTGCCGCCGCCCTGCGGGCGTTGCATCGGGCTTGATCGGCCGAAATCGCCGCTGTCCTGGCCATAGCCGCCAGAATCACCCATGCCGCCGCCCTGCCGGCCATCCAGCATCACCAGGGTCGCATTGAAGCCTTGCAGCACGACTTCGGTAGAATAGCGGTCATTGCCGTCCCGGTCCTGCCACTTGCGCGTCTGGAGCTGGCCTTCGATATATACCTTCGAGCCCTTCTTCAGATACTGCTCGGCCACCTTGCACAGGCCTTCGGAGAAGATCACCACCGTATGCCACTCGGTCTTTTCCTTGCGCTCGCCACTATTGCGGTCACGCCAGCTTTCCGACGTGGCAATGCGGAGGTTGGCGATTGGCCGGCCGTCCTGGGTGTGACGGATTTCCGGATCTGCGCCGAGATTGCCGATCAGGATCACCTTGTTGACCGAACCTGCCATGATACCTCTCCTCGATTCTTCAGTTGGCCAGACACTAGACTTTGCAGCCGCTGCCTGCCAGCCTGACACCTGCCTTGTCCACAGCGCTGGACCGGCACATGCCGGACGTCTGTTCCATTTTTGTTCTACACTTTTCGCGCCCCGCGCACAACCCCAAGGAGCAATGACCCTCATGGCCACAAAAGTCAGCACCTCCAAGGCGCCGCCCCCGTTTTCACGATATGCGCAGGCGATGCGCGTTTCAGCCGGCGCTGATCTATTGTTTGTATCCGGTCAGGTCGGTGTCGACGTGAACGGCAAGCTTGCCGACAGCCCGCAAGGCCAGCATGTCCAGGCCTGGCACAACGTGCTCGCCATTCTGGGGGACCAAGGGCTTGGTCCCCAACATATCGTGGAGATGACCGTTTACATCACCGATCCTGCGGACGTGGCGATGTACCGGGAAGTTCGTGACAAGGTGATGGCCGGCCATGAAGCCGCCTCCACCCTGCTCATCATATCAGGCCTTGCCAATCCCGACTGGGTCGTCGAGGTAGCCGTCATAGCGGAAGCGCCCGCCAGCTGATTTCTCAGCACATGCGGGCGCCTCTCAGGAAGTTTGTTGTGATGCCGGTTTACAGTCCGGCTCGGTCTTAGCGGAACGAGGCCAGGTAAGCAGCGGTCCGGGCACCTTCGGCTGCAGCACGCGACTTCGCAGTCGCAGCATTGCCGCGCGGAGTGTTGCCACCGAACAGGGCGGCGCTGTAAACATTTGCGTAAGCTTCAAAAATCCAGCTCATGTCCGTTCTCCTCGATGACTGGTTGGG
>JAHEBA010000170.1 GCA_024642465.1 Alphaproteobacteria bacterium
TCATGGCGCCAACCATCTCGCTCTCCATCAGCGGCGTGACCACGATGGGCGCATCATGGGCGCGGATGATCAGGAACGAGGGCCGGCCGAATTCCACCGACAGGTAGCCCCAGAAGCCGGCGAAATAGGCGATGGTGCTCTCATCGGTGATCAGCGCCACATCGAGGTTCGCGTCCCTCATGCGCTCCTGCATGCGGGCAGTGCGCTGGCGGGCTTCGTCGAGCATTGTGAACATCCGTTAGGTTGCGGGAGCCACATGCTCGGTCAGGTGGGCGGCAAACTCTTGCCTGCAAGCGACATCGGCTTGAAGGTTTGTACCGCTGAGCCCGGCGAATTCAGACGGATCGTGCGATAACCAGGTGGCCGGGCTGCGGTACGCCTTCCTCGTGGTGCGACACATTTATCCGCTCGATGCTGATGGTCGATAAGCGTGTTGGTCACCACCAAGCTTGGTAACGCAAGCAATCATAGGTCGCGTAAGTAACGGCATCAAATGGTAAGCCACGGTTATCACAAGTGATTGCAATGTCTGCTTGGGGTCAACTTCGGACGGTTCTGATTGCCGCGGGGAATGTCTGCTGTACCCCCAACAACGGACATCTTTGGCATTGCTGACAAGAGTCCGAAATGTGCCAGAACCTGCCGTCAGCAAACCGCTTACTCTGTCATTCGCAAATGCGGTAGTTGTAGCTTCGACCGTGCTTGCCATGGTCAAAATGAAAGTGATTGGCATGGGCCGGATTGGCTCCAGGGCCAAGGACTGTGGTGAAGTAACCGCAAGCGGATGTCCGCATCGCTGCCAGTGCTCGCGCTTCTGAATCGCTCACTTCGCCGCCAATGGTTAGAGACCGCTTGCCCGCTAAAGTAAAACCAGCGATGTCGATGGCATTGCCTTTCGCATGCTCGCTCACTTTCGTGGTGCTGGTGCCAACCCGGTTGCGACACACAAGTCCCGGACCCGTAACAATCGCATGTAGTTGCGCTTCTGTGTGTGCCACGACAACTGGAGCCGCAATCTCTGCTGCCCATTGAGCAAATCGTTCGGCAAAATTGCAGGACATCGTGGGCTTTTGTGGAAACGCAATCTGCGAGCCATTAGATCGAACGGAGATGAGCTCAACGCCTTGCTCGACCGTACAGCCTTCGAGTTCTGCTTCACCGATCCAATTGAACGTGGCGCCCACTGCCTCCATTGCAGCTTTGCAGTCAGCCTGGCTCATGCCGTCATCAGTAGAGATCTGTACCGTCATAGGTTGTTTCGCCTCGGTCGACGGCGACGATTGCGCTGACGTTTCCGATTGGACAGGTGGCTTGGACCTCGGGATCGGAACCTTGGAGGGTTTGGTGTAAGCCGCGGTGGATACCGAACTCAGAAATGCCATCCAAAGCAGAAGTCTAGTCAGTCGCATCATGGTTTCCGTACGTGATTGTCCGTGGTCGACATATTTGGTTCGCGATTTCAGAAAGTCCGACAATCGCCTCGTCAGAGATCCCCGTTGCATCGTGATGACCTGTAGGCCTGTGCACTAACACGTGATGCAATAGCTAATAGGGCAATCAACAGGACCAGAGTAAGAGGCGCCTTCACCTTCATTTCCTTCTCGAGATCGTGTTCAGGTCACAAAGCGCCGAAGCATCCTGCATATCAGCCACAGTAGAGCCAGGTTGAGTCCTGGGGCCAAAATGCCAACCCACGGTTTTAGGTTCTCCGAAACCCCGTCAAACATGTATATCCACGGAACGCCCAACGGCACCAGGAAGATACCGGCCAAGGGACCCGACGGGCTGCCAAACAGGCCAAAAGTTCCAATCACCAGCAGACCCAAGGCGATCAGATAGGCGGTTGCGAAAACCGCAATTGCGATGGTGCAAAATGTCTGCATCAGCTTCTCATCCGCCAATTGGTATTTGCCCGCGTTACGATGCTAGTCCTCGGACAAACTTGAGTATGAGCAGCAAGATTACGGCTCCAGCTACTGCAGCTATGATCACGCCAATGATGCTGTTGCCAACCGGTATGCCAATCGCTGGAAACAGCCATCCTGCAATATTGGCTCCGACGATCCCGATGATGATGTCGCCGATCAGGCCGTAACCGCTACCCTTGACGACCAGGCCGGCCAGCCAGCCCACGATCGCTCCGAATACGATCATGATAAGAAGACCAATGAGCAACCCGACTCCGGCTCCAACTGCACTTTCCATGATGAAGTCTCCGCTATTGGTGACTCATCTGAACCGTTGGATACCGGCTCAGAGCGATAAGTCAGATGGGGTTCAGGTCTCTGAAAGTTCGGGAATGCGCAGCACCTGGCCGGGATAGATCTTGTCCGGATGCGTCAGCATTGGCGTGTTGGCCTCGAAGATCACGTTGTACTTCGCGCCCTTGCCCTTGCCGTAGTGCTTCTCGGCGATCTTCCAGAGGTTGTCGCCCTTCTTGACCGTGTAGAACACTGGTTCCTTCTGGTCCGGCGCGGTGAGCTTGCTTTCCACCTTTGACACGCCCAGCGTATTGCCCACAGCAATGATCGCCTTTTCCAGCACCGACTGGTCGGCTACGTCACCGGTCACGATGGCCTTGTCGCCCTGCACCTCAACCTTCACGTTCTCGGTGCCGAGCTTGTAGCTGTCGAGCTCCTTCTTCAGCTCTTCTGCGCTCGGCGGCGTGTCTTCCTTGCCGATGCCCAGCGCCTTGCCGGCGCTTTTCACGAAATCCCAAATGCCCATGTTACGTCTCCTTACATCATTGTGTGATGACAGCCGTTCAGCCCGACCCCGAGAAGAACACGTTCACCACATTGCCATTGCGGTCGGCTTCGCAAATCCAGTCGGCGGCCGCATAGGGAACGCCGACATAGACGACATGCCGTCCGGTGCCTTCCGAGATGGTAGACCGCGTGACAACGACGTCATCCGGGCTGACACCCACCTGTCGGGCCACCGCGCGGGCACAGGCGGTGCGAACGCCCCCGCCGTGATTGATGGCGCCGCTGGGCTGCGATGATGACGATCCCCCCGTTCCAGACAGGAACCTTGCATTGACCCAGCCGCGCTCGCGCATGTCGGTCATCATCTCGATCTGGCACCAGCGCGAACTGCCCTGGTTCTGGCAATTCAGGCGCCGGACGCGGTCACCATTCCCGAGCGCACCGACAACACGATAGTTCGGACCGGGGCCGCTGCGCACATTGAGGACGTCATTCGTTGCAACGCCCGACACCCGGACCACGTTGCCACCACCGGCGGGGCTTCCTGCACCCGAATTGCCACCGCCACTGACCTCGGAACGAAGCCGGGCGATGCGTTGCCTGTAGGACTGGCGAAGACAGCGGGGATCCCGGCAGCGGTTGCGCTCGGCGATCCATGCCTTTTGCTCTTCCCGGATGCGCCGGTTCGCCGAGGCCCAGGGCGCATCCCGCAATGCGATGCGATAGGCGTCGGCCAACTCGCTGTCCAACTGTGCAATCCGGGGGTTGTCGCAGATCATGCGCTCAACCCGAGTGCTCGCTTTGGCGCAGTCGAAACTGGGAGCCGCATGGACCTGACTCGCCAGCGGAGTAGCCAGAATGGCAGCGATAGCGATTGTCCATTTGATCAAGAATGTCATTGCTGATGGTCTCCTGCCTGCATTGATCAGGCGTTGTCTTCAACGGCAATGACGAAATCATGAGCAGACCGGGAATCCTCGTGCAACGGCATGTCAGACATGACCATCAGCAGGCCTGGATGCATGCGCTTCTGGATCTCGGCAATGATCGGCTTGTCGGCGCCCAGCCGCTTGATCGTGTCCTCGGCCGGATGATTGAAGTTGGCGTTCGCCTGCGGGTGGTGGCCGATGGCATGCCAGGCCAAACCTTTACGGCCATCATGCGGTTTTTCGAGAATGAAGACGTGGTTGCCGAGCGGCTGGCCCGGGTTCTTGATGTAAGCCTTACCGGTAGCGACTATGCGACCGTTCTCCAGCACCATGATTTCGCTGGTCGCGCTGGAGACAAGGATCGAGGTCGCCGTGTGGCCTTCCTCGTGCTGCGGAATGCGCTGGGCGGCAGCGGTCTTGAAGTGCTTGCCGGTCAGTTCCTCGAATTCCTTCTCGGCATAGTCGGCCAGCACCATGCCCGGATGTACCACCTGCTTGGGCTGGCTGTGGCTGTTGGCCAGGATCACGGGGGTGCCGAGATGGGTCACGGTGAACAGCAGTTGCGAGAACTTCACCGGCAGGCGCACGCAACCATGCGAAGCCGGGTAACCCGGCAGGTTACCAGCGTGCAGCGCAATACCTTTCCACGTGAGCCGGTTCATGTTGGGCATCGGTGCGTTGTTGTAGGTCGACGAGTGGTGGTTCTTGTCCTTCTGCAGGATGGTGAACACGCCGGTGGGAGTTTCATGCCCCTGCTTGCCGGTGGAGCAGGTGGACGCTGCAA
The DNA here is from genome assembly GCA_024642465.1 of Alphaproteobacteria bacterium. Lineage (GTDB taxonomy): Bacteria > Pseudomonadota > Alphaproteobacteria > Rhizobiales > Aestuariivirgaceae > Anderseniella. Next base: position 4,422 of record JAHEBA010000170.1, read on the forward strand.
TGCGTACGCCGTTGCGGTAGACGTGCACCCGCTGGTCGTCGATCGACACGATGATGGCCACCGGCCCGTCCGGTGAACGTTCCGGGTGCCAGGTGAAGTCCCCCGGTTCCATGTTTTCAGGCGAGTCGACCTGCCGACCCTGGGTCATCCCCCCCATGACTTCGCCGCCCGTTATCAGACCCGCTGTCAGGGCGGTGGCTCCCAACAACGTAAACTTCCTTCTGTCAATTTCTGACATGGTCAAACTCCCT
>JAHEBA010000171.1 GCA_024642465.1 Alphaproteobacteria bacterium
CTGCCGACCCTGGGTCATCCCCCCCATGACTTCGCCGCCCGTTATCAGACCCGCTGTCAGGGCGGTGGCTCCCAACAACGTAAACTTCCTTCTGTCAATTTCTGACATGGTCAAACTCCCTTGTACCCAGGTCCTCTTCTGGAAAAATTCTCAATCCGCCTAGTTCACGATGAACCGCTCGATAGACGTGCCTCTGGCATTGAACGAGCACTGGAAGGTTTCCTCGTGCCCGCGCATGTAGGCCGTGCCATTGACGGCGTGAGTGCCGTCGGTGCGCTGACCTTCGTACTTTGTCTCGACGTTGCCGGCGCGAAGGTGGAACACGTGCACGGCGCGGTCGCGGCACACGGCCATCATGCGGCCCGGGCTGGCGTTGCCGCGGGAGCCGACCATGGCGCCACCGCCATCGTCACCGTCAACCTCGACGTCGACCTCGGAGTGTAGCTGGCCAATGCGCATCTGGTACATGCGCTTCACGCAGCCGGCGTTGTTGCAGCGGTCGCGCCGCGCGATCCAGGTCTTCTGCTCGGCGCGGATACGGCGGTTGGCCGATGCCCACGGCGAGTCGCGCAGCGCGGTCTGGTAGGCTTCGGCCAGTTCGCTGTCGAGTTCGCCCAGTCGCGGGTTGTCGCAGATGAACCGCTCGACCCGGGTCGAGGCCTTGGCGCAGTCGAAGCTCTGGGCCTTGGCTCCTTCGCCTCCGGCAGTGAGGCCGCCGGTAGAGACGACGCCGGCGATGGCTGCCAAGAGCGCTGCTTTCAATTTACGATTCATGCGTAACTCCCCTTCGTGACTGGCGCAGGTTGCGCAGGTCTTTCGTTCTGGGGCAGAAAATTGACTATTTGTCATTGTTAGTCAATATTTATCACTGGATTGACAGATTTCGGCCTATGACCCCAACTTGCACGCAGGGTGAAATTGGTTGGCCTGCCCTTATGTACGGGTGGACTCGCAAAGCAGTGACCAATGTGTGTTCACTGCAAGTTTGCTGAAGCTGGAAAGGGAATGCCTTGGAAAGGAAGGAGCCAAATGTGCTGCGCAGCCTCCAGTATTTTGAGGCTCTTGCCCGCCGACGCTCAGTAAAACTGGCGGCAAGTGATCTCGGCGTCACGCAGAGTGCTGTCAGTCACCAGATCCGGCGCTTCTCGGAGGCAATCGGCCAGCAGCTGATTACGAAGTCCGGGCGGGGCATCTCGCTGACACCGGCCGGCGAGAAGCTGGGCCAGAAGCTTTCGATTGCCTTTGAAGGTCTGGAAGACCTTGTGAAGGACCTCGTGGGTGAAGGGCAGCAAGCCCTTCAGCTTGCCGTCTGCAGTACTTTCGGCCCTGGCTGGCTAACCGAACGGCTTGAAGACTTCTACCGGTCCCATCCTGAAATCGATCTCGAGCTCCGTCTCTACGCCCAGAATCCTCTCTATGCCAATGAAGTGGCAGATGCCTACGTGGTGGCAGACGAGTTGAAAGCTGGCTACAAGGCCATCCTTCTTAAGGAAGAGCTCCTGATTGCGGTCGAGGCGCCGGCTTCGAAACAGCAGGTAAAAGGAACCACGAGGCATCGATTGATCACGACCGATCCGGAACCCGACCGACTGGGTCAGGATTGGATCGACTACTGCCGGGTGACCGGCACAAGGCTTAGCGATATCCAGGATGGATCATTCCGGCTGTGCAGCCACTATTTTCTTGCTCTCGAATTGGCCAAGGCAGGACAGGGAGTTGCTCTCGTTCCCAACTTCCTCGCCGCGCGTGAGCTTCGGTCAGGCACGGTCACTGCGTTTGATGACACCCTCATCCCGTCTGGCAGGACGTACTATCTCTGCATCAGGGAAACGCGGGCAAACGAAGCGAAACTCAAGAAGCTCACAGACTGGCTTGTCTCGACTGTTGCGAAAGATGTCGAACAACCTGACGGCCAACAGGTGCGCAAATGAGTTCTCGGTCCGATGTATCTCTGGTTGAAAGACTGCTGCCGATCGGCCTCACCATCATTGTAGTCCTTCTGGCGACACTGACGCTCTATCCATTCCTGCCAGCAATCCTCTGGGCGGCGATGGTGGCCATTGCTGTCGAGCCATACTACGTGAAACTGGTGCGCCGGCTTAATGGGCGGCGTGTGCTGGCCGCCTGGCTGATGGGGCTTGGACTGATGCTGGCGATCATCATTCCGGCAGTAGGGCTAGGCCGCACGTTGTTGGCTCTGGTTCCCGATGCGTTGAACTGGTTGGAACGGTTGGCCTACTACACCACATCGCACCTAGGCCCTGGCTCGATGCAAGACATGCCGTCTATCGGCGGCCCTCTCGGCAAGATGCTCGAAGAGTTGAGAACTGACGCCAAGGGCTTTGCAACGCACTACCGGGAAGAGCTGAAAACTGTCCTGCTCTGGCTCGTTGGTGAGATCCAATTGTTTGGCGTGTTCGTGTTCGAGTTCGCCATTGGCGTGATCCTGGCAATGATCCTCGTGCTGCGTGCTGGCCGGGTGACAGAGATCGCAACGAAGTTCTTTGAGCGGGTCGGCGGGCGATTTGCATTGCGCCTTGCCGCCCACTCGGTTGAAACGACAAGGCTCGCAGTTCAAGGCGTACTCGGGGCCGCGTTGGCACAGACGCTGGTTGCCACCTTCTCCTATGTCGTCGCTGGCGTGCCAGGATGGCTGTTGTGGTCAGGTGTCACCTTCATCCTGTCTCTGATCCAGATCGGACCGGTTCTGGTGTGGTTGCCAATGTCGCTATGGCTGTGGACCCAGGACCAGTCCTACATGGCCGCATTCGTGTTCCTCTGGGGGCTGATCGTGGTCAATGTCACCGACAACATCGTAAGGCCGCTACTCGTCAGCAAGGACAGTGACATGCCTGCCTCGCTTGCCTTCCTGGGTGCAGTCGGTGGGCTTATGGAATGGGGGGTCGTTGGCGTCTTCGTCGGGCCGGTCGTTGTGGCCGTTGGCTATGAACTGGTCCTTAAGTGGTTGGAGCCAGATACGCTTCCAGATGAAACACTAGAGGACCTCGAAGACTGAGAGCTGACGACCGCCATGACGTAATGCAACCGCCCCCTTTTGCTGAGGGAGGATGACCACTCGGTTGCGGAGCCCGACTAGTGAAAGCGTAGAATATCGGTCCTAAGATTTTCCAATGAGTGCGTACGGTAGGAGACAAATCATGCGCCTCGACGACAAAGAAGCCAGTTCGAATGTAGAAGATCGCCGAGGACAAGGCGGCTTTGGCAGGGGCGGCGTTCGCATCCCCATCGGTCGTGGCGGTGGCGGCATTGGTTTAGGTACGATCATCATCCTCGGCATTCTGTGGCTGGTCTTCGGCATCAATCCGCTGGAGATGCTGAGCCGCGGCTTCGCACCGCAACAGCAGGAGATGCCACAGCAAACCCAGACCCAACCGGGCGCGCCGGCCAGCGATGAATGGGCCCAGTTTGCAGCGAAAGTGCTTGGGACAACCGAGACCACCTGGGACAAGATCTTCCAGCAGCAACTCAACAGGCAGTATGAACACCCGCGCCTGGTGCTGTTCTCAGGCTACGTGCAGTCGGCCTGCGGCATGGCCCAATCAGCCATGGGACCGTTCTATTGCCCGCGCGATCAGAAGGTTTATCTCGACCTGAGCTTCTTTCAGGACATGCGCGCCCGCCTCGGCGCGGGCGGAGACTTTGCGTATGCCTACGTGATTGCCCACGAGGTAGGCCATCATGTGCAGAACTTGCTCGGCATCGCTGACAAGGTGACAGCCGCGCGCATGCGCAGCTCGCAGGTGGAGAGCAACCAGCTGTCGGTGATGATGGAACTGCAGGCTGACTGCTTCGCCGGCGTTTGGGCACGCGACAACACGGATCTACTTGAGGAAGGCGACGTGGAAGAAGCCATCGGAGCAGCCCTTGCCATCGGCGACGACCGGCTGCAGAAGCGCAGCCAGGGTTATGTCGTGCCGGAGAACTTCACGCACGGCAGCTCAGAGCAGCGCGCAAGCTGGCTGAAGCGGGGCATGCAGACAGGCAACATCGGGGACTGCGATACGTTCCGCTAATTATCCAGGATCGGACCATGCAGATGGGACGGCATTAGAAGCATAGGCCGTCATCCAGTCGGAGGTGCTCAGTAAAGACCACTAAGCACGACGAACCCCTCATCGCTCTGGTTCTGTGAACCGGAAGACTCATCAGTGGTGACGACTGTCATGCCATGCTGCATGCGTTGCCGGATCGCTTCGCGCACCTGCGGGTCCGCCTTCACCCGACGTAGCGGGTTGCTGTCCGCCTGGTTGTTGAACCGGCTGCCGAAGTTGGTCTTGGTCCAGCGAACGCTGTTGTTCTTCTCGTACGCACCGGTGAGCGTGTAGGCAATCAGCCTAAACTGTCCCATTGGCGCTGACGGGGAACAGACGGAAAACCAAACCAACACCCCCGTCCTCTCTGGCCCCCGTGGCAACAAAGTTCCAAAAGCCACCGGCAAGCGACGCTGGGCATCGGCATCTTTAACCTTAGCACGCCATTGATGCAGGTCTGGCAAACGCATCAGGCAAGCTAAGATTGTCCGCTCTACATCCGAAAGCAGCCATCTTTCAGGGCAACCCGGAGAGTCCGTTACGTGCCAAAGACTGCCTTTCGATCCGCTTTGCGGTTCAACAAGTATTG
>JAHEBA010000004.1 GCA_024642465.1 Alphaproteobacteria bacterium
CGGACTCGGACGTGGTCAACTATGTCAAGTCGCTCACCGGCGGCAACTCCACCGGCAAGATCGCCTTCGGCACCGAGGGCGGGCTGTTCCAGAACCGGCTGAGCATCCCCACCGTGGTGTGTGGGCCGGGCTCCATCGCGGTCGCCCACAAGCCGGACGAGTACATCGCGGAAACCGAAATGGCCGCGTGTGATACGATGTTGGGCAAGCTGGTGGAGGGGTTGGCGGGGTGAGGGCTTTGTTGCGCCTTGCCAGTCATCTACGGACCCAAACCGGACATCGGTAGTTTGCTCGCAGTTGCAGCGCAATGTTTACGTGCGCAGATTTTCATTAACAGGGAGGCAAGCGTGTTAGTGCTCTCTCCACTCCCTAATCCCCACTCCAATCCCCACTCCCTCCACACCCCGTTAACCATGTCACGACATTGCCGCAAAGCTACCCCAACCCGCGCACAAACGGGGACGAGCATAGGGGTGCGGATGGCGCCGACCCCTCGACAGGAAGGTTTGTCAGTGATGTTGCGTACCCCCTCAACCGCACTGGCCGCGGCGCTGGTGCTGTCCGCACTCGCCACCGCTCCCGCCGCACACGCGGCAGACGTGCGCTGGTTCTATGACGGCCAGTCGCAAGGCCAATACGAACCCTGCTACGAAGACAACGAGTACCGATATGGCCGCCATGGCGGGCGCGGCTACATTCCCCAGCCCGACTATTCCGTCTACCGGCCCGAGAACGGTTACACGGCTGACGGCTATGGCGGGCGCCATCGCGGTTATCGAGACCACGCGCAGTTCAGCTGCCTTGAAGGGGTCGAGAGCCTGAAGCAGGCCGGCTTCCGCCACATCGAGGTGGTGGATTGCGCCAACGAGTCCTATGTCTATGACGCGGTGCGCCAGCGGGTGCCGTGGCGCATCGAGGTGAGCCGCGCGTCGGGCGATATCATCACCGTGGAGCCACTGGGTGAGTGAAGGTGCCGGGCGGGCCGGGCCTCTACTCGTCGCCGGGCACGCCATAGGACGGTGCGGCGGACGGGTTGAGCGCCCGGTCGAGGTACGCCTGCATCTCGCCCTTGTAGGCTTCCCACAGGCTGCGCAGCCGGGCGATCGGGTTCTCGTCGTCCCAGTCGCAGCGCAGGTCGACCAGCGGGAACGGCTGTTCATGCCCGACGATGAGCGCAGCGGAATGCACCGGCCCCTCCTCGCCGCCCGCCGCCACGCCGGCCTCGAGCGAGCGCAGCAGACGTTCGGCCAGGTGCTGGTCCGCGTTTGCCGCGAAGGTGTCCGTCATCGCCTTTGGCACGACAGTGGTGGAAAGCAGGTTTCCGGCGGCGATGCAGTGTTCGCCGGGCGAGACCATGTTGGTGCCGAGAATTTTCGCGCCGGTGAAATGGCCGGTCACGCCGTCCGCGTCCACCGCCAGAAGCTGGCGGTATTCGGAGAAGCGTGCTGCCCCGGAGATTGCGGCCACAGCTTTCTCCGCGGTGGCCCCGGCTGCGATGGCGTCGAGCACCTTCGGCCCGAGCGTGGGGTCGGTGACGTTCTGGGTGGCAACCGCGCCAACGCCGGCGCGGACGTGCGGGCAGCGTGCGCCGACGCAAATGGAGGACGTGGTGATGGCGACACCGAACATGCCGGTGCGGGTGCAGTGGCCTGCAATGGAGAAAGTCATTCGGCGGCAACCCTCGCTGTTGCGTTCTGCGGCGAGCAGAGCTTGCCGGCAAGGTATTTCTGGAAGTCGTGGATCTCGCGCTCCAGCCAGCTCAAGGGGCCTGCCTGCGCCAGCGCGCCCTGGGCGCCGGTGAAGATGCCCTCGACGACGAAGCGGTCTTCCTCGTTGACGTGGTCGAAGAAAGTGATGAGATCCTTCAGCGCCGCCTGCTTGTTGGGAAACGCATCGAGCCGTTCCGGCGCAAGCGCCACGCCGAAGCGCACGTGCACCTCGCCTACGCCCCTCGGGCGAAGCGACAGGTACCAGACGTGGTCGGGCGCCAGCACGTACATGTGCGCCGGGAACACGGTCGGCATGATGGTGGTGTAGCGCCACTTGCCTTCAAGATAGTCGCAGGCCTCCGCGGCACGGCCATAGATGGCGGTCTCATCCTTGGTGAAGGTCTGCCATGTGAAGTGCGGGTTCACGTCGGGCGGGAAGATGGTGTCGTCGAGCCCGATCCACTGGCCCACGGTGGCGCGGTGTGCGACGGGCAGATGGTAGCCTTCCATGAAGTTCTCGGTGAGCAGCTTCCAGTTGGTCTGCCAGACATGGTCCTGGGTTTCGCACGGCACGTAGCGGTCCATGCGGAACTGGGCGACGAGATCGTTAATCGGGGCCAGTAGTTCGGCCGTGGACGGGGCATCGGCGTTCAGCGTGATGTAGATCCAGCCGTTCCAGATTTCGGTGCGGATCTCGGGCAGGCAGAACTTCTTCCGGTCAAAGGTTTCGCTGCGGTCCATGTAGGGCGCGCCGCGAAGCGAACCGTCCTGCGAGTAGGTCCAGGCGTGGTAGGGGCAGACGACGACCTTGGTGTTTCCCCTGCCCTCCAGCAGCTGCATCATGCGGTGCCGGCAGATGTTCGAGAAGGTGCGGATCGAGCCGTCCTTCTGGCGCATGGAGAAGACCTGCTGCTCGCCGATGGAAAAGGTCACATAGTCGCCGGGCTCGGGAATGTCTGCCGCAAGCCCGGGGCAATGCCACTCCTTTTCGAAAATGGATTTGATCTCCATGTCGAGGATCGCCGGATCGGTATAGAGCGACGGCGGCGAGCTCATGGCCTGATCGAGCGGCGTGGCAGCGCGGTCGGCAAGCAGGTCGAGGGTGGTCTTTGTGTCCATGGGTGCAAGCCTCCGGGGCTAGTCGGGAATGACGGCGGTCACTTCAATTTCCACCACCCATTCGGGCCGCGCAAGGGCGGGCACGACGAGACCGGTGGAACAGGGGAACACGCCTTCCAGCCACTTGCCCATTTCCTGGTAGACGGCCTCGCGGTAGCGGATGTCGGTCAGGTACACCACGATACGGCAGATGTGGGACAGTTCCGACCCCGCTTCCTCCAGCAGCATCTTGATGTTTTCCATGGCCTTGGCCGTCTGCTTGCCGGCATCGCCGACATGCAGGCTTTCGCGGCTGTCGAGGTCCTGCGCCACCTGGCCGCGCAGGAACACCATGGTGCCGCGCGCGACCACGCCTTGCGAGAGGTCGTTGTTCAGCTTCTGCTCGGGGTAGGTCTGCTTGGTGTTGAACGGTCTCAGTCGCTTGTGAACAGGCATTTGCTTGATGGACTCCGGTAAATGGACTGGCCCATATTAGTCATCGTTCCACGTTTGCACACAAGCATGTTTCACCTAATGCCAGGACAGGCTCGGATGAACCAGCACGTCACCATCATCGGGGCCGGCATCGTCGGCATTTCGGCGGCCATGTTCGCGCAAAGCCGCGGATTCAGCGTCCGCGTCATCGACAAGGTGCCGCCCGGCGAGGGCGCATCGTTCGGCAATGCGGGCGGCATCGTGGTGTCCAGCGTCATGCCGACGGTGCACCCCGGCATCCTCATGAAGATACCCGGCTGGCTGCTCGATCCGAAGGGACCGATCACGGTGCGCTGGTCGTACCTGCCGAAGGCGCTGCCGTGGCTGCTGGCATTGGGGCGCAACGCCATGCCGGACCGGGTGAGGAAGATCAGCAAGGCGCGCGCCGCGCTTGGCCTCAGGGCGCTGGACGACCACCGGACGTTGCTGAAGCATGCGGGCGCGCAAGACCTGCTGGCGATGGACGACGGGCTGATGATCTATGGAACGAAGGCCCAGTACGACGGCGGCGCGACGTGGCGGCGGGTGCATGCGGAGTATGGCTACAAGGGCGCCGAGCTTAACGCGGACGAAGCCCGCGAGGTGGAACCGGACCTGACGCCGGACATCTACCGGGCGGTGTTCTGGGATGGCTGGCACCGCATCCGCGATCCGCACATGATGGTGGTGCGGCTGGCCGAACAGGTGGTGCGCGATGGTAGCGAGATCGTGCAGGACGAGGTCACGCGGATCGAGGTTGACGGCAACCGGGCAACGAAGCTGCACCTGAAGCAGGCTGGCGAGGAGAAGGTCGAGAACCTTTGCGTCTGCGCCGGGGCATGGTCGCACGAGCTGGCCCGCATGCTGGGCTCGAAAGTGCTGCTCGAGGCCGAGCGCGGCTATCACCTGATCATGCAGAACACCGGCATCAAGCTTGGCCGGGCCGTGACCCATGCCGCCCAGCCGGGCGCCGTGACGCCGCACCATGACGGCATCAAGATAGCCGGGTCGGACGAGATTGCCGGCAACGATGCCCCGCCGGACTGGCGGCGCGCGGAGCAGATGCATGTCTACGGCAAACGGCTGTTTCCGGGACTGCGCGACTTGGATGGCAGCGAGAGCAAGTGGATGGGCCGCCGGCCGGGCACGCCGGACTCGCTGCCGGTGATATCGGCGTCACCAAAGCTTGCCAATGTGTGGTATGGATTCGGCCACGGTCACATGGGGCTGTCCTGGGGGCCAACAACAGGACGGCTGCTGGCGGACATGCTCGGCGGAACAACGCCCAACATGGATCTGAGCCCGTTCCGCATTGACCGGCCGATGTAACCGAGACCGACAACAGACCCGGGACAAGATGCGCACCGAAACGCCGCCGACAATCCACATCAAGGACTACAAGCCCTCCACCCACCTGATCGGCCATGTGTCGCTCGATGTGGCACTCGAACCCAAGGCGACGCGGGTGGTGTCGAGGCTGACGGTGCGGCCCAACCCGGCCAGCAGGCAGCCTGCCTCCACGCTGGCGCTGGATGGCGAGGAGCTGCAGCTCAGGCGGATTGCCATCAACGGCGAAGAGATTGGCGGCAACCGGTACCGGATCGAGGGCGAGAAGCTTTTCATCGACAACGTGCCGGAGGGCGAATTCGAGCTCACCATCGAGACCGAGTGCGACCCGGACGCCAACACGGCGCTGTCCGGCCTGTACCGGTCCAACGGCGTGTTCTGCACGCAGTGCGAAGCGGAAGGCTTCCGCCGCATCACCTACTTCATCGACCGTCCGGACGTGATGGCGACCTATGACGTGCGCATCGAAGCGGACAAGGCGTCGTGCCCGGTGCTGCTGGCCAACGGCAACCCGGTCGAGGCAGGCGAGCTCGACGGCGGACGGCACTACGCGGTCTGGCATGACCCGTGGCCCAAGCCGTCCTATCTGTTCGCGCTGGTGGGCGGAGACCTGGCATGCGTGACGGACGGCTTCACCACCATGTCGGGCCGCGAGGTGGAACTGCGGATATATGTCGAGCAGGGCAAGCAGGACCGCTGCAGCTGGGCGATGGAAAGCCTGAAGGCGTCGATGAAGTGGGACGAAGAGGCATTCGGGCGCGAGTACGATCTCGACATCTTCATGATCGTCGCGGTGTCGGACTTCAACATGGGGGCGATGGAGAACAAGGGCCTCAACATCTTCAACGACAAGTACATCCTGGCCCGGCCCGACACCGCCACCGATCAGGATTACGTGCACATCGAGGCGATCATCGCGCACGAATACTTCCACAACTGGACCGGCAACCGCATCACCTGCCGCGACTGGTTCCAGCTGTGCCTGAAGGAAGGCCTGACGGTGTTCCGCGACCAGGAGTTCACCTCCGACCTGCGCTCGCGCGCGGTGAAGCGGATACAGGACGTGCGCACCCTGCGCTCGCACCAGTTTCCCGAGGACGCAGGCCCTCTGGCACACCCGGTCAGACCGCAGTCCTATATTGAAATCAACAACTTCTACACTGCTACCGTGTACGAGAAGGGTGCGGAAGTGGTGCGCATGATGAAGACGCTGCTGGGGCCGGAAAAGTTTGCCAAGGCGCTGGCCATCTATTTCGACCGGCATGACGGCGACGCCGCAACAGTGGAAGACTTCGTGGCCTGCATGGAGGATGCCTCGGGCCGTGACATGAAGCAGTTCTTCCACTGGTACAATGATTCCGGCACACCGGCGGTGACCGCGAAGCTGAGCTGGGACGAAGCCTCGGCAACGGCGCGGCTGGAGGTGGGCCAGAACCTGAAACCGACGCCGGGCCAGGCCAGCAAGCCGGCCATGCACATGCCGCTGGTAACCGGACTGATCGGTCCGGACGGGCGCGACATGGTGCTGAGGCTGGAGGACGGCAGCGAGATTGCGGGCGGCGTTCTGGAACTGCGCGAGGAGAAGCAGGGCTGGACCTTCACCGGCATCGCGCAGCAACCGGTGCTGTCGGTCAACCGGGGGTTCTCGGCGCCGGTGACGCTGACCACCGGCCAGCAGGACGATGAGCTTACCTTCCTGATGGGTCATGACAGCGACACGTTCAACCGTTGGGAAGCAGGCCAGACGCTGGCGCGGTCACTGATCATGTCGACGATGCAGGCGATGAAGGATGGCATGGAAGCTCCTGCTGTCGACGCCTTCGCCGGGGCGCTGGGCCGGACGCTGGCGGCGGGCGATCTGGAGCCTGCGTTCAAGGCGCAGATGCTGGCGCTGCCGGGCGAGGCCGACATTGCCAACACGCTGGGCCGGAACGTCGACCCGGACGTGGTGCAGCAGGCGCGCGACCGGGTGCGGGCTGATACGGCCAGGCTGCTGGCGGATCAGCTTCAGGCATTGGCAATGGATTTGCCGGAAGGCCCCTACTCGCCGGACGCGGACAGTGCCGGCAGGCGCTCGCTGGCCTATGGCGCGCTGTCGCTTTGGTCTGCCGAGGCGGAACGCGAGGCAGCGCAACTGGCATTGCGCCAGTTCGAGGCTGCCGGCCACATGGGCGGCGTGATGGGGCCGCTGGGCGTGCTGGCGGCGCTGGACGTTGCCGAGCGCGACGCGGCGCTGGATGCGTTTCATGCACGCTACCGGGACGATCACCTGCTGGTGGACAAGTGGTTCACACTTCACGCCATGCGCAGTGGTCCGGATGCGCCGGCGCACGTGCGCAAGCTGATGGACCATGCCGACTTCAGCCTTGGCCGGCCGAACCGGGTGCGGGCGCTGATCGGGGCGTTTACCGGGATGAACCAGACCGGGTTCAACGCCGCCAGCGGCGAAGGCTACGACGTGGTGGCCGACGTGGTAATGAAACTGGACGAGCGCAATCCCCAAGTGGCGGCGCGCATGGCCGGGTCATTCCGCAGCTACCAGCTGATGGAACCGGGACGGCGCGAAAAGGCGCGAACCGCCGTTGCCCGTATCCGCGACAAGGACGGACTGTCCAAGGACACCGGCGAAATGGTGTCGCGCATGCTGGCCTGACGCGACCTGGCACGACCCGGTGCAACGCCCAGGACCCGGCAAAATATTTGCCCCTCGAAGCTTGCCAAATCACCCGCATTTCGAATCAATGGAGCTAGTGATTCGGTTGGGTCTGGAGGCGCGTGAGTCGATGCCTCCACGGGTGTATCTGTCGGGGCGGCAGACCATCACGATGCATGACGGATGTTGCCTGGACGGCTATGCAACGAGCAATGGCGTCGAGAGGGATTTTGCGTGTCCAAGGCCAAACTTGGCGAACTGTTTTTCAAGGAGCGGGCGCTCAAGGTCAGCGTCGGCTCCCGGCGCGTCCCGTCCATCGCCATTTCCGAACGCATCCTGCGCAACCTGATCACCGGCCTGATCCTGCTGTTTCTGGTGACGCTGGCGACCGCCATGTTCCTGCAGCTGTCGGCAAGCCGGGACCGGTCGATCCAGCTTTCCAACGACAAGACCGCACTGGTGCTGCGCGCGGCGGCAGGCGATCTGAGTGCGTCGCTTGGGATCGGGCCAGCCGGCGCCGACAACGTGCGCACGCCGGTGACGATGGACCTGCAGGAAGTGCTGCCGCCGGACACCGGTGATCGCGGCCGGGTGTTCATGATCGCCGACGAGACCGGCTTCATCCAGGCCAGCTACCCGGAAGACCCGGTGATGAACGGGCTCAACCTGTCGACGCTGTTCGGACAGGATGCGGTGCTTGGCGCCTCGCGTACGCTGGGCACGCCGCTGCTGGCGATCACGCCGGCGGGCGAGGAAGTCTACATCGCGCTGCGCTCGCTGACGCCCTATCCGGGGCAGATCGCGGTGGTGCATCCCAAGTCGCGTGTGCTGGCGGACTGGGAGTCGGCGGTCAAGCAGATCGTGACACTGTTCCTGGTGACGCTGGGCGTGCTGGTGCTGCTGGGCACCGCCTTCCACTGGCAGGCGGCGCGCGCTGCCGAGGCCGACCAGACCCTGGCGATAGCAACGGAGCGGATGGACAAGGCGCTGGACCGCGGCCACTGCGGCTTGTGGGACTGGGACATCGCGCGCGGCCGGATCTTCTGGTCTAAGTCGATGTACGACATCCTGGGCCTCGAGGCGAAGGGCGAGTTCCTGTCTTATGGCGAGGTGGCGGAGCGGCTGCACCCGGACGACGATCCGATCGACCGGCTGGTCGACATCATGCTGCGCGGCGGCAAGCCGGCCATCGACCAGGAATTCCGGATGAAGCATGCCGACGGCCACTGGGTATGGCTGCGGGCGCGCGCCGAGCTGTCGCAGGCGCCGGGCCAGGATGCGCCCAACCTCGTCGGCATTGCCATCGACATCACCGAGCAGAAGCGCCTCGACAAGCTGAACCAGGAAGCCGAACTGCGCCTGCGCGACGCCATCGAGAACGTGTCGGAGGCCTTCGTGCTGTGGGACAACGACAACAAGCTGGTGATGTGCAATTCGAAGTACCAGCAGCTCAACAACCTGCCGGCCAGCGTGTGCCGGCCCGGTTCGTCCTACGAGGACGTGATGAAGGTGGCGCGCGAACCGGTGATCCGGCAGCGCTCGCCGATTGCCGCCGACCTGCCCGCGCCTGGCCTGCCGGACGGTGCGGAGGGCAACACGTTCGAGGTGCAGCTTGAAGACGGGCGCTGGCTGCAGATCAACGAGCGGCGCACCAAGGACGGCGGCTTCGTGTCGGTGGGCACCGACATCTCCAACCTGAAGCTGCACGAGGAGAAGCTGCTCGAGTCCGAACGCGAGCTGATGAACACGGTGCGCGACCTGCAGAAGTCGCGCATGGAACTGGAGCAGCAATCCCAGCGGCTTGCCGACCTGGCCGAGAAGTACTCTCGCGAGAAGGCCCGCGCCGAAGCAGCCAACCGCTCCAAGTCGGAGTTCCTGGCCAACATGAGCCACGAACTGCGTACGCCCCTCAACGCCATCATCGGCTTCTCCGAGGTGATCGAGCAGGAGCTGTTCGGCAAGGTGACGGTGCAGAAATACCTCGACTATGCGCACGACATCCACTCGTCGGGCCAATACCTGCTCGACGTGATCAACGACATTCTCGACATGTCGAAGATCGAGGCGGGCCGGGTAACGCTGGAGATCGAGAAGTGCGACGTGCCGGCGGTGATCGAGGAAGCCCTGCGCATCGTGTCGGGACGCGCGCAGGAAGGCCGGGTGCGGCTGCGCAAGGACCTGCCGGACGCCCTGCATGCGCTGGCGGACATCCGGTCGCTGAAGCAGGTGCTGATCAACCTGCTGGCCAACGGCGTGAAGTTCACCCAGGACGGCGGCAGCGTGACCATTTCGGCGCGCCGTGCAGGCAAGAATGCGGAGATCGTGATTGCCGATACCGGCATCGGCATTCCGGCCAACCAGCTTGCCAAGCTGGGCCGCCCGTTCGAGCAGGTGGAGAACCAACTCACCAAGACGCGCTCCGGCTCCGGGCTGGGGCTGGCCATTTCCAACTCGCTGATACGGCTCAACGAGGGCCAGCTTCACATTGCCAGCGAAGAAGGCAAGGGCACGACCGTGACTGTGACGCTGCCGATCGCGCCCAAGGGAAAGCTGGAAAAGCGGGTCGTGGAGTCGGATGCCGTGATCGAGCCGATCTCGACCAACGTGCCCGTATAGGGTTGAGCCCGACTGTGAAGTTCAGTCGTCCCCGTCTTCCTTTTCGTCTTCCTTGCCGCCTTCCTTGTAGCGCTTCCACTGCCGCCGGGACATCGACCTGCGCTCGATCTCGTCGGCCATGATCCTGCGCTCTTCCGGCGTAAGCCTGGCAAACAGGCCGCGGGCAATCTCGCCGCCACGGGTAACCATGGTGCCGGACGCCTGCTCGAAGTCCGCCATGGCATTCTCCAGCGCGGTCTGGTCGAAGGGATCGGCGCGCAGGGCAGCGGCAATGGCGCGGGTCTTTTCGCGCAGGTCGCGGCGAAGGCCACGAAATTCCGTGCGATGCTCGCGCAGTTCGCCGACCAGTTCTTCCCGGCGCTCGCCGTCAAGCTGCCGGAAGAAGGCGCGCGGCAGGATTTGCGCGTAGCCCGGACCGGAAATGCGCTGATGGTGACGTCCGCCTTCGTCCCGGAAGTGATGAGCCACCACGGCCGCAACTACAGCCAGGTTCAGGGCGAGCGAGACCAGCAGCGCCAGCCAGACCCATGACCAGCGCCGCTTGCGCGGTGTCTGCGGGGCCGTAGCGGTCAAAGCACACCTCCATCATCCGGCTGCGCCGGATCTGCAAGGACGAGGTCAAGCACTTCATCCGTGCCTGTGCCGGTCTCGATGCTGGCGGCAATCGTATTGCCGATTTCGGTATCGAGGCCGATGAACGCGCCAAGCACGAGGCTTGCCGCGAGCATGCCGGCTGCCAGCAACCCGCGCACCCCGCCGAGCGGGGGCGGTGCTGCGATGTCGTCAGCCAGTTGCGGTTCGGCCGATATGCGCTGCATGAGCCGGGCGCGGGCACCGGCGGGTTCGCCCAGGCGCGTGGGGCCGGCGAGGTCGAGCAAGCGGTCAAGCCCGTCCGCCTCGGCGGCGCCGGCGGCAGGCAGCCGTTGGGGCGCGCGAACCAGTCCGGCAAAGCGCTGCCGGTCTGCTTCGGGCCAGCGCAGCGGATTGCGGCCATAGGCCTGCAGCAGCTGTGCCAGCCGTTGCCGGCTTTCAGCAGACAGTTCTGTACCGGTGTCTTGTGCCGTGTCGTTCATTTCAGTTGGTCCAGCTCCTCGATCAGGTCACCCCACACGGGCGCCAGGGTTTCGCGCAGGCTGCGACGTGCGCGGGAGAGCAACGACTCCACCGCCTCCACGCTCACCTGCATGACCCGGGCAGTCTCCTGATTGCCCAGGTCTTCATAATAGGTCAATTGCAGCGCCGTGCGCTGGCGCTCGGGCAGACCGGCAATCGCCTCGGCCACATGCCCGGCCGCCTGGGCGTGGCGCAAGCGTCCGTCCGGACCGGTTGTCCCGTCAGGCAGTTCGTCAAGACCGTCGGCGCTGGCCGGCCTGGCGCGCCGTATCCGGTCGATGGCAAGGTTGCGCGCCACCCGGGCGAGCCAGCCCTTCAGCGCGGCCGGATTGTCGATCACGGCAGGATCGCGCCACAGCTTGACGAATGCCTCCTGGGCCACGTCCTCGGCATCCGACGGCTCAGCCAGTATGCGCGCCGCAACCCGGAACACCAGCCCGTAGTGGCGGTCAACAATCACCGAGAAGGCGTGCTCGTCGCCATTGCTGGCGCGGGCCAGCAGGACGGCGTCGGCCGCCGGGGACATATCCCCGGCAGCCGCCACGGCCTGTGCTGTTTCAGCCAATCCCGCCATGTTCCATAGTGGGCGCGCAAGTGACCAGGTCATGCCTTCTCCCTATTGCCGGGTGGCGTTGGCAGCCTTGCGGGCCTCTGCCCGTGCTTTGCGTTGCGCGGCATGATAGTCCTGCGCTTCCCGCAAAGTCACGCCGCCAGACTTGTCCGTATCCGCAGCAAGCACGAGGCCGGCAATGTAGTCGTGCAGTTCGGCGGTGGTGACCGCGGCGTCCTTGTCTGCGTCCATGCGTTCGAGGATGCGGTCGATGCGGCGCGCTGCCAGCCGGTTGAGCCAGTCTTCGAGCTCGGCGCGGGTGACGCGGCCATCCTTGTCGCCATCGAGCCGCATGAACCGGCGGGCCGGCTTTGCTTCCAGTTCATCCGTGCCGAGCTGTCCGTTCTTGTCGGCATCGAGCCGCTCGAAAGTGCGCTCGGAGCGCGGCAGACCCGGTTCACGGGCCACGGCAATGCCAGCAGTGGTGCCGGCGAGCACCGAAACGGCCAACATCTTCACGATCAGGTTCGAATTCATCGCTTCAATTCCCTCTGTTTCACCCTGCATTCCTGCATGGCGGGTGGTTCATCGTTCCGTGCTGTTGGCCAATGCACATGAACAAGACGGGAACAGGCGGGCGAACCCGTCGCTGGGTGGGCGAAAAATTTTCACTCCTTGTCCGGAGCACCGATCAGACGGTCGAAGATGCTGGCCACCTGGACGTTGGCATCGCGCAACATGGCCTCGAGGGTGACGACGTCGGGCGCGGCGGCGGCGCGCAGCATCAGCGCCATGAAGCCGGGCGGGGCCTCGGCTGCGTTGAACCTGCCGGTCGTGCACAGGCGCAGGATGTGGGTGAGCGAGTGGTAGAGCGTGCCGGCGGCGGTGAGCTGCTCATGGTCTGCCTGGTCCAGCAAACCTGCATCGCGCAGGCCGTCGAGCGCGATGAAGGTGTTCTGCGCCAGCACCCCGGGGCGCTCATGGGCATGGACGAGCTGCAGGGCCTGGGCAATGAACTCGACCTCTACGAGACCGCCGCGCACCTGCTTGATCTCCCAGTGATCGGCCCTGGGATGGGCCTCCAGCATGCGCCGGCGCATGTCGCGCACGTCGGCCAGCGTGTCATCACGGTCACGGGGGCTGCACAGGACATCGCGGATGATGGCTTCGATGCGGGCACGCAACGCCTCGTCGCCGGCAATCACGCGGGCGCGGGTCAGCGCCATCTTCTCCCAGGTCCAGGCCTGCGTATGCTGGTATTCGTCAAAGCCGCCGACATTGGTCGCCACCGGCCCCTTGTTGCCCGACGGGCGAAGCCGCATGTCGACCTCGTAGAGATCACCCTCGGCAGTCTGCGAGGTGAGCGCCGTGATCAGGCGCTGGGTGATGCGCGAGAAGTACTGCGACGGCGCGAGCGGCCGGGCAGCGTCGGACGTCTCGGCGTGACCGGCAAAGTCGTAAAGCATGATGAGGTCGAGGTCGGAGGCCGCCGTCATCTCGCGTCCGCCAAGCTTGCCCATGGCGATCACCGCAAGCTGGCCGCCTTCGACTTTGCCATGGCGGGCCGCGATGTCGGCCCAGGTGCCGTCCAGCAGATGCGCGGTGACGGCGTCGGCAAGGTTGGAATAGGCAAGGCCGGCTTCCTGAACGCTGACGGTTTCGGACAGGATCCGCATGCCGATGCGCAGCGCCTTCTCGCGCGCCTCGACGCGGGTGCGGTCGAGCAGTTCCTCGAACGAGGGTTGGCCCGCCTTGAGCGCCGCGAAGCCCTCGGCAAGCTCATCAGGCGTGGGCATCGGACCGAAGAAGGCAGGATCGAGCACGGCTTCAAGCTGGCGCGGACGGCGTGACAGGCCTTGCGCCAGGCGCGGCGCGGAGCCCAGCACGGTGGCCAGCAGCTCCAGCAGGAACGGGTTGGCCTTGAGCATGGAGAACAGCTGCACGCCCGCCGGCAGCCCGGCGATGAATCGGTCGAAGGCGAGGAAGGCCTGATCCGGATAGCCGGTGCGCGACAGGGCGGTAAGCAGCGCCGGCATCAGCTCGGTGAGGCGTTCGCGCGCGGCGCCGGAGCGGGTGGCGGCATAGCGTCCGAAGTGCCAGCCGCGAATGGTGGCGGAAACTTCCGCGGCCTGGCGAAAGCCCATGCCGGTCAGGGTTTCCAGCGTGTCGGGATCATCCTCGCCACCGGTGAAGACCAGCGAACCGGCATCGCTGCCAAGCTCGGGCGCATCCTCGAACAGGCCGGCATAGTGGCCCTGGACCGTCCTGAGCGTGGCGGTGAGGCGATCTGCAAAGGCTTGCGGCGTTTCGAAGCCGCAGAACGCGGCGAAGCCATCAAAGGCTTCCTGCGTGGCCGGCAACGTCTGGGTCTGCTCGTCCGATACCATCTGCAGCCGGTGCTCGACGGTGCGCAGGAAAACGTAAGCTTCGCGCAGCTCGTCGCAGGCCTGCTGCTCGATCCAGCCTTCGTCGACCAGCACCTGGAGCATGTCGAGCGTGCGGGCGCCACGCAGCGCGGGATTGCGGCCGCCGGCGATGAGTTGCTGGGTCTGGACGAAGAATTCGATCTCGCGGATGCCGCCGCGGCCGACCTTGATGTTGTGGCCCAGCACGGCAATCGACCCGTGGCCCTTGTGGGCATGCATCTGGCGCTTGAGCGACTGGACATCGGCTATGGCCGCGAAGTCGAGGTACTTGCGGTAGACGAAGGGGGTGAGCTGGCGCAGGAACTCCTGGCCCAAAGCGATGTCACCGGCCACCGCGCGGGCCTTGATCATGGCGGCGCGCTCCCAGTTCTGGCCCATCGATTCGTAGTAGTTGCCGGCGGCGACGATGGAAATGGCGACCTGGGTGGCGCGCGGATCGGGCCTGAGGCGCAGGTCGGTGCGGAACACGTAACCGTCGGCGGTGCGGTCCTGCATCAGCGACACGATCTGCCGGGTCAGGCGGACATAAACCTGGGCGGCATCATCCGGGTCCTTCAGGGGCGCGCGCTCGGCATCGTAGAGGACGATGAGGTCAATGTCGGATGAGTAGTTGAGTTCGCCCGCGCCATGCTTGCCCATGGCGAGGATGGTGTAACCGGTGGCGGGATCGACACCGCCGGACAGGTCGAACTTCGGACCCTCTGCTGCCTCGGCAAAAACGTGCGCCACCGCGGCCTGAAGGCTGGTGTCGGCAAAGCGGGTGAGCGCCCGGGTAACCTTCACGCAATCCCAGGCACCGGCAATGTCAGCCAGGGCGATCAGCAGGGCGGCCCGGTTGCGCGCCACGCGCAGCCGGTGGGTGATGCCGTCATTGGCTGCTGCCCCGGCTTCACCCCGGGCAAGCCTGCAAACATAGTCCAGCAGCCGGTCCGGACCGGCCGTGAGGGCCTCAAGGGCAAAATCCTGGTCGCGGCGGACAAGGCCGGAGAGGAACGGCGAGCCGGCGGCCAGGTGGGCGAGCAGCCGGGTTGCGGCGGGCGAAGACGCGGCAAGCTGTTCGAGAGGTTCGTGGCCGTGTGTCAACTCGGCAACAAGGCCGGACGCCTGCGGCAATGGCGGCAGCGAAAGAGACAGGCTTGACAGTGCAGTATCGGTCATGGTCGGGCGGCAAGCTAACCCGGTGGCGCGGCTACCGCCAGAGGTTCATGAGGGTGCGCCGGGAAACACCAGCTTCACGGCCAGGCCGGGCCCGGCATCGCCGATCAGCAGCTTGCCGCCATGCAGTTTCATGACGCTGTCGACGAGAGCAAGCCCGAGGCCGGAGCCTGACTCGGTGCGGCTCTTGTCAAGACGCACGAAGCGGTCCTTGACGCGCTCGCGATCAGCTTCGGCAATGCCCGGGCCGGTGTCGGAGACGATGATGGCCTGCCCGCCGCCCGGCTGTGCCTCCATCGACAGGCGGATCATGGGGGTTCCGGTGTTCTCGTCGCGGCCATATTTGAGCGCGTTGTCGAGCAGGTTGGTCAGTGCCTGAGCCACCAGCTGCCTGTCGGCGCGCACGATGGCGGTTTCCGGCAGATCGAGGTCCAGCCTGCCGCCGGCATCCTCGGCGATGGGGCCGTAAAGTTCGGCAACGTCTCCGGCCAGCGGCACCAGGTCGGTGGGGTGAAGACCCTCGCGGGCCTGGCCGGCCTCGGCGCGGGCGATGGACAGCAAGGCGTTGAAGGTGGCAAGCAGGCTGTCGGCTTCGGCGATATTCGCCTCAAGTGCGGTGCGGTGCGCCTCCGGATCATCCGAGCGCAAGGCATCTTCGGCGCGCGCGCGCAGCCGGGTCAGCGGGGTGCGAAGGTCATGGGCAACGTTGGAGGAGACCTCCTTCATGCCCGCCATCAGCCGGTTGATCTGGTCCAGCATGTCATTGAGGTTGGAGGACAGCCGGTCGATTTCGTCGCCCGTACCGGACACCGGCATGCGCTGGGCGAGATCGCCCGCCATGATGGTGCGGCTGGTGTCGTTGATGCGGTCAATGCGGCGCAGGAAGTTGCGGCTGGTCAACAGGCCGCCACCGATGCCGAGGACAAGCGTCAGGCCAAGCGCCCACAGCAGCGAGGTGCGGATGATGACGTTGAAGCGGCGTCGCTCCTCGACGTCGCGGCCGACAACCAGGCGAAGGCCGCCATCAAGCTGGATGAAGAAGGCCCGAGCGGTGTGCTGCACGGTGCCGCTGGCGGTTTCGTAGGGGTAGCGGAAGTCGATCACGCCGCGTTCGCCGACAGCCTCGGCAGGCAGCGCCGGCAGGTTGCCGGCAACGCGCCGTCCGATGGCATTGGTGAGGATGTAGACGCCGCCCTCGGACTCGCGCGAGCGCAGGTTGACGATGTCGAGCAGGCCGGCCGGTCCGCGCTGGCGGTATTGCTCGGCAAGGCCCTGGACCTCGGCTTCGAGGGTGTCCTCGATCTGCTGTTCGAGCAGGATGGCGGTATTCCAGTAGATGTAGCCGAGAATGGCCGCCACCGAGATGGCGAACACCGTCAGGTAGACCGCTCCAAGCCTGAAGGTGGAGCTGGTGAGAAGCTTAAGGTTCGGTGGCACGGATCGTGTACCCGGCTCCGCGCACGGTGTGCAGCAGTGGTTCGTCAAACTCCTTGTCGATCTTGGCGCGCAGCCGCGAGATGTGCACGTCGATGACGTTGGTCTGCGGGTCGAAGTGGTAATTCCACACGTTCTCCAGAAGCATCGTGCGGGTGACGACGCTGCCGGCATTGCGCATCAGGTATTCGAGCAGCTTGAACTCGCGCGGCTGCAGCAGGATGTCCTCGCCTGCCCGCTTCGCGGTGCGCGCCAGCAGGTCGATTTCAAGGTCGCCGACCTGCAGCCGGGTCTTGTGGGGCTCGGCGCTCTTGCGCCGGGCCAGCGTTTCGACGCGCGCTAGCAGTTCGTTGAAGGCATAGGGCTTGGCGAGATAGTCGTCGCCGCCGGCGCGCAGGCCGATGACCTTGTCGTCCACCTCACCGAGCGCGGAGAGGATGAGAACCGGCGTGGCGATGTATTCCTTGCGCAGTTCGGAAATGACGGATAGGCCGTCCATGCCGGGCAGCATGCGGTCCATGATGATGACGTCATGAAACTGTTCGCGGGCCATGGCGAGGCCGTCCGGACCGTTGGCGGCATGGTCAACCACGTGACCTTCCTCCTTCAACCCCTTCACCAGCCAGCCGGCCGCTTCCCTGTCGTCTTCTACTACCAGTACTCGCATGTCCCAATCCCGAGTCAGCCGTGTCGTTCATGATTGCTGCTTCTAGATAGCAGTTGGGTGCTCCCGTGTGCCAGTGTCCAGCAAGACCATTATGCAGGGGGGCGGGGGTCTTGGGTCTGGACGACCGTTCAATGCACACGGGAGCACCCGGCGGCGGCGTAAGGTACAGAGGGGCAAACCACGCCGCCTTGAGAGTTATATGGTGTCAGCCTTTCGGGTTTTGAAGAGCCACGAAGCGCTGACCCCGATCATTTTTCACCAGCAGCAGAACAGCCTTGCCGCCCTTCTTCACCGACTGGCGCAGTGCCTGAGCGGCTGCTTCAGGCTGGTTGACCGCCGCACCGTCGATCTCGAGGATCACGTCGCCACGCTCGATGCCCTGTCCGGCAGCCGGCGAACCGGCCAGCACGTCGGCAACCGCGACGCCCTCACCAGTGTCGCTGGGTGCAAGCGCCAGGCCGAAGCGCGGGGTGTCTTCCGGCGCGGCGTTACCTGCCGCAGCGGCCATGTCTTCACCCGGCATGGTGCCGATGGCGACCTTCAGGCTGCGTTCCTTGCCGCCACGGTAGACGGTCATGTCGACATCGGTGCCGGGCTTGATGCCGGCAATCTTGCGCGACAGTTCCTTGGGACCATCAACCTTCTCTCCATCGACCGCGAGGATGGTGTCGCCAGTCTTGAGGCCAGCCTTGCCAGCGGGCGAGTTGTCGGTCACCGCCGCAACGATGGTGCCGGCCGCCTTGTCAAGGCCGATGCTTTCGGCGATCTCGTCGGTAACGGGCTGGATCTGCACGCCAAGCCAGCCGCGGGTGACGTTGCCGTCATCCTTGAGATCGGCGACGATCGTCCTGGCCGTGGAGGCCGGGATGGCGAAGCCGATGCCGACACTGCCGCCCGATGGCGAGTAGATGGCGGTGTTGATGCCGACGACCTCGCCGCGCAGATTGAACGCCGGGCCGCCGGAGTTGCCGCGGTTGATGGGTGCGTCGATCTGCAGGAAGTCGTCATAGGGACCTGCGCCAATGTCGCGGCCAGCGGCAGAGATGATGCCGGTGGTCACGGTGCCACCAAGGCCGAACGGGTTGCCGACAGCGATGACCCAATCGCCGACACGCGGCTTGGATTCAGCGAACTTCAGCGGCTTGAAGGTGTCCTTCGAGTCGATCTTGAGCAGGGCCAGGTCGGTCTTGGGATCGCTGCCGATAACCTTGGCATCGTATTCACGCCCATCGGAGAACTTCACGCTGACTTCCGAAGCATCTTTGATGACGTGGTTGTTGGTGACGAGGTAGCCGTCTTCAGAGATCACGAAGCCGGAGCCCTGGGCCATGCCGCCACGGCGCGGCGCCTTAAACGGCGACTGCTGGCCGTTGGGCATGTTGCGGAAGAACTGCTCGAACGGCGATCCGGGCGGGAAGCCGAACTGGAACTGCTGCTCGCCGTTGCCCGAGTCATCGGTTACGCTGGCCGGGGTGTACTTGGCCTGAACGGAAACGACGGACGGCATGACCTGGTCGACAAGGTCGGCAAAGCCTTCAGCGGGAGCGCCCGCCAGTGCAGACTGGGCGACGGCCGGGGCCGGCGTGAACAGGGCTGTTCCGGCGGCGAGGCCGGTGGAACCCATGAGACCCGCAACAACCAGCGCCAGGACCGATTTGCGGGCAAAGGAAGTATTCTTGTAAGTCGGCATGATCTGCTATCTCCTCACATGTCACGACGTTGAAATCCGATGACCACAGAGATAGAGCAGGCAACATTACGCCCCCATGTCCGGGCAGTTAAATCTTGTTAATCGGAAGAGGCAAGCGATGAGCCCGAAGCCCAAGGCATACGTCTCGTGGAGTTCCGGCAAGGACTGCGCGTTTTCGCTGTGGGAGGCGCGCAAGGCGGGGGAACTCGACATTCGTGGCCTGCTGACAACCACCAATGAAGCGGTTGGCCGGGTAGCCATGCACGGCACCCGCAACGAGTTGATGCGCAGGCAGGCCGAAGCCGTGGGGCTTCCGGTGCTCGAAGTGGGGCTGCCTTGGCCGTGCAGCAACGAGGACTATGCAGCGCGCATGATTGCTGCGTGCGAGGCGATGAAGGCCGAAGGGGTCACCCACGTGGTCTATGGCGACCTGTTCCTGGAGGACATCCGCGCCTACCGGGACGAGAAGATGGCGCAGGCCGGCCTTGCCGCCGCCTATCCGCTGTGGAAGCGGGACACGCGGCAGCTTGCCCGCGACATGATCTCAAGCGGGCTGAAAACGGTGGTGGTTTGCGTGGACCCGAAGAAGCTGGACGCGAGCTTTGCCGGAAGATGGTTCGACGAGCAGTTCCTGGACGACCTGCCGGACGGTATCGATCCGTGCGGGGAAAACGGCGAGTTCCATACCTGCGTGGTGGACGGGCCAATGTTCTCTGCCCCCATCGAGGTCGAGGTGGGCGAGACGGTCGAGCGGGACGGCTTCGTCTACGCCGACGTGAAGGTGGTTTAGGCGCGCGGGCGTCAGGCCTGCTCGCCGCCCAGTCTCGTGATCACCACGGCTTCAGCCTCCAGCGTGCGGTGAACAGGGCACTTGCCGGCAATCTCGACGAGTTTCTCGCGAAGATCCGGTGCGAGTTCTCCCTCCACCGAGATCATCCGCTCGAAGCGGTCGATCTTGCCGGTCCTGCCCTCGCCGCAGTCGGCGCAATCATCGGCGTGAACCTTGCCGTGGCTGACGTCCACCGTTACCCGGCCAAGTTCAATCTTCTTGAAATCTGCATACATGCGAAGCGTCATGGCCGTACACGCGCCGAGCGCTGCGGACAGGTAGTCGTAGGGCGACGGGCCGGTGCCGTCGCCACCTGCGGACGACGGCTCGTCGGCAAGCAGGTGGTGGCCGTCGACGAGGATGTCCTGCTGGTACTTGCCGTTGCCGGTTTCGCGCACGCGCACAATGCCCTCTGCTGCCGGTTGCGGCCGTTCCGGCACCGGCACATACCGGTTGGCCCAGGCGGACAGGACGTCGGCCACGAACATGGCGTCTTCCCGGCGGGTCAGCAGGTGGTCGGCCCCATCGAGCGAGACGAAGCTCTTGGGGTGTTTCGCAGCCGTGAAGATGGCCGAGGCGTTGTCGATGCCGACGGTCTCGTCGAGCGGGGCGTGGAAGATGATCAGCGCCCGCTTCAGCCCGGCGACATGGTCACGCAGCTTCGTGGCGCGCACGTCGTCGAGGAACGACTTGCGGATGGTGAAGGTGCGCCCGGCGAGCGAAACCTCGGCCTCACCCGCCTGTTCGATCTCGTCCACGCTGGCGCCGAAATTGTGGATGACGTGGTCTGCGTCCGCCGGAGCGCCGATGGTGGCGACGGCCTTCACTTCGGGGACGCGCGAGGCCGCGGCCAGTACCGCCGCGCCGCCAAGGCTGTGGCCGATAAGCAGCAGCGGCGGTTCGTGTTCGCTGCGCAGCCAGCCGGCAGCGGCGACGAGATCGTCGACATTCGACGAGAAGTGCGTATTGGCAAACTCGCCCTCGCTGGCGCCCAGACCGGTGAAGTCGAAACGCAAGGTGGCGATGCCGTGAGCGGCAAGCTGCGCGGCAATGCGGCTTGCGGCGAACACGTCCTTCGAACAGGTGAAGCAGTGGGCAAACAGGACGTAGGCGCGCGGCTTGCCGGCGGGCTGGTCAAGCCGGGCTGCCAGCACTGCTCCAAGCGAACCGGGGAACTCGATCCTTTGTGACCTGACCGGAATGATGTGACCCTCTCCTCGACATGACGAAGGGTCCGCGAGCCTTAGCTGGCGTCCTTCAGGATGGCATCCAGCTTCTTGCGTTCGTCGGCAGACAGGCTGGTTTCTGCCTCGGCCACCGGCGTAGACGCCGTCATGCGGCGCTGGCGCCATATGACCAGCGCGCCGAACAGCAGGATCAGGAACGGACCGGACCACAGCGCGACGGTCTTGGCCGACAAGCGGGGCTGCAGCAGCACGAACTCGCCATAACGGGAGACGAGATAGTCGACAACCTGCTGGTTGCTGTCTCCTGCCACCAGACGTTCGCGGATCAGTACGCGCAGGTCCTTGGCAAGCGGAGCGTCGCTGTCGTCGATGGGCTGGTTCTGGCAAACCATGCAGCGCATCTGGCCCGACAGATCGCGGGCGCGCTGTTCCAGCACGGGATCGTCGAGCACCTCGTCCGGCTGCACGGCAACGGCCGGGGCAGCAAGGCTTGCCAGGATCAGCATGGCGGCGAGCAGTCTGCGAAGCATTGCCATCGCCCCCTATTCGGCCGGCTGCACGGCAGCAGCGGACGACTTTTTCGGTGCGCCCACCCGGTAGCGCCGGTCCGCAATGGAGGCAAGACCACCCATGAACATCAACGCCGCGCCAAGCCAGATCATCCAGACCAGCGGGTGGAAGTAGGCGCGAACGGTGCGCCCGGTGTCGCCTGCCCGGTCGCCGATGACGACATAGACGTCGCCATCGAGGTAGGGCTGGATGCCGACCTCGGTGGTGGGCTGGTTGGACGGCTTGAACACGCGCTTTTCGGACCACACGTCGGCGGTGGCGCCGGAGGAGGCCGTAATGCGGAAATTACCTCGCTCAGCGGAGTAGTTCGGCCCGGTCACCGGGCTCTCGCCGGTGAAGGTGACAATGCGTCCGCCGATCTGCATGGCGTCGCCGGGCTTTAGAACGGTGACGACTTCCTGCTTCCAGGCGGTGATGGCGACGATGCCGATGACCATCACGCCAACGCCGGCATGGGCCAGAAGCATGCCCCATGTAGCGCCGGGCATCCCTTTGATCCGCGCCCAGGCAACCGCGGCTCCGGCCTTTCGGAGATTGGACCGCGACAGCAGTTCGTAGACGGCGCCGGCGACTATCCAGACGCCCAGCGCCACGCCGACCGGGGCGAGCCAGGGTCCGCGCGACTGCCAGGCGGCGGCAGCGATGGCGAACACGATGGCTATGGCAGCTGCCACCCAAAGGCGCTGGGTGGCGGCCCAGATATCGGCACGCTTCCACGACAGCAGCGGGCCCAGCGGCACCAGCAGAAGCAACGGCAGGATGAGCGGGCCGAAGGTCAGGTTGAAATAGGGCGGGCCGACGGAAATCTTCTCGCCGGTTACCGCTTCAAGCGCCAGCGGATACAACGTGCCGATGAACACCGCCGCGCAAGAGGCCGTAAGGATGAGGTTGTTGACCACGAGCGCGCCTTCACGGCTGATCGGGGCAAACAGGCCGCTCGACTTGATGACAGGTGCGCGCCAGGCATAGAGCGTCAGCGCGCCACCGATGAACACGCACAGGATGCCGAGCACGAACACGCCGCGGGCCGGGTCAACGGCGAACGAGTGCACCGAGGTGAGTACGCCTGAACGCACCAGGAAGGTGCCGAGCAGCGACAGAGAGAAGGCCAGTATGGCGAGCAGGATCGTCCAGACCTTCAGGGCGTTGCGCTTTTCCACCACGATGGCCGAATGCAGCAGTGCCGCGGCAATGAGCCAGGGCATGAAGGACGCGTTTTCGACCGGATCCCA
The DNA here is from genome assembly GCA_024642465.1 of Alphaproteobacteria bacterium. GTDB lineage: Bacteria > Pseudomonadota > Alphaproteobacteria > Rhizobiales > Aestuariivirgaceae > Anderseniella. The sequence goes on from JAHEBA010000004.1 coordinate 22,751, forward strand.
GAACCACCAGCCGCCCCAGCCCAGCTCGTAATAGGCCCACCAGGAACCGAGTGCGATGCCGACCGTCAGGAACATCCATGCGGCAAGCGTCCATGGGCGCACCCAGCGCGCCCAGGCGGCGTCCACCTTGCCCTCGATCAACGCGGCAACGGCAAACGAGAAGGCGATCGACAGGCCGACATAGCCCGCATAGAGCATCGGCGGATGGATGGCGAGCGCCGGGTCCTGCAGGATCGGGTTCAGCCCCCTGCCCTCGATGGGAGCCGGGTCAAGCCGGTTGAACGGGTTGGAGGTGAGCAGGATGAACAGCAGGAATGCCACCGAGATGGACCCCTGAACAGCGATGACGCGGGCCTTGAGGCTGGGCGGCAAGTTGCCGCCGAACATGGCCACGGCAGAGCCGAAGATGGCCAGGATCAGCACCCACAGAACCATCGAGCCTTCGTGGTTTCCCCATACGCCGGAGATCTTGTAGATCAGCGGCTTGTCGGAATGGGAGTTCATGAACACGTTCTCGACGGAGAAGTCGGACGTGATGTAGGACCAGGTGAGGCAGCCGAACGCCAGCGCGATCAGGCACACCTGCAACATGGCGGCAGGCGGCGCCACGGCCATCAGGCGCTGGTCACCCCGCCAAGCGCCATAAAGTGGCACGGCGAACTGGTAGAGCGCGGTGGCGAAGGCAAGAATGAGCGCGAACTGGCCGATCTCGGGTATCATTGCACAGCGCCTCCCTGGGGCACGGGCTGGCCGTCCTTCCAGACGCCCTTGGCCTTCAACGCATCCGCCACCTCGCGTGGCATGTAGTTTTCGTCGTGCTTGGCGAGCACGGTGTCGGCCTTGAAATTTCCGCCGGGCTCAAGCACGCCCTCGGCGATGACGCCCTGACCCTCCCGGAAAAGATCGGGCAGGATTCCGATGTAGGAAACCTTAATCTCCCTGTCGGTGTCGGTGACGGTGAAGCCCACTTCCTCGCCCTGGCCGCGAATGACCGAGCCGTCCGCCACCAGACCACCCAGGCGCATCCGGGTACCGGGCTCGACGTTCTTCTCCACCACGTCGGAAGGCGTGTAGAAGAAGGTTATGGTGTCCGACAAGGCGTACAGCACCAGACCCGCGGCGACGCCCAGAATGCCCAGGCCACCGACGATCAGCGCGCCGCGTTTTCTCTTTCTGCTCAAGGCCATTCAGATCACCTCAGTTACGGTCATACCATACCAAATGTATCAAAGCCCGAGTGCCTTGCGGGTTTCATCAAGCGCCTGCGTTGCGCGCGCATCGTCCTTGAACGCCGCGCCGGCACGGTTGAGTGCATCGGCGGCCTTGTCCTTCTCGCCAAGCACCACGCGGGCGCGGATCAGCCTCAGCCAGCCGTCAAGGTCGGAACCGTCTTCCGCCAGCCGCTTGTCCAGGCCCTCCACCATACCGCGGATCATGGCCGTGCGGTCACCTGAACTCATCTGCTGGCCGGCCTGCATCTGCTCTTCGGTCAGCGCCGGTCCCTTCGGCAGGCTTGGCAGTGCGCTGGCCGGCGCTCCGGCCTCGGCCATCTGCTGTTTCACCGCATCGCGCCACGGCGCATCAGCGGGACTTTCGTCGAGCATGGCCTGCCACAGGTCGATGGCTTCCTGCGCCTTGCCTTCCTGCTTTCTGGCCATCGCCAGGAAGAAGCGGGCCTTCATCTGCCCGGGATCGGCCTTTACCGCCGTCTCGAACAGCTTCACGGCCTCGGCCTCGACCATTCCCTCCCTTGCCATCACCAGCGTCTCGCCGAGATCGGTCAGCAGGCCGGGCGATGCACCTTCAATGCGCACGATCTGGCGGTAGGCGTTGGCAGCATCGGCAAAACGGCCCATGCGCGAGTAGATCGGCGCCAGAACCGACCAGCCCTTGGCGTCATCAGGATTGGTTTCGAGGTGCCGTTCCACCGAGCGCACCATGGCCACCATGTCCTGGTTCTCGACAGCCTTCTCGATCCGTGCCTCCAGCGGCTGGGACGGCAGTTCCGGCCGGCCAACGCCGAGATAGATGCCGAGCGCCACCGCCGGTACGGCAATGATGGTGCCGAAGCTGAGCCAGACCGGTATCGGACGGTCCTGTGCCGTTTCCTTTGCCGCGGCGGCCTCGGCGGCCAGAATGCGGCGGGAAATCTCGTTGCGCGCAGCATCGGCCTCGGCCTTGCCGATCAGTCCGGACTCAGCGTCCCGGTCCAGTTCCGCAAGCTGGTCGCGATAGACGGCAAGGTCGAATGCGCTGCGTGCAGCGTCTGCCGCCGCCGGACGGGACCTGTACGGCGACATCAGCACGAGAATGACAACAGCCGTCAGGACGGCAAAAACAATCCAAAGCCACATACTGCCCACTTAGCAACCGGCACCGGAGAAATTCAACTTACGATATGGACAACTTATTGTCTCCCGCCGCCCGTGCCAGTGTTGCGGTGTCGCAGTTTGGGGGGTGAATGTCGCAAACCTTTGGTGGGCGTGCCAGCGTTTTGCTAGATTGGCGGCCGATCAAATGGGCTCACCATGTGGTGAGAACCAGCAGGATGCGACGATGAAACGGTATTCCATATTTTCCCTGGCGCGGAACGCGCTGAATTATCACAAGGACTGGGAGCGCGCCTGGCGCAGCCCCGATCCGAAGCAGGAATACGACGTGGTTATCGTCGGCGCGGGCGGCCATGGGCTTGCCACCGCCTACTATCTCGCCAAGGAACACAAGATCACCAACATGGCGGTGATCGAGAAAGGCTGGCTTGGCGGCGGTAATACGGGCCGCAACACGACCATCATCCGCTCGAACTACCTGCAGGACCCCTCGATCGCCATCTACGAGCTGTCGCGCTCGCTGTACGAGACGCTGTCGCAGGAGCTGAACTACAACCTGATGTTCTCGCCCCGCGGCGTGCTCATGCTGTGCCAGACCGAGCACGAGTTCCGCGCCTTCCAGCGCACCGCCCACGCCAACCGGCTGGCCGGTCTCGACTGCCGCATGGTAGATGCCGCTGAGGTCAAGCGGATCGTACCGATCATCAATGACTCACCTGATGCGCGCTATCCGATCCTGGGCGCCTACTACCAGCCGCGCGGCGGCACCGGGCGTCACGATGCGCTGGCCTGGGGTTATGCGCGCGCCATCGACTCGATGGGCGTCGACGTCATCCAGAAATGCGAAGTGACCGGCATGCTCCGCAATGGCGACCGCATCGCGGGGGTCGAGACGACGCTAGGCACCATCCGCGCCAAGAAGGTGGCGGTGGTCACCTCCGGCCATACCTCGAACATCATGGAAATGGCCGGCGTGCGCATGCCGATCGAGAGCCTGTGCCTGCAGGCGCTGGTGTCCGAACCGATCAAGCCGGTGATCGACTGCGTGGTGATGGCGAACACCGTGCACGGCTACATGAGCCAGTCGGACAAGGGCGAACTGGTGATTGGCGGCGGCACCGACGCCTACAACAACTACACCCAGCGCGGCTCGTTCCCGGCGATCGAACACACGATCTCGGCACTGGTTGAGACCTTCCCAATCATTTCTCGGCTGCGGATGCTGCGCCAGTGGGGCGGCATCGTTGACATGACGGGCGACCGTTCTCCGATCATCGGCCTGACGCCGGTGAAGGGGCTTTATGTCAACTGCGGCTGGGGCACGGGCGGCTGGAAGGCGATTCCGGGCTCGGGCTTCGTGTTTGCCGACACCGTTGCGAATGACCGGCCGCACCCGATTGCCGAGCCGTTTGGCCTGCAACGCTTCCGCGAGGGCCGCTTCATCGACGAAAGCGTGGCCGCGGCGGTGGCGCACTGAGGGGAAATGGAAAGATGCTGATTGTTCATTGCCCCGTGTGCGGGGTCGAAGGCGACGAGACCGACTTCCACTGCGGCGGGCAGGCGCATATCCGGCGCCCGGCCAGCCATGACCCGCACAACATCACCGACGAAGAGCAGCGCGATTACCTGTTCATGCGGTTCAACCCCAAGGGGCTGCACTTCGAACGCTGGCGCTGCGACCGCGGCTGCGGCAAGTGGTTCCATGCCGCGCGCGACACGGCGAGCCTGGAATTCAAGGGGTATTACGGCATCACCGAGCTGCCGCCGAAAGAACTGCAGGCGCAGGCAACCGGCCAGTGGGCCGAATTCTTCAAGGCGCGAGCTGCTGAAACCGGTGCAACGAGGCCTGCCAAGAAGGCGGCCAAGACTTCTGCCAAAAAGGCGAGCAAGAAATGAGCGGCAGACCATACAGACTTCCTGAAAGCGCGGCACAAGGCTCGCGCATCGACCGCAGCAAGACGGTTTCGTTCTCGTTCGACGGCAAGAATCTGACGGGCTTTGCCGGTGACACCGTCGCGTCCGCCGTGCTGGCGTCCGGGCGCAAGGTGTTCGGCAGGTCGTTCAAGTATCACCGCCCGCGCGGCGTGATCGGGCTTGGCTCGGAAGAGATGAACGCACTTGTCGCCGTGGGCGAAGCGGGCCGCAAGGAACCTAACCTGCGTGCAACCCAGGTTGAGCTCTACAACGGTCTGGTGGCCACCAGCCAGAACCGCTGGCCGAGCCTCGAGTTCGACGTCGGCATCGTCAACAACTACCTGTCGCGGCTGTTTCCGAGCGGCTTCTACTACAAGACGTTCATGTGGCCGCGCTCGTTCTGGGAGAGCGTGTACGAGCCGATCATCCGCAATGCGGCCGGCCTCGGCGAGGCCGCGCGCGAGCATGACCCGGACACCTACGAGCAGATGCACGTGCACGTCGACGTGCTGGTGGTGGGCGGCGGCGTGGCCGGGATTGCTGCCGCAGAGGCGGCTGCGGCTTCAGGCAAGCGGGTAATGCTGGCTGACGAGAATGCCGTGCTTGGCGGTGTGGCCGACATTTCTGTCGGCAGCATCGACGGCAAGCCGCAAGGTGACTGGGTCAAGGCAAAGGCCGCGCAGTTCGCCAAGGCGGGCAACGTGCACGTGCTGACCCGCACGACCGTGGTTGGCCACTATCACCACAACTACGTCCTGGCGGCCGAACGGGTCGCCGATCACGAGCCATCGCTGCTGGACAAGGGCGCACCGCGCCACCGGCTGTGGAAAATCCGCGCCGGCCAGGTCATCGTTGCATCCGGCGCGCTGGAACGCCCGATCGCGTTTGCCAACAACGACCGGCCCGGCATCATGATGGCGTCAGCCACCCGCGGCATAGTGGATCGTTACGCCACCGCACCGGGCATGAACGGCGTCATCTTCACCAACAACGACGACGCCTACCTCACAGCGCTGAAGCTGCACGAGGCTGGCGTTGGCGTGGCCCGGATCATCGACGTGCGGGCCAATGCCTCGTCTGAACTCGCCGAAGCCGCCCGCAAGGCTGGCCTGCAGGTGCAGACCGGCGCAGCCATTGCCGGCATCGAGACGAGTGGCGGCGGCAAGGAGATCACGGGCGTCAAGGTGGCGCCCTATTCGAAGAGCCGCGGCCGGGTTGTGAACGAAGAGAAGGTGGCGTGCGATTTCGTCGCCGTTTCCGGCGGCTTCAACCCGGTGGTGCACCTGTGGTGCCACAATGCCGGCAAGCTGAAGTTCGACGAGACGATCCAGAGCTTCCGGCCTGACCGGCACAACGACCCGATCATGGTGGCAGGCGCTGCAAACGGCACGTTCGACCTGGCCGGATGCCTCGAAGAGGGCTATGCCACCGGCGAAGCGGCAGCAAAGGCCGTTGGCGGCAAAACCGGAAAGTTGACCAAGGCTGCCGCGCCCGGCGGCGGCGCCGGCAGCGTCGAGGCAATCTGGTTTGCACCGGCAACGGGCAAGTACAATGAGGGCAACAAGCACTTCATCGACTTCCAGAACGACGTGACCGCGGCCGACCTGGAACTGGCCCAGCGCGAGGGCTATGAGTCTGTCGAACACACCAAGCGCTACACCACACTCGGCATGGCGACCGACCAGGGCAAGACCTCCAACATCAACGGCCTCGGCGTGATTTCCGATGCGACCGGCAAGAAGATTCCCGAGATCGGCACGACGACGTTCCGCCCGCCCTATACGCCGTACTCGTTCGGCTCCATCGCCGGCACTAAGAAGGGCGAACTGTTCCTGCCGGTGCGGCGAACATCCATCTACGACTGGCACATTGCGCGCGGCGCAACGTGGGAGCCGGTCGGCCAGTGGCGGCGCGCCTACTGCTATCCCACCGGCGGCGAGAACAAGAAGGACGCGATCAACCGCGAGATCCTGGCCGTGCGCAACAAGGTCGGCCTGCTCGACGCCTCGACGCTGGGCAAGATCGAGATCAAGGGTCCGGATGCCGGCAAGTTCCTCGACCTCGTCTACACCAACGTGTTCTCCAGCCTGAAGGTCGGCAAGTGCCGCTATGGCCTGATGATGAACGAGATGGGCTTCCTGATGGACGACGGCGTGACCGTGCGGCTGGGCGAAGACCACTTCCTGATGCACACTACTTCGGGCGGGGCAGACCGCATCGCCCAATGGCTGGAAGAGTGGCTGCAGACCGAGTGGACGACGCTCAAGGTGTTTGTGACGCCGGTCACCGAGCAGTGGGCGCAGTTCGCCATTGCCGGCCCGAAGGCGCGCAAGGTGCTGCAGAAGCTCGATGGCGACATCGACTTCTCGGAAGACGCCTTCGAGTTCATGTCTTACCGCGAAGGCACGCTTGCCGGGTATCCGGTGCGGGTGTTCCGGATCAGCTTCTCGGGCGAGTTGTCCTACGAAATCGCCACGCCTTCCAACTTCGGGCGCGGACTGTGGGATACGCTGATGGAAGCGGGCGCATCAGAGGGCATCGAGCCCTATGGCACCGAGGCGCTGCACGTGCTGCGCGCCGAGAAGGGCTTCATCGTCATCGGCGACGAAACCGACGGCACCGTCACGCCTTATGACGTCAACATGGGGTGGGCTGTATCGAAGAAGAAGGAAGACTTCATCGGCAAGCGTTCGCTGAGCCAGTCGTTCCTCGCCTCTGAAGGCCGCAAGCAGCTCGTCGGGCTGGAGACGAAAGATCCGAACGACGTGTTGCCGGACGGCGCCTATGCAGTGGCCGAGGTGAAGCCACAGCCACCGATGAAGATGATCGGCCAGGTCACGTCGAGCTACTGGAGCCCGACGCTCGAGCGCTCGATCGCCATGGCTCTCATCGAAGGCGGGCTATCAAAGATGGGTGAAACCGTCTCGTTCCCGCTGGAAGGCGGCAAGGTTGTGGAGGCGAAGATCGTGTCTCCGGTGTTCCTCGATCCGGAAGGGAAACGTCAGGATGTCTGACCCGGTATTCAACAGCGCGCTGGCGCATGCGGCAGATCACGATGGAGCGAAGGACCTCAGCATTGCCATGCGGGAGATCTCCGACCGCGGCATGATCGACCTGCGCGGCGAGGCATCGTCGTCAAAGTTCAAGCAGGCGGCGAAGTCTGTGCTCGGACTGGACCTGCCCGTGAAGCCGCGCACCAGCGTGAGCAAGGGGAACATCACCGTATTCTGGCTGTCGGTGGACCAGTGGCTGATCAACTGTCCGCGTGGCGGCCACCACAAACTGCTGGCGGACCTGACCAAGGCGCTCGACGGCATGCACTCGCTGGCCGTCGATGTATCCGACATGCGGGCCATCATCCGGCTGGAGGGAGAGCACGTGCGCGAAGTGCTGATGAAGGGGTCCTCCATCGACTTCACCCTGCCCGAGTACAAGGCTGGGCTAGTGCGCCGGCTGGTGTTTGCCGAGATCGCCGCACTTGTCCACATCGTATCCGACAAGCCGGACACGGTGGACATCTACGTGTTCCGCTCATATGCGGACTATACCTGGAAGTGGCTGAAGGCCACGGCCAAGCCGGGAGCCGTTATCGGCCTGTTCTCGAAAGCCGACTGAGCCGCACCGCCACCTGCGAATACAAAAGCGCCCGGACCATGATGGCCCGGGCGTTCTCAGTTCTGGAGTAAACAGTTGTCAGCGCGGCATGGAGCTGAGCCAGTCGAACAGCTTGTCGAAGCCGCCGAACGGGTACATGTGGGGGCCGGCAATCTTCAGGTTCGGCTTGCCCACGTGGATGGCCGCCAGGTCGTTCATGAACTTGTCAGGCGTGGAAACCGAAAGCAGCTTGGTGACATTGAGCGCCTGCTTGCGGATGAAGCGGGCCGAGTTGCCGACGCCGCACACGGCAGCGTACTTGGCCAATGTCTTGATTGATGCCGGACCGGGAATGCCGACCCAGGCCGGCAGGTCGATGCCGGCAGCGCGCAGGCCCTCGGCCCACTTTGCAACCGGCTCCGCCTCGAACAGGAACTGGGTTGCGATGAAACCGTCCATGCCGTGTTCGCGGATGTAGGCCTGCTTCTGCCTCAACGCGGTCGCCAGCATTGCCTCGCCGTGCACCTTGGTGATGTCGGCATTGCCTTCCGGGTGCCCGGCAACGCCGAGAACCTTGGCGCCGTTTGCCTCGAACACACCGGTTTCCATGAGCTGCAGGGCGCAGTGATAGTCGCCCACAGGTTCAGGCGCGCCACCGCCGAGCACCAGGTAGGTATCGACACTGCCAGCCTTTGCCAGGCGCTCGATGCGGTGCTTGAGGTCATCTTCATTGACGACGAAGCGGGCGGGCACGTGCGGCACAGGCACCAGACCGGCTGCACGGATTGCAGCAACGGCAGCGTACTGGTCTTCCAGGTGGGACGGGTCGACCAGGGCCACGAAAACACGGGTGCCCGGGGCCACGTGCTGCTGGATGAGCGGCAGCTTTTCGGCCTGGCGCGGCGTAATTTCCAGGGTCATGTTGGCCATTAAGGCCGACATAGGCGTTTCCATAATTGTACTCGATTCCGGCGCCATTGTTGCGATACCCATTGACGTAGTCTCCCGACTTCATTAGCGCAGTGACAATGCGTCATTTGCGACGTCGGAAACGTGCAATTTGCGACAGGGCCGTGACATATACGACTTCAATGCATTTTGCCGCATGGCGTTCCGGAGGCGGGTAGCGCCGACTGCCGCCATGCGATGACACGAATACTCGGGCGAGATGAGGCTTTCTATATAAATGTTCGGTGACAAACCCAGAGATCTGCCGATGCAGATCGCGCTAATCCTGGTTCCGGAGTTCACGTTGCTGCCGGTAACTTCCGTCATCGATCCCTTGCGGCTTGCTAACCGGCAATCTGAAAAGTCGCTCTACGTCTGGACGACGCATTCAACAGATGGCACGCCCATTACCGCTTCGAACGGCATCACCCTGATGCCCGATGGCGACCTGGACTCGATTCCAGACCATGCGACGGTCATCGTCTGCGGCGGTACCAACGTACAGAAGTACGCAGACAAGGCGCTGTTCAACTGGCTTCGCAAGGCGGCCCGCAAGGGAACCGATATCGGGGCCATCTGCACCGGCGCGCAGCTTCTCGCCATGGCTGGCCTGCTGGACGGCTATACCTGCACCATTCACTGGGAAAACCAGCCTGGCTTCATGGAGGAGTTTCCCGAGATAGATGTCACCAGCAGTCTGTTCGAGATCGACCGGGACAGGTTTACCGGCGCGGGCGGGACATCCGCACTCGATATGATATTGGCGCTCATTTCGGCCCAGCATGGGGCAGCGCTTGCGACAAACGTTGCTGAAAACATCCTGCATTCGCCAATCCGCCAGCCAACCGAGCATCAGCGCATGTCCCTGCCCGCCCGCATCGGCGCGCGGCATCCGAAGCTCGTCGGCATCATCGAGCAGATGGAGAAGCACCTGGAAGAACCGCTGTCGCCCAGCGTGCTGGCCCATCAGGCGGGCCTGTCGACTCGCCAGCTGGAGCGCCTGTTCCGGCGCTATCTGGACCGGTCGCCGAAGCGGTACTATCTCGAACTGCGGCTCAAGAAGGCGCGGTCATTGCTGCTGCAAACCAACATGTCGGTGATCAACGTGGCGCTGGCCTGCGGATTTTCCTCGCCGTCGCACTTCTCCAAGTGCTACCGCGCCTATTATGCGCGCACTCCCTACCGCGAGCGCGGATTGCCCAATCCGTCAGCCGCCGAGGAAGAGGCAAGCTGATCAGCCAGCACTGCCGACCGCCGGCAATGTGAGCACGGCTTCAAGGCCTCCGAGTTCGCTCCTGCCCAGCGATAGCTTGCCGCCATACATGCTGGCCGTTTCAAACACGATGTTGAGGCCGAGCCCCGATCCGGGCTTGGTTTCATCAAGCCGCTTGCCCCGCTGCATGGCAATCTCCGCGCCACCATCCGGCAGACCGGAGCCATTGTCCGCGACGATGATCTCCAGCCACGAGATGCGATTGTCGATCGGCGCACGGGCAGGCCGGACCGTTGCCGAAATCCTGCCAGCGTTCCATTTGAAGGCGTTGTCGAGCAGATTGCCCACCATTTCCTCCAGGTCCTGACGCTCGCCACGAAACCTGACCTGCGCATCGTAGCTTGCGTCGACCTTGATGCCCTGTTCGATGTGAATGCGCTCAAGCGTGCGGACCAATGCCTTGACCACGTCATTGGGATCGCACACCGAGCCGATGGTATGCGCGCGTGCTGCGCGTCTGGCCCGGTCGAGATACATCGAAACCTGATCGCGCATGATGCCGGCCTGTTCGGTCACCTTGCGGGCAAGCGGCCCGCCATGAAGGCCCGCTTCATTGGTCAGCACGCTCAATGGCGTTTTCAATGCATGGGCCAGATTGCCGACCTGGGTGCGGGCGCGCTCGATGATTTCCGTATTTGATTCCAGCAGCAGGTTGAGTTCGTCCGTCACCGTCTGGATCTCCACCGGATAGTCGCCGGAAATCCGGTCCTGCTTGCCTTCCCGAATTTGCGTGAGCTCTGCCTGAAGGCCAGACAATGGCCGCAGACCGAAGCGAACCTGGAAGAATATTGCCGCCACGACCCCGGCTCCCAACAGGCCCAGTACCGCAATCAGTGCATTGTTGAATGCGGAGACCTCGGCTTCGAGTTCGTCGAAGTTTCCGGTCACGAGGAAAGAATAGAGTTCCTTGCTTCCAAACAGGGAAAAGCGCTGCTCGATGGCACGCAGATTGTTGCCGGACCTGTCACGCATGTAGCCCGCCATGCGGGCCCCGTCGGCGCGGTCAGGGACATTGAACTGATCGATCGGCAAACGCTCATCCAGGAGCGATGCCGAGGCAAGCTGGCGATCCTTCGCGCCTCCAATCGGCCTGATCTGCCAATACCATCCATTGAGCGGAATCTCGAAGCGGGTGTCGGCCAGCGCCTTGTCCATCTTCGGCCTATTGCCATCCAATTCGACCGAGGCCAGCAGGCCGTCCATGACCGCCTGCAGACGGGCATCGAGGCTTCGCTCGACGGCTGCCGTGAACAGTGAGGACAGCAGAACGCCAGCCGCCAGCAGCAGCACGATGCTGACGGCGGCCGCCGCTGCAATGAGGCGGAATGCAAGCGAGTTACGCCTGTTCATCCGGTTCCGACAGGCAATAGCCGAGACCGCGCACGGTCTTCAGCACGTGGATGCCGAGCTTCTTGCGCACGCGGCCGACGAACACTTCGATGGTGTTGGAGTCGCGATCGAAATCCTGATCGTACAGATGCTCGACCAGTTCGGTGCGCGAGATCACCTTTCCCTTGTGGTGCATCATGTAGCTGAGCAACCGGAATTCGAGCGAGGTGAGCTTGATGGCATTGCCCGCCACGGTGACCCGCGCGCCGGCCGTATCTACGACCAGATCGCCGCAGCTCAGTTCAGAGGATGCATTGCCGCTGGCCCGCCGCAACAGGGCCCGCACGCGGGCGAGCACTTCCTCCATGTGAAAGGGCTTTGCGACATAGTCATCCGCGCCGGCGTCGAAGCCTGCCACCTTGTCACTCCACCGGTCGCGGGCGGTGAGGATCAGGACCGGCATGGCGCGGCCTTCGCGACGCCATGCTTCAAGAACGCTTACGCCATCCATGACCGGCAGGCCGAGGTCTAGAATAACGGCGTCGTAAGGCTCGGTGTCACCAAGAAAGTGGCCTTCTTCGCCATCAGTGGCAGAATCCACTGCGTAACCGGCATCGGAGAGCGCTGTTACGAGCTGCCGGTTCAAGTCCGGGTCATCTTCAACTACCAGCAACCGCACGCCTCGCCCCTCCCCTTGCCAGTTTAACTCAGCAGCTCACGCTGCCGGAACCGCTAACGCTACACCACTTTACCTGTCCACCGACGCGGACCTTGACGCGATAACCACCGCCAGACGCCTGGACGGCAAGCACCTGTCCACCGGTTGCGCTGGCTACGGCGGCTGCCGCAGCAGAACTGCTGAGCGCGAACGCCGTTCCCGGCATCGCGGACATCAGCGCCACGGCAAGCGCAGCTGGTATCAATTTCTTCAAGACGTTCATAATCACACAAGTCCCCAGTTTAGTTGCAAGCACAATGAAACACGGCACATGAACCTGCGATGAATGCCCTTTCAGCAACTGGCTAGAACCCCGAAAACCTCGCAAACTCCGTAACGGCCGCCCGGTCCGTACGAAGCGTATTGATGGCGGCATCCGGATCAGCATGACCGAGCGCAACGCCACAGAACATCATCCAGTCGTCCGGCGGGCAGGTGTGGCGGGCCACCGCGGAATGCCGTCGCACCAGGCGAGGTCGAATTGCGGTCCACGCAACTGTTCCGGATCCTCAGCCGAGAACAGGTGCGCCTGGCTGCCATCGGGCCAGACTAGCAGGCAGCGCGAGCTGACCAGTTCCGGCTGCCGGTCATGCCACTCCAGCGACATCAGGCCCGACACGCCGTCCACCATCACCTCGCGCGCCTCGGCGTAGCTGGGGCCGACAAGCGCAATTCGCAGCGGCCGGGCTGGCCGGAATGGCGAACGGATCAGTGAACGCAGCCATTCGGCGCCGGCGCGCGTCTTGCCCGATCCGCGCCCGCCAAGGATCAGCCAGCTCGACCAGTCCTGCGATGCTTGCGGCTCGCCAGGCGGCAACTGGGCCGTGTGCGCCCAAGTCGGCCAGTCCCCGTCGATGAACCAGAGGTCATTGCGGTCCAGCCGGTCCAGGGTCTGCTTCAGGCGGCGTTTCGCTGCACAAAGCAATAATGCGTCGCGCAATTCTCTGCCGCAGTTCGTCGTCATCGCCATCTGAGTGGCCGGTAGAGTTTCTGGCGGACTGCTTGGTGCGTTCAAGTTCTGTCTCCAGCGCAGTGATCGATTCCATCAGTTTGACCAGCCCGGCAGCCACCTTCGCCAGCCGCTCCCGGTCGGCCAGGGATGCGGCCTGGCCTGCAGTCTGCGCGGCGTCTTCCAGTGCTTCGAGTTCCCGCGAAACAAGCTTGCCAAGACGGCGCAGCGTTGCGCGCCGCCTTGCCCGCGCGCCGCCTGAATGGCGCCGTTCCCAGTCCTCTTCGTCGATGCGCCGGTAGATGGTCGCCTGGTTCACGCCGAACTTCCTGGCGATCTCGGTCACTTTGAGCTCGCGGGCTTCATATGCCTCGCGGATCGCTGCTCATTCAGGTGCCGGCGCAGCGTCATCAGTCATGTCGCGGAGTTCCAGTCGGGCTGGTGGCGGAGAAGGACCGGAGCGTCCCGTGCCGTCTCAACCGCCATTTGTGGAGCATGCCCTCTTAAAGGCCAAACAGCGGGGTGCTGTCAAGTGTAAACTCCTATGAAGGGTATTTTTTCTTTCTCACCAGTCGACGATCCGGTCGGGCAGGTCGTCGATCTCCACCTCTGTCTCGTTCGTCACCCTTCCGCGAACCGATATACCGGCTTCATGGACGGTCTCACTGCTGCCGGAGACCAGCGGATGCCAGTCTTCGAGAGGCTTTCCCTCCCAAACCAGCCGATAGGCGCAGGTTGACGGCAGCCAGCCAAGTTCGTCGACATTAACCGGGTCGAGCTTGATGCAATCGTCCACCAGTTGATGGCGGTTGGCATAGTCTGTGCAACGGCACGTTGAACAGTCCAGAAGCCTGCAGCTCACGTCTGTGGTGTAGATGATGCCGGTGTCCTCGTCTTCGAGCTTCACCAGGCAGCAGCGTCCGCAACCGTCGCAGAGGGATTCCCATTCCTGCGGCGTCATCTCGTGCAGTTGCTTGACCTGCCAGAACGGCGGGGTGGACATCATTTTTTTCGCCGTGACCGTTGAGGGAATTGGTGAGTTGTTCAGAGGTTTATATTAAGGTAGCGATATACCGATACACGCGAAAGTGGCTTTGCCCAATCCTCAAGTGGGGGCATATTGCTTTTGCGTACGGGTTCAGGGGGGCTGAGCTTGGTCATTAGCGGTTACGGCGGCCAACGAAAGCGAGCAAGACGTTGAACTTCAAACCGATCATCGCCTTCTTCAGGGCTGTGGACAGCTATGTGTCCAGCGGCCTGTTTGAAGTCACCGACGGGCTGAGGCGCGCATGGCTGGCCTATTCGTCGTTCCTGCTGCGGTTCCGGATCACCGGCCTCAAGCGCGTCATCGTCGACCTGGCTGACGACGCCGCGACGTTCGCCATGGTCTTCGCAATCGGCATCATCGCGCTGGCGCTGCCCACGCTCAAGGAAACCGACGACATCTGGAATGCGGGCCGGCAATATGCCGTCACCTTCACCGATGCCAATGGCGAGATCATCGGCAAGCGCGGCATCCTTCAGGACGACGCCATTCCACTGGACGAGATTCCGCCGCACCTTGTCAAGGCGGTGCTCGCCACCGAGGACGTCCGCTTCTTCCATCATTTCGGGGTCGATGTACTAGGCACCATGCGCGCCATGGTAGCGAACGCACAGGCGCAGGGCGTGGTACAGGGCGGGTCGACGCTGACGCAACAACTTGCAAAGAACCTGTTTCTGTCGCCGGAGCGCTCGCTGCGGCGCAAGGTCCATGAAGCGTTCCTGGCGCTGTGGATCGAGGCGCGCCTGACCAAGGCGGAAATCCTGAAGATGTACCTGGACCGCACCTACATGGGCGGCGGCACCTACGGCATGGAAGCAGCGGCGCAGTTCTATTTCGGCAAGTCCGTGCGCGATGTGAATCTGGCCGAGGCCGCCGTGCTGGCCGGACTGTTCAAGGCTCCCTCGAGCTACGCGCCGCACGTGAACCTTGATGCGGCCCGGGAGCGTGCCGGTGTCGTCATGGGGCGGATGCTCGACGTCGGCTACATTACCCAGGGCGAATTGCTCGAGGCGACGCGCAATCCGGCGCAGGTAGTGAAGCATAACAACTTTGCCAGCCCAGACTATTTCCTCGACTGGGCCTACAAGGAAACGCTGGACATCATCGAGAAGCAGGGCCTGACCGACGACTACGTGGTCGAGGTGAAAACCACCATCGACCTCGACATGCAGAAGGCGGCCGCCGAGGAAATCGACCGGATGCTGACCACCGAGGGTCCGCGCTACAATGCCAGCCAGGCGGCACTGGTTTCCATGACGCCGAAAGGCGCGGTAAAGGCCATCATCGGTGGCAGAAACTACGAGGAAAGCCAGTTCAACCGGGCGACCGACGCTTTGCGCCAGCCGGGCTCGTCTTTCAAGCCGTTCGTCTATGCCGCCGCGCTGCTGGAGGGATTCACGCCCGAAACGCCCATCGTCGATGGCCCCATCACCATCGGCAACTGGTCACCGAGGAACTATTCCGGGGGCTATGCCGGACGGACCAACCTGATCAATGCGCTGACGCGGTCCTACAATACGGTGCCGGTCCGGCTGATGACCCAGATCGGGCGCAAGAAGATCATCGATACCGCGCATCTGGTCGGCGTGCAGTCCAAGCTGGCCTCAATTCCGTCGCTACCACTTGGCGTGAACGAAATGACGGTGCTGGACATCACCCGCGGATATGCCACCTTCGCGGCGGGCGGAAAGCTGTCGCAGCCGCACACCGTGGTTGAAATCCGGCGGGCATCGGGCGAACTGATCTATTCGCGCGCGCGCAACGAGCCGGCCTCTCCCCAAGTCATTCCCGAAACGGTTGCTGCCGACATGAACCGGATGATGGGCCAGGTCGTGACAGCCGGCACGGCCCGCAATGCCGATCTTGGCTATACGCCGGCGGCTGGCAAGACAGGCACGACGCAGAGTTACCGCGATGCCTGGTTCGTCGGCTTCACGGCCAAATACGTGACCGGCGTCTGGTTCGGCAACGATGACTATTCGCCAACCAACCGGGCAACCGGCGGCTCGTTGCCGGCCAAGACCTGGAAAGCCTTCATGCTGCGCGCCGATCGCGCCAAGGCTCCGATGTCGCTCGTGGGCCTGCCTGCCACCCAGCAGCACGCGGCTTTCCTGGAAGAAAACCGCAATCTGCTCGAGAATGTCGGCGGCGAAGAGATCCAGCTGGCGTCTGCGCAAACCGACGATGAATCGGCCGTTGGCGAACCGACCTCCGGACAGAGCCGTGATGATGCGGTCATCAGGGTGCTGCGCGACATGTTCACGCTGTTCAAGAAGGAAGACCAGAAGGTCCGGATCGTGCGGCCAAGCAACCAGGCAAGGCCTGCAAAACAGGCCAGTACATCAGACGGTGTCCGCGTCATTACCCCCGGCCTGTTCGGAAACTTCCAGCAGAAGCGCAATTTCAACCTGCATCAGCGCCGCAACAATCATCGGGAACGATAGAAATTCGGGGAGACTGCAGGATTGGCAGCCGGCTCAACAATTCGTTTTGCCTCGAGCCTCCTGATCGGGGCTGCCTTGGGCGTGGCCAGCGCACACTACATGGCGCAACAGTCGAACCCGCTGGTGAATGAACGTCACGGCCGGTGGTACGCGTGGCCAACCTCGGGCGATCCCCGAAGCAGTCCTTACAGTCAGGCGCGCTTTCTGCTCGATGGCCATCTTCCGGAACATTTCACAGAAGTGACCACGCTGTACCGCAGCCATGACGATGATGGCGGGCGGCTGTCGCAATCGTGCGTCTACCTGGTGTCGATGAAACGCCCGGAGGTTCGCCGCTGGACGTTGAGCCTCGTCAACGATAATGGCGCGGCCACCAGCCTCGTCACACAGGACGATGTCATTTCCGTCGCCGGCAACGTTGACGTCCACCTCGCCGACGTGCCGCAACCCGGCAACTGGCTGGACTTCGGCGGCGAAGACCCGGGACGGCTGGTGTTGCGGCTCTATGACGGCGACGAGCGGGCAAGCCCGGCCGACATCGATGCAAGCCTGCCCAGGGTCATGCGGGAGCGCTGCTCATGAACTCGTCGCGTACGTTCTGGCTCATTTTCGGACTGCTCACCGCCATTGCTGTCCACCTTGCCTACATCCTGTTCATTCCCCAGAGCCGGTTGAATGACCGCATTGTGGCCTTGACCGCGGAAGCAGGCAGCAACCGGCTTGCCATGGCTGCAGACGACACCGCCGCGGCGGCCCTCGCATCGCATCGGGGTGAACTGGCCTATGCGGTTTGTGCCTTCGACCTGTCGGGGGGTCCGCTGGAGATCAAGGCTCGCGTGCCCGACCAGTACTGGTCGATCGAGGTGTACGGTCCTCGCGGAAATACCATCTATACGCTGAATGACATGCAGGCGCCGAGGCGGCAGCTCAGCATTTTCCTGCACGACGAGAATCCGGATCCGCAGGCAATCGTCGAAGCTGCCAAATCGGGCAACCGCGGACTGAACGCGATAACGGTTCTCACCGGCGCCACTACCGGGATCGCCGTATTGCGCTCGGCAGGCGCCAACCCTTTGGAACGGCGCCGCGCGCTGGATGCATTCAATGCCAGTTCCTGCGGACCTGCCTGAACCCTGTCGCGGTTATTGCTTGCCGGCCTGCTTGGAAGATGAACCGGGTTTGGGCGCGTCAAAGTGATCGCGGCGTTCGAAGCGGACGCCGGGAAAGATCACGACTTCACATGGCGCACTGCCGGCCGGCTTTCTGCCAGAGGTCACAATTCTTGGCGCATCATTAAAACTCAGGACGTTGGACATCGTTGAACGGCACCTTCAAGCCCCTCGTTGCTGCGATGTCTGCGATTAGGCGGACTGTTTGGTTAAAAATTGGCTAATCCTTGAAACAGTCGCGGTCATTGCCGGGCTGAATGAGCCACTATTCGCGCAAGAACGCCCGTCCTTCGCGGTCTTCCACCTCGACAACCCATATGTCCGGATCATATTCGGCTTGCCGGCGCAGGTACTCGTCGACCTGCTGTTGCGTGACTGCACCATCGAATCGCAATTCGAAGCGTCGCTCGCCGGCATTATCGAGCAGCGGACCCACGGGCGGGCCCATCAGCCACACCTGGTCGCCGGCTGCCCGGATCGCGATGAAGATGCTGCCGGCCTCAGGTGCACCCTTGCGCACGATCACCACCGGCATGGCAGCAAGTTCGCATCTCCTGCGATACGCCGATACCCAGATGTCGGACTTTACGGACACGGGCTCCGGCCAGGGCCTAGTTCGACGTCGCCGAGGCGAGATTGCCCGAGCCATCAAGCTCGCTGAGCAGCCGGTCCGAGATGTCGCCGGTAATCTGCCAGCCGCGGTCGGCCTCGAATATCCGGATCGCCTGGCGGGTCTGTTCGCCAAGCCTGCCGTCGACGGTGCCCGGGGAATATCCGAGTTTGGACAGCTCCGACTGGACCTTGTGGACCACAATGTCCGTCTGCGTGGCGCTTTCAACGGTCGCGGTCATCTGCATGTGGTCGAGAACCGGGCGCGTCACGATGCCGGTGACGGGCAGCCCATATGTCGCCTGATAGGTCCGCACGGCGTCCTCATGGGCGGGCCCAACCAAACCGTCGACAAGACCGGAATAGAACTTCAGTGCGGCCAGTGCGCGCTGGGCCTCGAGAATCAAGCTAGGTCCCTGCTGGGAGGCATCTTCATCGCCTGCCAGCGGCGCAGCCTCCATGCTGATCGAGCCGGTCTGCATGATGAGCTGACCCAGCGGATCGTCCGCGGCAGGCGGCTGGTTCTGCGACACCACGCTGACATTCACGCTGGCGGCCGGAAATGCGTTCGTGGTCTTGCCGGCGCTCAGGCTGCGCGGCGCCAGCTCGACCTTGACCGGGTCGGGCGCTGCGCTGCGTTCAAATACCCGATGCTCCCCCGACAGGAGATTGGACCAGACCGAGCCTGCCATGACTGCCGCGATGCAGGCACCAGCGATCATCACCCCGCGTGATGGCTGGGTGTGCGTTAGGTCACGATCTGCATGCACTTTCATGTCGATCCCTGTTGCTGGTTGACGGATCGCGGATTCCCGGTTGGCCCGATACTCTCATTGTTGGGTTAACACAGCCTTGCCGGACTGGGTCCAATTGCCGATCGCAACGGGCGCAAACCGGCGGAAATCTGCGCCCGGCGCCCGTTCTGACGACGGCTTGATTAAGATTTGAATCAAATTCCAGTTGAATGAGACTCAAGTTCTGCTGCCCCGCTTGAAACCGCACTAATTTGTCTATGGCAGGTTTGGCTCAACGAATATTTGGATCAACCGAATATCGAGGGGTCAAATGGGTATCTTCAAATATGCAGTCGTTGGCATCGCCGCATTCGTGCTCATGCCGATGCCACCAGCCGAACATGACGCCAACGCGCCGCAGCCCGCCGCCGCGGTCCAGACGGAAGACATCGTCTCCGTTGCATTCGGCACATTCACCGATCTCGCCGCATTCTGCGTGCGCCAGCCGCAAACCTGCGAAGCCATGGCAAGCATTGCCGCCGTGGCGCAGGCCAAGGCCAAATACTCGATACGGCTTGCCTATGAGTGGGCGAACCAGCGCGAAAACGGCAGCCAATCCACGGCGGTGCCGGCAGCCGGCAGCCAGCCGCTGCCTTCCATCACAGTGCCCGTGCCCGTTACGCCCGCGGCAAGCGGAACAAGCGCTGAAGAAGCCAGCACGACCATACTCAAGCAGTCTGCGGCTGACCCACTGGTAACCGGCAGCAATGGCCGCCTGGCCTCAAGCGAGCAAGGCACCAACAGCCTTCGCCTGGAAGATCTCATCCCCGAGTGGCGCGGTCCCGCGCCCGTACGGGACAGCTAACCCCACCCGGCAACCCACCGGGCCACTTGGCCGCAAAGCGCTCCTGCCCAATTTGTGCTTTGCGGCCATTTTCCTTTTGCGGCGCCCGTTCAGGCTTGAGGCAAATTGCCCGCCGGGCTTGAGATTGGCGCAGCCGCGGGCTATGCCGCTGCCAGCACGTTTCAACCAGGCTGCGGAGAGCACCCGTCGTGGCAGAACCCACTTTCGCTCAATTGCTGGACGACTTCGAGTTCCTCGACGACTGGGAGGAGCGCTACAAGTACGTGATCGAACTCGGCCGGGCGCTTGAACCGCTGGACGATGCCGAGCGTACTGCCGAGACCAAGGTTCAGGGCTGCGCAAGCCAGGTGTGGCTTGTCTCGAACATCGAGGAAGGCGGCTCCGGGCCAGTCCTGAGCTTCCGGGGCGACAGCGATGCACTGATCGTCAAGGGCCTCATTGCCGTGCTGCACATCCTGCTGTCGGGCCGCAGCGTGCGCGACATCCTCGAGACTGACGTGCAGGCGGAACTTGGCAAGCTTGGCCTGCACGAAGCGCTGACGCCCCAGCGCTCGAATGGACTGGCCGCCATGATCACCCGGCTGAAATCCGATGCGGCGCGGGCGGCCGGCTGACCCGGTTCAGCCTGTCTGCGGCACTGGCGTTTCGTCGGCGGCGAGGTGGCCGAGCAGATCGGGACGGTAGTCCGGCAATCCCCAGACCTGGAGACCTGCAGCCGCTTTCGAAACGCCCGGCTGCCCATAACCGTAATGCTGGGCAAGCCGCTCCAGTGCGATCAGCAAGACCAGCCGAGCCGATCGCTTCGGCCATTTGAGATGCCGCTCGGCTGCTTCCAGCCCGCTGGCAAGACAACACACCTCAAGCAATACTGACGACAGTCCCGGCCCGACATGCTGCAGGGCACGCCAAACCTTCTGACGCGCAGCCAGCGCACGCTCGCTCCGGTTCAACCCCTGATCGGATACGCCGGACCGGCCTCTCATGCCGGGCATGATGGATGCACCCCACTGCGACGTCACCCGTTCGCCCATCTGGCCGGTCTCGAAGTCGCGCCGGAGCCGCTCGCCCGCCTGCAGCATGTCAGGGCTCAGCATTGCTCGGCCGTCCGGTCCCTTGCGGCCCGCAAGCCAGCCAAGCGGGCTCTCAGCCATGTTGGTCAAGGTCTTGGCGGCGGGTGCGGAACCGGCGTCGCCCTTCAGCTTCCGGGCCGCGACGCCCTGACTGGCAAGCCACGCCCGGCCGCCGTTGCTCAAGGTCATGCAGCCGAGCGGGTTCTGCTCGATCCAGCCGCACGTCTGCATCGCCGCGACAAGTTCGCCTCTGCAGACCGATACAGGGCGCTTGTGCCCGTTGCGGGGCGTCATGAAACCCCACTCATCCGGCTGTGCAGCGGCAGCACGATCCAGGCAGCAACCTTCGCCTGCCAGCTTGCGCAACAGTATCTTGGCTTCACGTTCAAGTTGGTGCCGGGAAACGGCAGATGACATGGCAGACTCCTCTTTCACAAAACTGAAAGAGGACATTATTCCATTATAGGAATTATGTCGACATACGAGACGGCGAGCAGATCGGCCTGACCTTCGTCGCAGTCCGAGAGGTCTACCAAGACCTCGCCCGACGGGATGCAGATATCGAACCCGAGCAGCTGATCGATGCCGGTACCGTCGACCGACAACGGCAAGCGCATCCAGAACTGCACGAGATGATCCTTGGTGGTGCGCGGCGACCTGATGGCGCCTTGCGCCGGCAGTCCGGTTTCCAGAACGCATGCGCAGGCGCGATGCCAGTATCCCGCGCTCGACATCCGTTCCAGTTCGCTGACTGGCAGACCGGTAATCTCGCGGTCGAACACTTCGCGAAGTTGCGTTCCGGCCAGCCGGATGCGGAACCCGCAAGCCTGGTCAGCCTCGATCAGGCTCACATATGGCAGCAATTGGGGAATGTCCGACGGACGGATGGAATGGCGCCGGGCGAAAGGCTGGCCGTCACAGCAAGCCAGCCAGTAGTCGAACAGCTGTTGCTGTTGCGACACCACCAATTGTGCCCTGAATCCTGCCAAGCCGCCGCCCACGATCGTTCGCCCCGCATCGAATCGTCTTGCAACAACTCTTGCCCGGCGACCCGGTGATCCGCAAGCCCCTCAGGTTCCTTGTAAACACAACCAGGGCCGGAAGACGCAAAAAGGGTGGCCCTCCTGCCCGGACGGCCACCCCTTCAATCGACTACCTTCAGCCGC
Source organism: Alphaproteobacteria bacterium (assembly GCA_024642465.1). GTDB lineage: Bacteria > Pseudomonadota > Alphaproteobacteria > Rhizobiales > Aestuariivirgaceae > Anderseniella. Next base: position 44,908 of record JAHEBA010000004.1, read on the forward strand.
AGGATCAGCTGGACTTCCGGCCGCCCTGGCCGAGGCCGATCTTCTTGGCAAGCTTGGAGCGCTCAGCAGCGTAGTTGGGCGCAACCATCGGGTAATCCGGCCGCAAACCCCACTTTTCGCGGTATTCTTCCGGCGTCATGTTGTACGACGTGCGCAGGTGCCGCTTGAGCGACTTGAACTTCTTGCCGTCTTCCAGGCAGATCAGATAGTCCGGCGTGATCGACCGGTTGACCGGCACGGCGGGGTCCAGCTTTGGTGTTTCAGGCGTAGCCGCCTTTGCGCTGGCCTCGGACAATGCGCCGTGCACCTGCTTGATCAGCGCGGGAATTTCGGATGCCGGCACAGCATTATTGCCGACGTAAGCGCAGACTATTTCTGCCGTCAACTCTACGAAAGTAAAGTTCTGCTCTTCGATTTCTGCCATTTTGGAAGCTCGCATATTCGATTGTTGAATTTCAACGACACGGGATTCGAGCCCGAACAGCCGTCAACAAGGTACAGATACCAACTCTACTAGGCTCAATCAAGAGCGAAGCTATATATTTTCAAGTATTGGGAGGATTGATTTGGCCAATATCGAAATCTTGATGTTGACGCAGCGGAAATCTATAAAATTTCATTTGCTGTTCTTGCCAGCAGTCTTCAATTGAAGACACATTCAATGTGCCGTTCCGTCATTATATGGGCCCGCCTCTCTGGATGCCCAGTCCCAATACGAAAGCAACATGCGCGCCTTGTTGAAGGACAGGCTGTCGAACAGAGCGTGAAGCTCGATGATACGGTTCTCGCCCTTGACGGCACATGAAGGAGAAGCCACCCAGCGTTTCAGCGCCTCTGCCATGCCGAGCCGCGACTGGGCCATGGCCTTGAAAACGACAGCCAGCGGCTCTCCACCCGCGTCTTCCACGATCATCGCGGCCGTTTCCGGCGCAATCCGGCAACAACGCGCAAGAGTTTGGGCTGCTTCAGGGCGTCCTGCCTCGACCTGGGTGACCAGCTCCTCGATGTCGGCGGGCCTGGCCTGCCCCCCGAGCGGCGGTATGGCGCCTGCGGCAATGCCGACATCCATGACGCGATCCAGCGAAGCGGATTCGGTCAGAAAGCGGCTCAGAAGATAGCGGCGAAGATTGCGGTTGGCCTGCCAGAACAACTTCAGCCCGACCGCCTGCGGCAGGTCTGCGCGATTGCACAGGGCCGACATCAGGTCGTCATGGCCCTCGATCATGCCCGGCAACAGATCCAGCGATTCCTGCGACAGGTGACAATCCGCATTGCGCAACAGGTCGAGAATGACCGTGGGATTTCCGGTTGCGACTAGCGCGTCGCACACCGACATGCTGAGCAGGCGGCGCCGCGCGATCAGGCGCAACTGTTGCTCGCTGGCATTGGGGATCAGGCGCAGCAGGTCCGGATCGGCAAGGTTCTGCGCATCCTTGAGCATCCGGCACGATATGTCCTTGTCGTGATGGTTCACGAGGAAACTGCGCAAGCGCTCCGAAACGAGTTCCAGACGGGCCACCGTGCGGGCCAGGTTCGTCAGCTCCGCCGGCTGCAAATGAGGCAGGACGGCGACCAGGGCATCGCCGGCGAAGAGCCGCTCCTGGGGCTGGGCCTGCCCGGATGGCAGCGTCATTATCGCAACGAGGTCACGGCTGGCGGCAGCGAAAGACTGGCTGCCCATGCCGGGCACCGCGGGCTGTGGCTGCTCGTCGGCCGGAACGGCCTGTTCGGACGGTTCCATGGCAAGCGCAGGCACATCAGGCGCAGACACATCAGGCAGAGGCGCATCAAGCCCAGGCGCTTCAACCGAAGGCGCAGCAACGGTCTCAGGGCTGGGCGCCGATTCCGGGTGGCTGACTTCATCAAGATTGATGCCGAGAGCAGGCAGCAGCGCGAGATCGATGGTCAGGCTGCCCAGGCGCTGCATGCGATGCGCGCCCCTGGCAACGCTGCATGGCGCGGATGAATCGTTGCCCGGTGCAATGCGTGCGCGGTCCACCAGAAGGCGTGCGACGGTCGTCAAGCCAATTACCGACGCAACTTGCCCGGCTGCAGTGCTATGACTACTCACGTCCACGTCAATAACCGCCGCTTCAACCCTTTGGACCCCTAAGCTTCTGCCAGATAACCGCAGGAATGGTATAAGGCGGCTTAACGAAACCGGGAATCATTGATCCGTTCCGGGCCGACGGCCCAGGGGAGGCTACATTGTTTGACGTCGAAACACCGGACGACCTGATACCGCTCGTCGGCGAGAAAGCCGGGCCATCGAGCTGGATCGAGGTTACCCAGGAGCGCATCAACGCCTTTGCCCATGCCACCGACGACCTGCAGTGGATACATCTGGACGAACAGCGGACCAGGGCCGAATTCGGACATCCGCCCATCGCCCACGGCTATCTCACGCTTTCGATGCTGGCGCCGGCGATGTACGAGCTGATCAACATCCGCCGCGTCGGACAAATGATCAACTACGGCATCAACAAGGTGCGATTCATTGCGCCCGTGCTTGCCGGAGACCGCATCCGGGCGACCGTATCAGTCAGCAAGGCGGTGCGCGAGGAGACGTTCGTGCGCGTCATCCATGACGTGACCGTGAACAGCGGCCGGCTTGATAAGCCGGTGATGATTGCCCAACTTGTCGTGCTGTATTTCGATGCGAAATCCAAGGGTGAGTCATGACTGAAGACAAACGCAAGAGCGAAGCAGAGTGGCGTGAACAACTGAGCGATGCCGAGTACTACGTGTTGCGGTCTCATGGCACGGAACGCGCTTTCTCGCACCCGCTCAACAACAACAAGAAGCAGGGTGACTATGTTTGCGCGGGTTGCGGCAACCCGCTGTTCACTTCCGATGCCAAGTTCGATTCCGGCACCGGCTGGCCCAGCTTCTACGAGCCGATGTCGGAAGAAGCCGTATCCGAGCATGAGGACCGTTCGTTCTTCATGCGCCGCACCGAGGTGCGTTGCGCGGCTTGCGATGGACATCTCGGTCACGTATTCCGAGACGGCCCCCAGCCGACGGGCCTGCGCTATTGCATGAACGGCGTTGCCCTCAAGTTTGTCGAAGACAAGTAACTCGCGGCGTCCGCCGCCAAGATCCAGGAACTCCATGACCGCATCCGCACCCCGGGCAGCCAGGAAGCCCGTTACCACAACTGTCCATGGCATCAACCTCGTCGACGATTACGCCTGGCTGCGCGATGCCAAGTGGCAGGAAGTCATGCGCGATCCATCCGTGCTGACGCCGGAAATCCGCACATATCTCGAAGCCGAGAATGCGTGGACAGAGGCAACCCTGTCGCCAACCGGCAAGTTGCAGGAAACCCTGTTCGGCGAAATGAAGGGCCGCATCAAGGAGGACGATTCCTCGGTGCCGTCACCGGACGGGCCGTATTCCTACGGCGTGAAGTACGTAACCGGCGGCCAGCAGCCGCTGTTCATCCGCACCCCGCGCACCGGCGGCAACGAGACCGTGCTGGTGGACGGCAACAAGGAAGCAGACGGCAAGGATTATTTCCGCTTCGGCGGGGCATCCCATTCGCCCGACCACAGGCTGGTTGCCTTCGGCTTCGACGACAAGGGGTCGGAATTCTTCACCCTCATACTGCGTGACGCGGACACCGGCAAAGACCTCGCCGACGTGATCCCGGATACCAGCGGCAGCGCCGCATGGTCGGCTGACAGCATCCATGTCTTTTACATCAGGCTGGATGAAAACCACCGTCCGTCGAAGCTCTTCCGCCACAAGATCGGCGCGCCAGCAGAGGCCGACGTGCTGGTGCACGAAGAGAAAGATCCGGGCTTCTTCATGTCGTGCGGCAAGAGCCAGTCGGGCGACTGGATCATCATCGATTGCCACGACCACCAGACGTCCGAATGCTGGCTGATCCCGGCCAATGACCCCACCGCGAAACCCCGTCTGATTACAGCGCGCGAGACCGCACACGAATATTCCGTCGATGAAGGCGGCGGCCTGGTGTACATCCTGACCAATGCCGATGGGGCAGAAGACTTCAAGATCGTCACCGCGCCCGCAGGCAATCCGGGCCGGGAGAACTGGCATGACCTGGTGCCGCACACGCCCGGCACGCTGATCATCGACGTGGCGGTGTTTGCCGGACATCTCGCCCGGCTTGAGCGTGCACAAGGTTTGCCGCGCATCATCATCCGCGATCTCAAGACCGGCGAAGAGCACGCCATCGCCTTCGACGAGGAAGCCTATTCGCTGGGCATGTCGGCAGGCTACGAGTTCGACACCACCACGCTTCGCTTCACCTATTCGTCGATGACCACGCCTGCCCAGGTGTTCGACTACAACATGGCCAGCCGTGAGCGCGTTCTTCGCAAGACGCAGGACGTGCCGTTGGGCCATAATCCGGACGACTACGTGACCCGCCGCATCATGGCCCCGGCTGCCGATGGCGAGCAGGTGCCGGTGTCCCTGCTCTACCGCAAGGATACGCCGCTTGACGGCTCATCGCCGGTGTGGCTGTACGGCTACGGCTCCTACGGCATTTCCATTCCGGCCGCCTTCAACACCAACATCCTGTCGCTGGCCGACCGCGGCTTCATCTATGCCATCGCCCACATCCGCGGCGGCAAGGACAAGGGCTACGGCTGGTACAAGGCCGGCAAGATGATGACCAAGAAGAACACCTTCGAGGACTTCATCGCCGCCGGCCGCCACCTGGTCGCGGAAGGCTTCACCACGCAAGGCAACATCGTGGCGCAGGGCGGCAGCGCCGGCGGCATGCTGATGGGCGCGGTGGCCAACATGGCGCCTGAGCTGTTCAGGGGCATCATCGCCGAGGTGCCGTTCGTCGATGTGCTCAGCACCATGCTGGACGACACCCTCCCGCTGACCCCGCCCGAGTGGAACGAGTGGGGCAACCCGATCGCCAGCAAGGAGGCGTTCGAGTACATGCGGTCCTACTCGCCGTATGACAATGTCGCGGCAAAGGCCTATCCAAACATCCTGGCCGTGGGCGGGCTCACCGACCCGCGCGTGACCTATTGGGAGCCGGCCAAATGGGTGGCGAAGCTGCGCGAGCTCAAGACCGACGGCAATTACCTGCTGCTGAAGACGCAGATGGGCGCAGGCCACGGCGGCGCGCCCGGCCGCTTCGACCGGCTCAAGGAAGTCGCGCTGGTCTATGCCTTCGGGCTGATGGTGACGGGGAAGGCAACTGCACCCCACGCATAGGAATTGTGCGCCTGCAAACCTTGCTTTGTGCCGCATTCCAGCGCACATTGCCGCGCAAAATCTGACCCTGATCCATTCGCATCCGGAGGCTTTGACCCATGGCAGAAGCTGCCCATTCCATTTCGCCCAAGCCGGCGGCCGTCGCCGAGTTCAACTGGGAGGACCCGCTCGACCTTGAAAGCCACCTGACCGAAGAAGAGCGCATGATCCGCGACAGCGTGCGCGACTTCGCCCAGGACAAGCTGATGAGCCGGGTGAAGAGCGCCTTCCGCGAGGAGCGCTTCGACCGCGAGATCATGAACGAGGCCGGCGAGTTGGGCCTGATGGGCATCATGACCGACCCGAAGTATGGCGGCGCGGGCCTTGGCTGCGTGGCATATGGCCTGATCGCGCGCGAGATCGAGCGCGTCGATTCAGGCTACCGCTCGGCCATCTCGGTGCAGAACTCGCTTGTCATGCACCCGATCGAGGCCTATGGCTCGGAAGCCCAGAAGATGAAGTACCTGCCCAAGCTCGCCACCGGCGAGATGGTTGGCTGCTTCGGCCTGACCGAGCCCGACGCCGGTTCCGACCCGGGCGGCATGAAGACCCGCGCCAAGCGCACCTCCAACGGCTACGTGCTGAACGGCGCGAAGATGTGGATCACCAATTCGCCCATCGCCGACATTGCGGTTGTCTGGGCCAAGCTGGAGGACGAAGGCATTCACGGCTTCATCGTCGAGCGCGGCGCCAAGGGTTTTTCGACGCCGAAGATCGAGGGCAAGTTCTCGCTTCGCGCTTCCGTGACCGGCGAGATCGTGCTCGACAACGTGGAAGTGGGCGAAGACGCGCTCATGCCAAACACGCGCGGGCTTTCCGGCCCGTTCGGCTGCCTCAACAAGGCGCGCTACGGCATTGCCTGGGGCGTCGTGGGGGCAGCGGAAGACTGCTGGCACAGGGCGCGGCAATACACGCTGGACCGCAAGCAGTTTGGCCGTCCGCTGGCCGCCACGCAGCTCGTGCAGAAGAAGCTTGCCGACATGCAGACCGAGATCACGCTGGGCCTGCACGGCTGCCTGTCGCTGGGCCGCGGGCTTGAAAACGGCACGGTCTCGCCGGTCGCCATCTCGATCATGAAGCGCAACAATTGTGGCAAGGCGCTCGACATCGCCCGCATGGCGCGCGACATGCACGGCGGCAACGGCATCTCGGACGAGTATCACGTGATCCGCCACATGGTGAACCTGGAGACGGTCAACACCTATGAGGGCGCCCATGACGTGCACGCACTGATCCTCGGCCGCGCCCAGACCGGCATCCAGGCGTTTTTCTGAACCTCTGGCGCGGCTCACGCGTTAACGCTACAGAACCTTATGCAACCAACAACGGAGGCTGACACCTATGGCTCTCGAACTCCCTGATCTCCCCTATGCCTATGACGCGCTTGCGCCCTACATGTCGAAGGAAACGCTCGAGTTTCACCACGACAAGCACCACATGGCCTATGTCACCAACGGCAACAACCTGCTGAAGGATTCTCCGCTGGCCGGCAAGTCCCTCGAGGAAATCTGCAAGAAGGCCTATGCGGACAAGACCGCCGGTCTCGTCAACAATGTGGGCCAGCACTACAACCACCTGCACTTCTGGAATTGGATGAATCCCAACGGCGGCGGCAAGAGCCTGCCGGGCGCACTGCAGAAGGCTGTCGACTCTGACCTCGGCGGCTATGACAAGATGCGCGAAGACTTCATCAACGCTGGTACCACGCAGTTCGGCTCGGGCTGGGCCTGGCTCGCCGTGAAGGACGGCAAGCTGGCCGTGATGAAGACTCCAAACGGTGAAAACCCGCTGATGCACGGTGCGCACCCGATCCTCGGCTGCGACGTGTGGGAACACTCCTACTACATCGACTACCGCAACGCCCGGCCGAAGTACCTCGAAGCGTTCATCGACAGCCTGGTGAACTGGAAATACGTGGAGAAGATGTACGCCGAGGCGACGAAGTAAGCGTCACTTATCACATATTGAACGCAGCAAAGCCGGGCCTCAGCGCCCGGCTTTCGCTTTTCATGGCTGCCATGCCGCAAACGGCCTTCTCCTCCACCTTTAGCCCTGCTAAAAGTGCCTCCCATGAAACTTGCTGAATGGCTAAAGACATCAGGCATGAGCAAAGCGGAATTTGCCCGGAACGTGGGAGTTTCGCCGGGCCGCGTGTCGCAGCTTCTGTCGGGCGACACGCCGTCGCTTGACCTGGCCCTGCGCATTCAGCAACTCACCCGGGACAAGGTCAAGCCGGGCGATCTGTCGCCGCAGCTTGCAGGAGCAGACAGCATGACGAACAAACTCGACACCGTTTCAAGCGCAATCGCCGCCATCAAGGCCGGCGAGATGGTGGTCGTGGTGGACGATGACGACCGCGAGAATGAAGGCGACCTGATTGCCGCGGCGTCCAAGGTCACGACCGAACAGATGGCGATGATGGTGCGCCATGGCTCCGGCATCGTGTGTGCGCCGATGACGCGCGAGGATGCTCGCCGACTCAAGCTCGATCCGATGGTATCGGACAATGACGCGCCACTGGGCACCGCGTTCACGGTTTCCATCGACTACAAGGAAGGCCTGACCACCGGCATCTCTGCCAAGGAGCGCTGCGCCACGGTTCATGCGCTGGCGAACGCCAACGTGCATGCCGAAGACTTCGTGCGCCCAGGCCACGTATTTCCGCTGATCGCCAAGCGCGGCGGCGTGCTGATGCGCTCTGGCCATACCGAAGCCGCCGTCGATCTGTGCCGGCTGGCAGGCGAGCCGCCGGTCGGCGTGATCTGCGAACTGGTCAACGACGACGGCACCGTGAAGCGCGGCGCGCAGGTGCTGTCGTTCGCCCGAGAGCACGGCTACAAGATCATTTCCGTGGCCGACCTGATCGCCTACCGGCAGCAGCGCGAGCGGCTCGTCGAGCGTGACGGCGAGTTCACCGTGGAAACGCCAGCGGGTACCGCGACAGGCATCGCCTATTCGACCCACTTCGATCCGGTGCAGCACCTGGCGCTGGTCTATGGCGACATCTCGTCTGGCGAGAACGTTCCGGTTCGCCTGCACCGGCAGGACCTGGTCGAGGACGTGCTGGGCAATCGCGACACGCTCAACAAGGTGTACGAGATTTTCCGCCAGGAAGGCTGCGGCATCCTCGTCTACCTGCGCGAGGGCACGGCCGGCGTGCCGGCATCGAAGCTCAACAAGCCCTCGGGCGAAGAGGATACCGGGTCGGAGCGGGCGCGCGAGGAAGCCTGGCGCGACGTGGGCCTGGGTGCGCAGATCCTGCGCGACCTGTCGGTCAAGTCGATCCGCCAGATCGCCAGCAAGTCGCGCCATTATGTCGGCCTGTCCGGCTTCGGCGTGGAGATTGCCGACACCATCCTGCTGGAGCACTAGAGCAACTGCCGTTCACCTTGAACGGCTAAAGTTGCTCTAGCACCTTGGAATCGAGCGTCCTTATCCGATCAGATGATTCAATCTGGTCGGATGATGCTCTAGTTACCGCTTCAGCAGCCCGCCCAGGATGCCGCGCACCAGGCTGTTGCCGATATTGCGCACGATCATGTTGCCAACCTGGCGGCCGACGCTGCTGGCCACGTTCTTGACGAACCGGTCCGTGGCCGAGTCGGTGCGGCGGCTCGAGGTCGAGGCTCGCGTGGCTGCCTTTTCCTCCTTTGCGCGCGCCTTCGCCTCTATTTCCGCGGCCATCGCTTCGGCTGCCTTTTCGGCCTTCACCTGCAGCAATTCATAGGCCGACTCGCGGTCGATCGCCTCGTCGTACAGCCCATAGACCGGACTGGACTTGACCGATTGCTGGCGCTCGGCGGGCATTACCGGGCCAAGCTTGCCCGACGGCGGGCGGATCAGCGTGCGCTCGACCATGGTCGGAACGCCCTTCAGGTCGAGCACCGAGACCAGCGCCTCGCCGACGCCGAGCTGGGTGATTGCCTCTTCCGTATTGAAGGACGGGTTCTGGCGGAATGTCTGGGCGGCGGCCTTAACCGCCTTCTGGTCGCGCGGGGTGAACGCGCGCAACGCATGCTGCACCCGGTTGCCGAGCTGGGCCAGCACCGTATCCGGCACGTCGAGCGGGTTCTGGGTAACGAAGTAGATGCCGACGCCCTTGGACCGGATCAGGCGCACCACCTGCTCCACCTTGGTCAGCAGGCTGGGCGGCGCTTCGTTGAACAAGAGGTGCGCCTCGTCGAAGAAGAACACCAGCTTCGGCTTGTCCGGGTCACCCACTTCAGGCAGCTCCTCGAACAGTTCCGACATCAGCCAAAGCAGGAACGTCGCATAGAGCTGCGGCGACTGCATCAGCTCGTCGGCTGCCAGGATGTTGATATAGCCGCGCCCGTCCGGCGTGATGCGCATCAGGTCCATGATGTCGAGTGCGGGCTCGCCGAAGAAGTGTTCGCCGCCCTGCTCTTCCAGCACGATCAGCCGGCGCTGGATGGCGCCGATGGTGCGGGCATCGATGTTGCCGTAGTCGGTGGTCAGCTTGCCGCCCCGGTTGCCGAGATCGGACAGCATGGCGCGCAGGTCTTTCAGGTCGAGCAGCAGCATGCCTTCTTCATCGGCAATGCGGAAGGCGATGTTGAGCGCGCCTTCCTGGGCCTCGGTGAGCCCCATCAGCCGCGAGATCAGCAGCGGGCCCATCTCCAAGATGGTGGTGCGGATCGGGTGGCCCTGCTTACCGAACAGGTCCCAGAAGATCGTCGGGAAAGCCTCGAAGCCATAATCGTCGAAGCCGATTGTCTTGGCGCGCTTGAGCAGGAAGTCCTTCGGCTCTCCCTCGCGCGATACGCCGGACAGGTCGCCCTTGATGTCGGCGGCGAACACCGGCACCCCGGCGTCGGAAAAGCCCTCCGCCAGAATTTGCAGGGTCACCGTCTTGCCCGTACCGGTTGCGCCGGTGATCAGCCCGTGGCGGTTGGCGAGCTTGAGGTACAGTTCCTCGCGCTTGGTGCTCTTGCCTAGAAAAATCGTGCCTTCGCCCATATCTCTTCTCTTGCGAGTTAGCGCCAAATCGGTGTTGTTGCCGGGCACATGCTATACAATATTCGCGGTTGGTAAACCTAGCCCCGCCGCACGTTCCAGGGAGTATTCACATGCAGGAGCTTATCGACCGGGTGGTTGCCGCCACTGACCTGTCACCCGAGACTGCCGAGAAGGCCACTGGCATCATGCTGTCGCTGGTTAGGAACCAGGGCGACAAGAACAAGGTCGAGCAACTTTTTGCAGCGGTGCCCGGTGCGGCGGAACTGGCCTCGCAGCACGGCGGCGACGGCGCCAAGGGCGGCGGCCTGCTTGGCATGCTGGGCGGCGGGCTGATGGGCGGGCCGCTGGCCGCTGTCACCAAGCTGCAGGCAGCCGGGCTCAACATGAACCAGATCAAGACGCTGGGCAAAGAGACGCTTGGCTATGCGGAAGAGAAGGCCGGCAAGGATCTGGTGCGCGACGTGGCCAATTCAATTCCCGGGATCTCCAGCTATCTGTAGACCCTAAGACGAAAGCCGGTTTGCCCGCAGGCCCCGCGTGCGCTATCACGTTGTGCATCGCAATATGTGAATGGAACCGACCACCATGAGCGAGCTGCACCTGGCCAGCGGATTTCCGGCCATAGACGAGGCAGGCTGGCGCGCACTTGTCGAGGCAAGCCTCAAGGGACGCCCTTTCGAAACGCTGCGTTCGCGCACGTCCGACGGCATCGTCATCGAGCCGGTCTATGCCCGCGCCCATGACGCGCCCGCCCTGCCGGCCGCGCCGGGGCGCGAAGTGGCAGACCGCTGGATCCTCGCCCAGCGCGCCGACATGCCCGACCTTGCAGCAGCCAACGCGCAGATGCTGGATGACCTGCAGAACGGCGCAACCGGCCTGGCGCTGGTTATTCCCGGCAGCGTCACCGCCGGCAGCCACGGCGTTGCCGTCAGCGATGCCAGGTCGGTTGAGCGGGTGTTCGACGGGGTCGAGCTGGACTTCATATCGTTGCGGCTTGATGCAGGCCGCAACGGGCGAGACCTGGCGCTGCTGGTGCTGGATGAATACAGGCGCCGCCTGCTAGACCTGTCGCGCTGCCGTCTTGACCTCGGCCTCGACCCGCTGGGCGCGCTGGCCTTCAACGGCCGCATCGTCAACCGCAAGGAACTTGCCTCTCGCGCCGGAGACATGTTGAACCGGGCGATCGGCATGGACCACAAGGGGGGCGTATTCTGCGCCGATTCCCGCATCTATCACGGGGCCGGTTGCTCGGAAGCGCAGGAGCTTGCCTTCGCGCTGGCCACAGGCGTTGATTACGTACGGCTACTGGAAGAAGCCGACATCGATCCGGCCACTTCCTCGGCCCAGACATCGATGCTGCTGACGGCGGATGCCGACCAGTTCCTGACCATCGCCAAGCTGCGCGCGGCGCGGCTGTTGTGGGCGCGGATGCAGGAAGCCGCCGGGTTGAAGCGCAATCCGCTCACCCTGCACGTTGAAACCGCCATGCGCATGATGAGCCGGCGAGATCCGTATGTGAACCTGCTGCGAACCACGTCAGCTACATTCGCCGCCGGCATTGGCGGTGCAGACAGCGTGACCGTGCTGCCCTACACCGCAGCACTCGGCCTGCCCGACGGCTTTGCCCGGCGCATGGCCCGCAATATCCAGAACCTCATCCTCGAAGAAAGCCGGGCAGGACGCGTGAGTGACGCGGCGGCGGGCTCGGGGTATGTGGAATCATTGACCGCAGAACTGGCGCGGACGGCCTGGGAGCTGTTCCAGCAGATCGAAACTTCAGGCGGCATGATGGCCTACCTTGCTGACGGCAAGGCACAGGACCTGGTTGCCGCAACCCGGTCTACCCGCGACAAGGACATTGCAAGGCGCAAGATCACGCTGACCGGCGTATCGGAGTTTCCCAACCTTGCCGAGCCACCGTCGAAGGTTCTCGACATGAGCCTGCCGCAGGACTGGTCGATCGGCTCGCCCTGGAAGGCCGACATGATCGAGTGTCCGGTGCTTTCCCAGCACAGGTTGCCGGAAAGCTTCGAGGCGCTGCGCGATGCATCCGACGCCCGCGTCAAGGCAACCAGCAAGCGCCCGCAGGTATTTCTCGCCACCCTCGGCACACCGGCAGATTTTACCGTACGCGCCACCTGGATGAGCAATCTGCTGGCGGCAGGCGGCATCGAAGCGGTGCCCGGGGGCGTACACGACTTCCAGACCAGCGGACCAGGTGTTGCCTGCATCTGCTCTTCCGATGCAATCTATGCCACGGAAGGCGAAGCCACGGCCAGGACCCTTGTCGAGCTCGGGGCAGACCATGTGATGATGGCTGGCAAGCCGGGCAACATCGAACAGCTTCTGAGCGAAGCCGGCGTCAGCGAGTTCGTGTTCGCCGGCCAGGACGTGCTGGCCTTGCTGAAGTCGCTGCATGAGCGGCTCGGCGTCAAGCAAACGGAGCAACGCGCATGAGCAGGCTTCCAGACTTTTCCGGCATCGGCTTCGAAATGCCGGCTGCCACCGGGCAGGGCACGGGCGGCGAGACCTGGACGACGCCGGAAGGCATCGAGGTGAAGCAGGCCTATGGCGCAGCGGATGTGAACGGCCTCGATTTCCTCGACACCTGGCCGGGTGCCGCGCCCTTCCTGCGCGGGCCCTATCCCGCCATGTACGTCACCCAGCCCTGGACGATCCGCCAGTATGCCGGCTTCTCGACGGCTGAAGACTCCAACGCATTCTACAGGCGCAACCTCGCAGCCGGTCAGAAGGGCCTGTCCATCGCCTTCGACCTGGCCACCCACCGCGGTTATGACTCGGATCATCCCCGCGTGACCGGCGACGTAGGCATGGCGGGCGTGGCCATCGATTCCATCTACGACATGCGCACCCTGTTCGACCGGATTCCACTCGATCAGATGTCGGTGTCGATGACCATGAACGGCGCGGTGCTGCCGATCATGGCGCTCTACATCGTGGCGGCTGAGGAGCAGGGCGTGTCGCCCGACAAGCTCACCGGGACCATTCAGAACGACATTCTGAAAGAGTTCATGGTGCGCAACACCTACATCTATCCGCCGCAACACTCGATGAAGATCATCTCGGACATCTTCGCCTATACGTCGGCGAACATGCCGAAGTTCAATTCGATCTCGATTTCCGGCTATCACATGCAGGAAGCCGGCGCGACCGCCGACCTGGAGCTCGCCTATACGCTGGCCGACGGAGCCGAGTATGCCCGCGCCGGGGTGGCGGCTGGCCTGCCCATCGACAAGTTCGCGCCGAGGCTGTCGTTCTTCTGGGCCATCGGCATGAACTTCTTCATGGAAGTCGCCAAGATGCGCGCTGCCCGCATCCTGTGGGCAAAGCTGATGACGGAGTTCGATCCGCAGAACGAGCGCTCGCTGTCGCTTCGCACCCATTCGCAGACGTCGGGCTGGTCGCTCACCGCCCAGGACGTGTTCAACAATGTCGGTCGCACCTGCATCGAGGCGATGGCCGCCACGCAGGGCCACACCCAGTCGCTGCATACCAACGCGCTTGATGAGGCACTGGCGCTGCCAACCGACTTCTCTGCCCGAATTGCCCGCAACACCCAGCTGTTCCTGCAGCAAGAAGCCGGCACCTGCCGTGTTGCCGACCCGTGGGGCGGCAGCTACCACGTTGAACGGTTGACCGCTGATCTGGCGGCGAAGGCGTGGGCGCACATCGAGGAGATCGAGGACATGGGCGGCATGGCCAGGGCCATTGCGGACGGCCTGCCGAAACTGCGGATCGAGGAAGCGGCTGCGCGGACCCAGGCTCGCATCGATTCAGGCGAGCAGACCATCGTCGGGGTCAACAAGTACCAGGCGTCCGATGAAGCCGAAATCGACATTCTCAAGGTCGACAATGCCAGCGTGCGCAGCCAGCAACTCGAGAAGCTGAAGCGGCTCAGGGCCGAGCGCAGCCAACCGCAGGTTGACGAGAAGCTTGAAGCGCTGACGAAGATTGCGGCGACAGGCCAGGGCAACCTGCTGGCGGCGGCAGTGGACGCCGCGCGTGCCAAGGCAACCGTCGGTGAAATTTCCGCGGCGCTGGAGAAAGTCTGGAACCGGCACGTGGCGAAGACGAAGATCATCAAGGACGTCTACCGGCGCGAGGCCGGCAAGGACTCCGAAGCCATCGTGCGGGCGCAGGGCGCGGTCGATGCGTTCCGCGAAGCGGATGGCCGTGCGCCGAAAATTCTCGTCGCCAAGATGGGCCAGGACGGCCATGACCGCGGCCAGAAGGTCATCGCAACGGCGTTTTCCGACCTCGGTTTCGAGGTTGAGATTGGACCGCTTTTCGCCACGCCCGAAGAAGTGGCGCAGCAGGCGATCGACAGCGATGTTCATGTGGTCGGCGTGTCGACGCTGACTGCCGGCCACCTGACGCTGGTGCCGGCGCTGCAGGCCGCGCTCGAGGAAAAAGGCCGTGGCAACATCATGATCGCGGTGGGCGGGGTGATCCCGCCGCAGGACTTCCAGGCGCTGATCGACATGGGCGCGGCGGTGATATTCCCGCCAGGCACGGTGATTGCCGATGCTGCCGTCCGGCTGCTCACCAAGCTCAATGCCAAGCTGGGCTACAGCCAGGAAGCGGCGGAATAGCCGGAACGGCAACGTCCCCTCATGCGTTGTCATCCTGTGCGCAAACAGGAGACCAACCCCATGAAGTTGCCCAACTTCTCAACGCGCGGTTGGATCATGATCGCGCTTTATCCGATGGTGATGGCCGTGGTGTACGGCATCGTTGCCATTGCCATTCTTGCAACCGGCCACAGGGCCGGCGACCTGGCGCCATGGGCGCTGGTGACCGGCATCATCACCATGGTGCTGGCCGCCCTTCCGGTCAGCTGGTACCTGGCGCCGAAGCTGCGGCTGAACCCGGACGGCAGCCGCCAGCCCAGAAACTGAGCAGCGGCTGCCGCTTCCCCCGGCCTTCCTAGCCCTTCTGGTTCCTGGTGATTTCGCGGCTGACGATCATCGCCACCGGCACGGCGGCAATGGCACCGGCAACGGCGGCATACAACAGCCACATCGGATTGTATTCGCGCATCGTCAGTACGCCTGTGACCAGCGCTCCGGCGATTACCGGCATGGCGAGAACGTAGATATAGACTGCGAGCTTGTTCATGAGCCAATTCCCCTGCCCGGTTTGAACATATCAAAAAATTATACGCCGGCTTTGAACCGCGCGCCTTGATCTGGCGCACGCCGGAAGCGGCATGAATCTTGCTTCAGCTCTCACAAGTTCAGTGAAAGCCGGATGAGAATGTGCCGCGAATGAACATGAATCGACGCGCGATACTCGGTGCTGCGGGCCTTGCCGGCGCGGCACTTGCCGTGCCCCCGGTTCAGGCCGCGGTGAGCGGCGGCATGTTGAGTGCCCGCGAGTTCAGCGTCGAGCCGAACGCAGCACGCGACCAGTCGCGCGCGCTTCAGACCGCGCTTGACGAAGCCGCCCGGCGCGGCGGCCACCTGCTGCTGGAGCCCGGACTGTACATCGCCTCCGGCCTGCGCATCACCTCGAGCCTCAACATCACAGGATCGGCCGGACACAGCCGGCTGGTGCAGGCGGGACCGGATCCCGTCCTGACCATCGAAGGTGCCAGCGGCGTACGGCTGGACGGACTGGTCATCGACGGCCAGTTGCGGCCGTCAGGCGCAGCCCTGATCGAGGCGCGCTCGGTGCGCGATCTGGTGATCGCCGATTGCCTGATCGCCAATTCCGGCAACAATGGAATCAACCTGACCAACTGCTCCGGCAGCGTAACCGCGACCACCATCGACACCTGCGTGTCCACCGCACTGTTCTCGATGGGCGCGCGAGGCCTGCGCATCGACGGCAACCACGTTACCGGCATGGGCGACAACGGCATCCTCGTCTGGCAGCCGGTCAAGCAGAGTGACGGCACCATCATGACCGGCAACCGCATTGAAAAAATCGAGGCCCGTTCGGGCGGCGAGGGCCAGAACGGCAACGGCGTCAACGTCTACCGGGCCGGCAACGTGCTGGTGGCCAACAACTGCATCTCCGATTGCCGGTTCTCGGCGGTTCGCAACAATTCCGGTTCGGACGTGCAGATGACCGGCAACAATTGCTCAGGCCTTGGCGAAGTGGCGCTCTATTCCGAGTTCGCCATGGACGGAGCCGTGATCTCGTCCAACATGGTAGACGATGCGGCTACCGGCATTTCCATCACCAATTTCTACGAAGGCGGACGGCTGGCCGTGTGCCAGGGCAACATGGTGCGCAACCTGAGGCTCTATGACCATCCGGTCGACAAGCGCGGCACCGGCATTGCGGTGGAAGCCGACACCGTGGTCAGTGCCAATGTCATCGAGGCCGCGCCAACCGCCGGCATCTGGATCGGCTGGGGCAAGTACTTGCGCAACGTGTCGGCCACCGGCAACGTCATCCGCGACTGCGGTATCGGCATCGCCGCACAGGTGGCGGCGGGCGCGGGCGATGCGATGATCGCCAACAACCTGATTTCCGGCAGCAAACGCGGCGCAATTCTCGGCATGGACCACGATGCGGTAGCGACGAAAGACCTTGCCGGCGGCACAGGCGCGCCGAAGGCGCTGAGCGTCAGCGGGAACGTGGTGAGCTAGACCGCCCTCACCTCGCCCACCTCGGTGCCGCGGCGGTTGGTGATGGTGTGCCGGGTCATGCCTTCAAGCGCCGACTTCTCCTCGTTGGTCCAGCAGTCGAGATCCGCCAGAACGCGGGCCACGGTCACCTCGGCACCGCGGCTGGCGCCGTCGTCGACCTTGATGGCAATGCCGATGCCGGCATGGGGCACGGCGGCGCAATAGACACCTTCCGCCCCCACCTTGACGAAGGCCCGCGGCACGGCCTGCATCAGCTCGGTGCAGAACCCCTTGGTGCCGGAGACCATGAACGGGTGTGCGCGAACGGCGGCGATGATGCGGCGGCACGCGGCGGCACGAACCTCGCTCAGGCACTCGCCAGAGGTAAACTTCTGGAAGCCGAGCGCGAGGTTGCGCAAGGGCAAGGCCCAGGTGGGCACCGAGCAGCCGTCAATGCCGCAGGGCGTATTGGCGAGGTCATATTCGCACATCTCGCCCATCGCCTTCTCGATGGCCTGCTGCACCGGGTGATCCCGCTTCGTGTAGTTGTGCGGATCAACACCGAGCTTCATGGCGAACGCCAGCATGAAAGCGTGCTTGCCGGAACAGTTGTTGTGCACCGGCAACGCCTCGCCGCCTGACTGCACCAGGTCGCGCAGGGCACTGGTCAATGATGGCCATTGCGGACCGCATTCGTACAGGTCCTCGCTCACATGCGCCTTGGCCAGCGCCGAGCGGGCAACGCGGACATGTTCTTCTTCGCCGTTGTGGGAAGCGCAGGCCAGCGCAACTTCTTCATCCGACATGCCGAACGCTTCGACCACGCCCGCCTCGACCGCAGGCAGGCACTGGAACGCCTTGATGGCCGAGCGGGGGAACACCGGGCTGTCGATGCTGCCTGCCGAGGCGAGCAGCCGGCCGCCCGGCCCCACCACCGCCCAGGCGCCGCGATGCAAGCTTTCCACCATGCCGCCGCGGGTAACTTCCGCCACAACCGGATCGATCATCAGGACTGTCTCCTCAAGGTGCCCTTGGGCATCTTCAACACGAACCACACCAGGCTGAGCGCCTGCAGCGCGAGGAACACGCCAAACGAGACCTGGTATGCGGCGTTCTCGTAACCGCCGTCGGCCTTGAGCGGCCACAGGTCGATAATGGCGCCAATGGCATATTGCGAAATGAAGGCCACGCCGAACACCAGCGTGTTGAGGCAGCCATTGGAGCGGCCGGCAAGGTCTGCGCCGAAATACTGCGCCAACCACGGATAGGCAAGGATGCCGGCCTGGCCGAACATGCCGAAGATGAACCAGACGGGCGCATTGAGCGCGACGGGCTCGAACAGGATGGCCAGCTGGATCGACATGAAGGCGATGATGAAGCCGGTCATAGTGACGAGCAGGCTCACGCCACGGCGCACCAGCCAGTCAGCCACGTAGCCGGACATCAGCGTGCCGACGAGGAAGCCGATGGCCTGAAGGCCCAGCACGGCGGCCACGCCTGCCCGGTCGAGGCCGGCGACGTCGCGCAGCCAGGGTCCGGCCCACAAGGTCTGGATGCCGATGTGGCAACCGGCGGTCAGCGCCACGAACGGGGCAACGCGCCAGAACACCGGGTCGGCGTAAATCGTGCCGATGGCCGACAGAACGCTTCTGCCGGTCAGGCTTGCCGCGTGCGGCGGGCGCTCGGGCACCACCGTGAACAGGAAGCATGCGACGGCTACCGTCAGCGCGGCGATGCCGGCGAACATGGCCCGCCAGCCGAAGTTAGCGGTAGCCCACTCCGCCGGCACGGTGGCGGTGAGGATGCCGAGGCCGCCCACCGCCATGATGCAGGCATTGGCCAGCGCGCGGCGGTCTTCCGGCACCCAGATGCTGACCGCCTTGAAGCCGGCCATAAGGCCGCCGGCCGAGCCCATGCCGATCAGCATGCGGCCGAAACTAAGGCCCCATTTCTCTGCGGCCCAGGCAAAAATCAGCGCGCCGACCGCCCCCACGCACAGCAGCAGCGCCTGGACCTTGCGCGGCCCGAAGCGGTCCAGCAGCATGCCGAGGGGGATCTGGAAGCCGGCAAAGCCGATCAGGTAGGCGGCGGTGAGCAAGCCGAGTTCGCTGGCGTCGAGCCCGACATCGGAGACGAGGTTGGGCGCGATGACCGCGTTCACTGCCCGGTACAGATAGGACAGGAAATAGCACAGGGAGAACGGCAGAAGGATGGTGAGCACCAGCCTCGGCAACGACATCCGGGCTGCGGCGTGTGCTGTCGTCGAAGCTGTCATGGACCGGCCCTGAACGGTGAAGGATGGCTGGGGCGCCAGGATTCGAACCTGGGAATGGCGGTACCAAAAACCGCTGCCTTACCACTTGGCGACGCCCCAACACGCATCCGGCAAACCGTTGCCGGTCTGCCGATGGAGGCGCACCATACTGATTCCGTCTGCGGCCTGCAACTTGACTTCTTTGCAGTGTGGATGATGGCTTGCACAGGCCGCATGCCGGCGCTATAACGCGGCCCACTTTACCAGTATCGGAGTGTAGCGCAGCCTGGTAGCGCACCTGCTTCGGGAGCAGGGGGTCGTGAGTTCGAATCTCGCCACTCCGACCAATAAAAACAAGGGCTTAGCATTTTGATGCTGGCCCTTGTTTCTGTTTTGGGTACCATATAGGTACCACAATTCGCCCGTTTTGAGCCACGGGAGCACCGCTGGAAGGCATCAATCTTGATACCTACCGTCTTGTTGGTTGCCTTGCCCTTAAGTCACAACCACCGCTAATCCAAACCAAAATAGATGCTTCCAGCTTTCGCCAGATCGGATGCATTCTTGATCTGAGGAATGTCGATCTCGACTGGTCTGCCCCTTCGGATTGGGGCCAGGCGGTCCAGACACAGCTTCAGGGCCATCATGTCTCCTGCCT
>JAHEBA010000005.1 GCA_024642465.1 Alphaproteobacteria bacterium
CCGGCGAAGCAGCCGATGGCGAGGAAGATGGCGAAGACCGCGACGAAGACGACGAGGTCGATACCGTTGCCGAAGACGCCGAGGAAGAAGCCACCGCTTCCGCCCCCAAGCCGCGCAAGCGTGCGCCGCGCAAGGTCTACAAGATCCAGGAAGTCATCAAGCGGCGCCAGGTGCTGCTGATCCAGGTGGTCAAGGAAGAGCGCGGCAACAAGGGTGCTGCACTCACAACCTACCTGTCTCTGGCGGGCCGCTATTGCGTGCTGATGCCGAACACCGCCCGGGGCGGCGGCATTTCGCGCAAGATCGCCGACCCGGCAGACCGGCGCCGGCTGAAGGACGTGATCAAGGAGATCGACGTACCGGAAGGCATGGGCCTGATCGTGCGCACGGCAGGCGCCCAGCGAACCAAGACCGAGATCAAGCGCGACTACGACTACCTGCTGCGCATGTGGGAATCGGTTCGCGAGCTGACGTTGAAGTCGTCCGCGCCCAAGCTCGTCTACGAGGAAGGCGACCTGATCAAGCGGTCGATCCGCGACCTCTACTCCAAGGACATCGACGAAGTTCTGGTGGAGGGCGAGGAAGGCTACAAGGAAGCCAAGGACTTCATGAAGATGCTCATGCCCAGCCATGCGCGCAACGTGAAGCTCTACAAGGACACCCGGCAGCTGTTCACACGCCACCAGGTTGAAAGCCAGCTCGACGGGCTGTTCACCCCCACCGTCACCCTGCCCTCGGGCGGTTACATCGTGATGAACCAGACCGAGGCGCTGGTGTCGATCGACATCAACTCGGGCAAGGCGACGCGCGAGCACAACATCGAGGACACCGCCCTCAAGACCAATCTCGAGGCGGCGGTCGAAATTGCCCGCCAGCTGCGCCTGCGCGATCTGGCCGGCCTGATCGTCATCGACTTCATCGACATGGAGGAGAATCGAAACAACCGGGCGGTGGAGCGCAAGCTGAAGGACGCGCTCAAGAACGACCGGGCGCGCATCCAGGTTGGCCGCATCTCGCATTTCGGCCTTCTGGAAATGTCGCGCCAGCGGCTGCGCCAGGGCATGATGGAAAGCTCCACCCGCCAGTGCCCGCATTGCGAAGGTACCGGCGTCATCCGCGCCGTGTCGAGCTGCGCGCTGTCGGTGTTGCGCGGCATCGAGGAGCACCTGCTGTCGCGCAAGGCCGAGAGCCTCGACGTGAGGGTGCACCCGGACGTTGCCATCTACATCTTCAACGAGAAGCGCGAGGCGCTGCTGTCGCTGGAGCAGAACTACGGCATCTCGATCTGGATCATCCCTGAACGCGAATGCGCCCAGGCCGAAAGCCGCATCGAGCGCAAGCCCGACCGCAAGGGACCGGCGGTGCGCCCGGCCGCGTCTGCGACTGCTGTCGCCATGGGCGACGAACTGGAGGCGGTCGAGGAAGAACCGGTCATCGAGGACGAGGAAGACGAGGAAGAAACCGCTGCATCGGCCGATGCAGAAGCTCGTGGCGATGAAGACGGCGAGCCTCGCAAGAAGCGCCGCCGCCGCCGTGGCCGCCGTGGCGGACGCCGCCAGCGCGAACAGCGTGATGGCGACGAGGCAATGGAAGGTGACGAACTGGCCGCCGAGTCTGATGCCGATGAAGATGGCGACGACTCGCAAGCAGCAGCTTCGGGCGAAGAGGCCCGGGACGGCGACGGGGAAAGCAATGGCGAACAGCGCAAGAAGCGCCGCCGCTGGCGTGGTGGCCGTGGTCGTGGCGCAAAGTCTGCCGAGGCTGACGAATCCGCCGCTGACGCCGGATCGGCCGACGATGAAGGTGATGCCAGCGAAGACGCCATGGCTGCCGAGGCCGAAGAACCGGCAACCGAACCGGCCGAAGCCGCGGCAGAAGAAGACGAAGACGCAAAGCCTGCGAAGAAGCCGCGCAAGCGTGCCGCCAAGAAGGCTGCAGCAGCCGATGAGGCGGTTGCATCCGACGCGGATGGCGACAGCAGCGATGATGCCAAGCCTGCCAAGAAGCCGCGCAAGCGCGCCGCCAAGAAAGCCGCCAAACCCGCTGACGACGAGACCGGCACCGAACAGCAGTCAGAGCCGGAATCGGAAGCACCAGCTGCAAGCAATGGCAGCCATGCCCCCGCACCGGACGAGCCGGCCAAACTGGAGTTGGTTGCTGCCGAGGAGCCTGCGGCACCACGCTGGCAGCCGCCTGCCCCGACGGTAGACCCGTCCAGCGCACCGAAGAAATCGGGATGGTGGGGCAAGCGGTCCTGACATCTGACCCGAACAGCCGGAGGCGGTTTCAATGACATGGAACCGCCTTCTGCTTTTGGCGATGGCGCTGGTGGCTATCTGGCTTGGTCACGGCATCTACCAGGAAGCACGCGTCAACAAGGGCCGGCTTACCGTCAGCCAGACTGGCGATGCAGTGGTGCTTGCCTGGTGGTCCGGCATCGACATCCCGCTGGTCACCCGGTTCACCGAAGCCTTCGACGCCTGGAACGGCCGCACCGGGCGATACATCATCCAGCTGGATTCTCCTGGCGGGTCGATCCGCGAGGGGCGTGAACTGATCGAGCTGATCCAGCGCGTCAAGCGCACCCACCGGGTCGATACGCTGGTAGCCGATGGCGACATTTGCGCCTCCATGTGCGTGCCGGTTTTCCTGCAAGGCGGGTCCCGGATCGCCGGGCGCAATGCACGGTTCATGTTCCACGAACCGGCCCGATATGACAGCCTCACTGACGAGCGCGTCGATGGCCCCGCCTTCGAGCAGCGGGCCATGTCGCGCCGCTTCTTCGAACGCTATTACGTCAACTCGCCGATGACGCCGGCCTGGCGCGAGCAGCTTGAAAGGCAGTGGATTGGCAAGGACATATGGAAGACGGCTGCGGATCTGATTCAGGAAGGTTCCGGCGTCGTAACGGACATCCGCTAGATCAGGTCCTTCACCAGCTTCGCCGCCAGCACCCACATTACCAGCCCGATCAGGATATCGAGCATCTGCCAGCTTTTCGGCCGGGCGAATACCGGTGCCAGCAACCGCGCACCATAGCCCAGCGAGAAGAACCAGGTGAACGAGCCTGCACAGGCGCCCACCGCATAGGCCAGCCGGTCCGGCCCCTCACAGACCGCCGACAACCCGCCCAGCAATACCACCGTATCGAGGTAGACGTGCGGATTGAGGAAGGTGAAGGCCAGGCATGCGGCCACCGCCTGTTGCAGCGGCAGGGCCGGCCCTGCCCCCGCGTTGAGCGCGTCCGGATGCAGCGCGCGCCGGAACGCCAACACGCCATAGACGAGCAGAAAGACCACGCCACCGGCGGTCACCAGGTTCAGCAATACCTGCACCTGTTGGATCAGAGTGCCGAGACCGGCAACCCCTGCTGATATCAGCAGCGTATCGGCCAGCGCGCAGATCAGGCAAAGGATGAACACGTGCTTGCGCTTGAGGCCCTGGCGCAGGATGAAGGCGTTTTGCGCGCCGATCGCCATGATCAGTGAAATGGCCAGCACGTAGCCTGCCATTGCGGCAGCAATCATCGTCTTCCCCCGGTTCAAGGCTCAATCCGTGCGTCACCCCTAGCGCATCGAAGCAGAATTAGCCAAACTGCTTTATCTTAATCTGCTTCAGTTTTTCTAATGCATCTCGATTACAACCACCTAGCCGCTTTGGCCGCCGTCATCCGCACTGGAAGCTTCGAGAAGGCAGCGCAGGCAATCGCCGTGACGCCATCAGCCATATCGCAGCGCATCAAGCTGCTGGAAGAGCGCACCGGCACCGTGCTGGTGGTGCGCGGCCAGCCATGCACGGCCACCGCCGCGGGCCTGCGCCTGTGCCGCCACGCCGAGGAAGTGTCGGCGTTGGAGGGCGCACTTGGTTCTGATCTCGGCAAGCTTCAGGCCGGAGACGAGCGCACCACGCTGCGCATCGCCGTCAACGCCGACTGCCTTGCCACCTGGTTCATCCCGGCGCTGGCGGCCACCTCCGGCTTCCTGTTCGACCTGGTGGTGGACGACGAAGGCCACAGCACGGACTGGCTGCGGCGCGGCGAGGTGTCCGCCGCCGTCACCAGCACGGCACGTGCCGTGCAGGGCTGCGATGCGCGCGCGCTGGGCGACATGCGCTACGTCGCCACCGCCACGCCCCAATTCGTGGCGCAGCACTTCAAAACCGGCATCACCGCCGCCACGCTGGCCCGTGCGCCTGCGCTCACCTTCTCGGTCAAGGACACCTACCAGCAGGCGTGGGTGCGCAAGGTCTGCGGGCGCAACGTCACGCTGCCAAGTCACTGGCTGCCGTCGAACCACGGTTTCGTGGACGCCTGCCTGGCCGGGCTCGGCTGGTGCATGCATCCGCTCGCCATGGTCAAGCCGCACCTCGA
Organism: Alphaproteobacteria bacterium; assembly: GCA_024642465.1. Lineage (GTDB taxonomy): Bacteria > Pseudomonadota > Alphaproteobacteria > Rhizobiales > Aestuariivirgaceae > Anderseniella. The sequence continues at coordinate 4,370 of JAHEBA010000005.1, forward strand.
TGCTGGCCGATTGGTGGAAATGGTGCCCGGCAGCCACATGGACGTGCCGCTCTACTGGCAGTGGAACCGCATCGTGTCAGGCGCGCTGAAGGGGCTCAACAAGGCGGTCATCGAGGCCGCGCGGGCGCGAATGAACCCTTGAAGCCCAACCCTTGGCCGGGCAGCCACTTCGCCAGCCGCTCCACTGCCTGCTGCATGTGCTCCATGGAGCCTGCAAACGACATGCGGATGAAGCGGTTGCCGCGTTGCGTATCGAAGTCCGCCCCCGGCGTCACCGCAACGTGCGCCTCCTGCAGCATCTGGCGCGCAAAGGCATAGCTGTTATTGGTCAGGTTGCCGACGTCGACATAGAGGTAGAACGCCCCGTCCGCCGGCGACAGGTTGCCCATGCCGAGCCCTGGCAGTTCCTTCAGCAGGAAGTCGCGGTTGGCGCGATAGTCGGCCTTGCGCTCCTCCAGTTCGTCGGTCGCGTCGAACGCAGCGATTGCCGCGTACTGCGACAGGGTCGGCGCGGAAATGTAAAGGCTCTGCGACAGGCACTCGACGGTGCGCCGCAGCACCTCCGGCACGATCATCCAGCCGATGCGCCAGCCGGTCATGCAGTAGTATTTCGAGAACGAGTTGATGACGATGGCGTCCGGGTTCGTCGTCAGCGCGCAGGCCTGCGGCATCTCGTAGTTGAGCCCGTGATAGATCTCGTCGGAGATGAACCACACGTCGCGCCTGGCGCACGTGGCGGCAACGTCGGCCAGCGCGTCGGGCGTCAGCATGGTGCCGGTCGGGTTGGCCGGGCTTGCCAGCAGCAACCCGTTCAGCCCCTCGTCGCACGCGGCTTCGATCTGCGCACGGGTCGGCGCCCAGCGGCTTCGCGCATCGACGGGGATGTCCTTCACCCGGATGCCGAGTGCTTCGAAGATGTTCCGGTAGGCCGGATAACCCGGCATGGTCAGGCCCACCTGGTCGCCCTGGTCGAAGCACGCCGTGAAGCCGATGACGAACGAGGCCGACGAGCCGGTGGTGATGGCGATGTTGGCGGGGTTCACGCTGACGCCATAGGCCGCGTCATAGTGGGCGGCAATGCGCTCGCGCAGCAGCATCAGGCCGAGCGAGTCGGTGTAACCCATGTACGCGCCATCGAGCGCCGCGCGCGCGGCCTCGACCACCTTGCGCGGCGGCCCGCCGCCCGGCTGTCCGGCCGACATGTGCACCACGTCATGGCCGGCGGCGGCCAGCGCATTGGCCTCGCGGAAGAAGTCCATGACGATGAACGGCTGCACCTTCGCGGCGCGGGCGGAGGGTTTGAGCGGCATGGGAATCGCCTTTGCCCGGTTGAACTCAGGTCCCTGCCTAGCAAAAGCGCGATGGATAGGGAACCGCCCCCTCAGAAATCCTTCAGCAGCCTTGTCGTCTCCGGGTCGAGGAAGCTGGCGACCGTCGCGTCGGTCTCAAGCTGGAGCGCGCGCCACAGGTCCGCCGTAGCCACCTGGTTCAGCACCCGCTTCATCGCCCGCACCGACAGCGGCGGCAGGCCGGCCAGTTTCGCCGCCACGGCCTGCGCCTCCGGCATCAGGTCGGCGTCCGGCACCACCTTCCACGCCACGCCGATGTCCGCCAGTTCCCTGGCGCCATAGCGCTGGCCCAGGAACAGCATCTCGCGCGCCTTGTGCAGGCCGACGAGGCCCGGCAGCAACGCCGTCACCGCGCCGGTCACGAACAGGTTGAGCGAGACTTCCGGGAAGAAGCCCTTGGCGCTTTCCGCCCAGATGGGGAAGTCGCAGTTGATCGCCCATTCGAAACCGCCCCCGACGGCCCAGCCGTTGATGGCGCCGACCACCGGCTTCGGTCCCATGACGATGGCGACCGTTGCCCGCTGGATCGCCTCGACCAGGTCGCGCGCCTGCTCTTCATTCTCGGGGTGCACGTGCTCGTGCCGGTCGTCGCCGGCGCAGAAGGCGCTGCCCTCGCCGGTGAACACGATGGCGCGGGTGGCCGCGTCCCTGTTGGCGTCGTCGAAGGCCAGCGCCACGTCGTCGATCAGCTGCCGGTTCATGGCGTTGAGGCTGCCCGGCCGGTTGAGCGAGATGGTGCGCACGCCCTCAGCCCTAAGTTCGCTCTTCACCGTGTCGTACTGGAACCCGCTCATCAATATGTCCTTATCACGCGCTTCGTCTTGCCTTCGGTCACCGGCAGGCTCTTGGGCGGCAGCACGGTGACGCGCGCGGTGGCGCCGAGCTTCTGCTTCATTGACTTCTCCGCCGCCGCTCCAATGCCTTCCGCGCCGCCCTCTCCCTCCGCCAGTTCCACCTCCACCGGCAGCACGTCGTAGGGCGGCTTGGTGTCCAGCACGATGCGGTAGTTGCCGCTGAGTTCATCGAACTCGCTGATGACCGCGGAGACCATGGTCGGAAACAGGTTCAGGCCCCGCACGACCACCATGTCGTCGCTGCGCCCGATCACCCGGAAGCGGAAGCCGGTGCGCCCGCATTGGCACGGCCCGGTCTCGTCCACCGCGATGATGTCGCCGGTGCGGAAGCGCACCAGCGGCTGGCACTGGCGCTCGAGATGGGTCAGCGCAAGTTCGCCCTCCGCACCGTCGGTCAGCGACAGCGGCTGGGCCGTGTCCGGGTCGATCAGTTCCGGGTAGAGCACGTCGGAGGCGAGATAATGCAGCCGCGTGTCATGCTCGCACTGGGCGGCGAAATTGCAGAACACGTCCGACACGCCATAGTTGGCGTTGCGCGGCTCCATGCCCCAGACCGACCTGATGCGCTCGCGCAGCGCCGGGTCGTCCAGCCCCGCCTCGCCGCCGAACAGGCCGAGCTTTAGTCCCAGGTCGCGCGGTTTAAGGCCGGGGAATTTCTCCGCGATCACCCGCTCCAGCACCGCCGGATAGGACGGTGTGCACGAGATGGCGGTAACGCCGACTTCCTGGATGGTGCGCACCAGAAGCTCGGTATTGCCGACGCCGAACGGCACCACCAGCGCGCCGGTGCGCTCCAGCGTCATGTGGTCGGTCAGCCCGCCCATCCACATCTGGTAGTTGAGGCAGTGCACCGCCACGTGACCCGGCCCGAGCCCCGCGGCAGACTGGCAGCGCCCGCCGACGATCTCGGTTAGCTCGCAGTCGCGCGCCGACATGGCGAGGTTCATGGCCTGTCCCGTGGTGCCGGAGGTGCGGTGCAGCCGCGTGGCCTGGCCCTTGCGGGCGGCGAGGTAATTGCCAAACGGCGGATGGTCCGCTTGCGAAATGCGCAGCATCGCCTTGTCGGACAGCGGCAGTTCGGGCAGATCGCGCAAGTCCTGGGGCGGTGCCTTGCCGGCCCACAGCTCGCGATAGAAGTCCGAGTTCTGCGCCACGTACGCAGCTTGCGCCGGCCAGCTATCCTGCTGGTGCTTCGCCACCGCGTCCGCCGATGCGGTAACCGCATTGTCCAGCAGCGCCATGATTGCCTTGCCCCTTGAGTATTGCCGGCGATCATCATCTGCGGCGGCCGGATCAAGTCAAGCGGCAACCCACCTTACCCATTTGTAACGCCCCCGCACCTCGCCCGCCCCCATGGTTTTGCCGTATTGTTGACGGCATAAACGGTGACATCGAACCGCCATTGCCCGATCCGGATTCTGCCCGAGCCCATGTTTGCCAACGCCCTCAAATCCCTGCTCTCGCTCGTTTGCGCGCTCAGCCTGCTGCTGGTGCAGGCTGCCCATTTCGCGCCGCCCGCATACGCGCAGCAGCGTGGCAACGACCTGCGCCTCATCCGCGACGAGGAGATCGAGGAGCTGATGCGGCGCTACCTGAAGCCGATTTTCAAGGCGGCCGGCATCAACCCGGGCGCGGTACAGATCCACCTGATCAACGACAGTGCCATCAACGCTTTCGTGGCCGGCGGGCAACGCATCTTCATCCACACCGGCCTGATCGAGCAGGCCTCGAGGCCCAATGAAGTGATCGGCGTGCTGGCGCACGAGACCGCCCACGTGGCCGGCGGTCACCTGGCCCGGCTCGGAGTGGAAGTGGACAAGGCCTCGACGCAGGCGATCATTGTCATGCTGCTGGGCGCGGCGGGCGCAGTGGCGGCTGCTTCATCGGGCGCCAGGGGCGCCGGCCAGGCGGGCAGCGCCATCATGATGGGCGGCCAGTCGATGGTCCAGCGCAACCTGCTCAGCTACGTGCGCGCCCAGGAAGCGGCGGCGGATGAAGGCGCGCTGCGCTATCTCGAGGCCACCGGCCAGTCAGGCAAGGGCATGCTTGAGCTGTTCCAGAAGCTTTACAACCAGTCGATCGGTTCGTTGCAGTACGTCGACCCCTATGCGGTCAGCCACCCGCTGCCGCTGCAGCGCATCCGGGTGCTGGAAGAGCGCGTGCGCGCCTCGAAGTACTATGGCAAGAAGGACGAGGACTTTCTCGTGTTGCGCCACCGGATGGCGCAGGCCAAGCTGGCCGCCTTCACCCGCGACGCGCAAGCCGTCTACAACGCCTATCCGCCTTCCGACAATTCGCTGCCGGCGCAGTATGCCCGCGCCATCGTCGCTTACCGGCTGGGCGACATGAACAGCGCCATTCCGCAGATCGACCGGCTGATTTCAATCATCCCGAAGAACCCGTATTTCTGGGAACTCAAGGGCCAGGCGCTGCTTGAGAAAGGTAACCCGGCAGAGGCCATCGAGCCGCTGAAGCAGGCCGTGAAGCTGGCGCCGAAGAGCGGGCTGATCAAGATCATGCTGGCGCAGGCGCTGCTTGCATCGGACTCCAGGCCGGCCGCGAAGGAAGCGCTCGCCGTGCTTGCCAAGGCCGAGACCGTTGAAGGACAAAGCGCGCAGCTGCACCTGTTCAAGGCGCGCGCGCACGGCATCATGGGCGACCTGCCCCGCGCTGAGCTTGCGACAGCTGAAAGCGCCATGCTGCGCGGCGACAAGAAGCTCGCCAAGGAAAAGGCCCAGGGCGCGCTGGACAGGTCTTCGCCCGGCTCGTCGGTGCGTATCCGTGCTAACGACATTTTGAATGCACTCAAGCAGAAAGACAGCTAAACAGGTCCGCAACCACGATATCGGACCCAAAGCCCCTGGAGCACAACTCATGCGCAAGTCCTTCACCGCCAGCATCCTCGCCATGGCGATGACCGCCTCCACCATCGCCATGCCTCTGAGCGCGACCGCAGCCGAGGACCAGTTCACTGCCGCCCAGAAGAACGAGCTGCACAACATCATCCGCGAGTACCTGCTGGAAAATCCGCAGATCCTCAACGAAATGATCGAAAAGCTGCAGATGGCCGAGCGCCAGCAGCAGGAACAACAGGCCAAGCAGGTCATCGCCAGCAATGCACACAAGATCTTCCGCAACCCGAACGACATCGTCGTCGGCAATCCGGATGGCAACGTCACCCTGGTCGAGTTCTTCGACTACAATTGCGGCTACTGCAAACGGTCGATGGCCGACGTTCTGCGCCTGACCGAGGAAGACAAGGACGTGCGCGTGGTGATGAAGGAATTTCCGATCCTGTCCGAGGGATCGGTGATCGCGGCGCACGCGGCGCTGGCGGCGCGCAACCAGGACAAGTACTGGGAACTGCATCTGGCCCTGATGGGCGCACAGGGCGGCGTCGACAGCCTTGAGAAGGTGCTTGAAATAGCCGGCAAGACCGGGCTCGACGTCGACAAGCTGAAGGCCGACATGGAAGCTGCCCGTGCCGAGCATGACAAGATCATCGACGAGACCCGCAATCTCGCCCAGGAACTCGGCATCAACGGCACGCCTGCGTTCATCATCGACGGCACGCTGGTACCAGGTGCAGCGCCCTATGACCAGCTGGTTGCCAGCGTGAAGGGCGTTCGCGAGTCGGGCGGCTGCAAGTACTGCTGAGTTCGGGCGCGCCTTGCAGGGCGGCTTTTCATCCACAGGCCGGCTGGCGGTAACGCTTGGCCGCGTCAAGGTTTTGTGGCAATAACGGCCAAATTCAGCGGTGCGCATCCTGCTGCGGCACGCGCGCCATCCGTTTCGAGGAGTTCCCGTCTTTGGCTCACAAGGTTCTGATACTCAACGGACCGAACCTGAACATGCTGGGCACGCGTGAACCGGCCATCTATGGCGCGACCACGCTGGGCGACATAGAGGCCAACTGCAAGGCGCACGCCAAGGGGCTCGGGCTGACGGTGGATTTCCGCCAGTCCAATCACGAGGGCAAACTGGTGGACTGGATCCAGCAGGCGCGCGGCAAGGCGAACTGCATCATCATCAATCCGGCTGCCTACACGCATACCTCGGTGGCCATTCTCGATGCGCTGAAGATGACGGACCTGCCGATCATCGAGCTGCACATGTCGAACGTGCATGCGCGCGAACCGTTCCGGTACCACAGCTACGTATCGCCGGTGGCGACCGGTGTGTTGTGCGGCTTCGGCGCTGACGGATACATCATGGCGCTCGATGCAGCCGCCCGGTTGATCGCGGCACAGACAAGCAAACAGAACAAGAAATAGAACGAGCAACGGACCGGAAGCAGACATGGGCAAGGACTCAAAGACGTTCGACCACGAACAGATCCGCATCCTGGCAGAGATCCTGGCCGACACCGGGCTGACCGAGATCGAGGTCGAGCAGGACGGGCTGAAGATCCGCGTGGCGAGAGAGGTCACCGTATCCTATGCCCCTGCCCCGCAACACATAGTGGCAAGCCCGGCGCCGGCCGCCGCTGCGCCTGCACCGGAGGCCCCGGCTGCCGCTGCGCCAGCCGGCAACGCCGCGGGAACCGTCAAGTCGCCGATGGTGGGCACCGCCTACTTCTCGCCCTCGCCGGGTTCGGCGCCGTTCGTGCAGTTAGGCTCGCAGGTTAAAGCCGGCCAGACCATCATGATCATCGAGGCAATGAAGACCATGAACCAGATCCCCGCGCCACACGCCGGCACGGTCAAGCAGATCCTGGTCAGCAACGGCGAACCGGTCGAGTTCGACCAACCGCTGATGATCATCGAATAGCGGGCGGGCCACACACCACATGTTTGAAAAGGTCCTCATAGCCAACCGCGGCGAGATTGCGCTTCGCGTGTTGCGCGCCTGCCGCGAGCTGGGCATACAGACCGTGGCCGTCCACTCCACCGCCGACGCCACGGCCATGCACGTGCGCCTGGCGGACGAGAGCGTGTGCATCGGTCCGCCGCCTGCATCCGAGAGCTACCTCAACATCCCGGCCATCGTCGCGGCCTGCGAGATCACCGGGGCAGACGCGGTGCACCCCGGCTACGGCTTCCTGTCCGAGAACGCCCGCTTTGCCCAGATTCTCGAAGAGCACGAGATCGCCTTCGTCGGCCCGTCGGCTGAACACATCCGCATCATGGGCGACAAGATCGAGGCCAAGCAGACCGCCAGGAAGCTTGGCATTCCCGTGGTGCCGGGCTCCGATGGCGGTGTGTCGGGCCACGCGGAAGCGCGCAAGGTGGCGAGGGAAGTGGGCTACCCGGTGCTGATCAAGGCGGCTGCCGGTGGCGGCGGCCGCGGCATGAAGGTGGCGCTCAACGAAGACGAGATCGACACCGCGCTGTCCACTGCGCAGACCGAGGCCAAGGCCGCATTCGGCGACGATGCCGTCTATATCGAGCGCTATCTTGCCAAGCCGCGCCACATCGAGATCCAGGTGTTCGGCGATGGCCAGGGCAACGCTGTCTACCTGGGTGAGCGGGACTGCTCGCTGCAGCGCCGCCACCAGAAGGTGTGGGAAGAAGCCCTGTCGCCGGCGCTCAACGCCGCCCAGCGCAAGCAGATCGGCGAAACCTGCGCGCAGGCCATGGCCGAATTGAAGTATTCCGGTGCGGGCACCATCGAGTTCCTCTACGAGGACGGCGAGTTCTTCTTCATCGAGATGAACACCCGGCTGCAGGTGGAGCACCCGGTCACCGAGGCGATCACCGGCCTTGACCTGGTGCAGGAGCAGCTACGCGTGGCGGCAGGTGCGAAGCTTGGCTTCACGCAGGACGACATCACCTTCCACGGCCACGCCATCGAGTGCCGCATCAACGCCGAGAACCCGCAGACATTCGTGCCCTCGCCGGGCCGCGTGGTGGGCCTGCACCAGCCCGGCGGGTTGGGCGTGCGCGTCGATAGCGGCATCTACACCGGCTACTCGATCCCGCCCTACTATGACAGCCTGATCGGCAAGCTGATCGTGCACGGGCGCGACCGCAACGAGTGCCTGATGCGCTTGCGCCGCGCGCTCGGCGAATACGTCATCGAGGGTATCGACACCACGATCCCGCTGTTCCTGCGCCTGCTCGAACAGCCCGACATCATCGACGGCGAATACGACATCCACTGGCTTGAGAAGTTCCTCAAGAACAACGCCGCCGCCTGACATTCGCGTGAGCAAGACTGGGAAGCGGCAACCGGCATACCCATATAACCGTTGCTGATGAGTGCCGCCGCAGGGGCGGCGCCTTTGGATTTCCAGGGGAACCAGCCTGCATGACACCGGCGTATCTAGATCCGGCCCCGCGCCAGTATCCAACTTTCGTGCATCTGCTTGCGCGTTCGGCCCGCGGATTGCCGTCTGCTGGCGAAACCCGCTCCTTCAAGGACGTGGAGGATTGGCTGCTGGGAGACGCCATCAACGAGGAGTCGATGCTGTCGCTGGCGGAGTCGCTGGCCTGGCGCATGGTCGCGGCAGGCTTGCCGGTGGACCGCGCCACGATCCACGCCGGAACACTGCATCCCCAGCTTAGCGGCTTTGCGTGGGGCTGGCAGAAGTCGGATGGCTTGTGCGACGAAATCGTGGTCAAGGCCATGAACACCCAGACCGACGCCTATCTCAAAAGTCCGCTTCGTACCCCAATCGAGGAAGGCAAGCCTCTTGTTCTCGATGCCCGGGTTCCAGGCATCAAGGAACAATTCCCGATCCTTGCCGAACTGGCCGAGCAAGGAATCGTGCACTATGCGGCGCTGCCCATGCCGAAGCGGATCGGCGCCAACCGCTATGACGTTGCCACCATCGCCACCAGCAACCCGGATGGTTTCACGCCTGAACAGCAGGACCAGCTTGACCGCATCCTGAAGTACCTGTCGCTGCACGTGCACCGGCACGTGGCGCGGCGTATCGCTGAAAACGTGCTCAACGTGTATCTCGGCCACAATGCCGGCCGGCAGGTGCTGGAAGGCAGCATCGCGCGCGGCGCCGGCCAGCCCATCAACGCGGTGATCTGGTTCGCCGACATGCGCGGCTTCAGCCACCTGTCGGAGACGTTTCCGGCACCGGACGTCAACCTGCTGCTCAACGGCTTTCTGGATCAGCTTGTCAGCGCAGTGACGGCGCACGGCGGCGATGTGCTGAAGTTCATGGGCGACGGCATACTGGCGGTGTTTCCGTTCACTGATGAGGCAGGCGAGCGGACGGCCTCGAACGATGCCATGGCGGCTGCAGACATGGCGCTTCGCAATCTCGAGGCGTTCAACACCAATCCGCCACCGGACGTTGCCGCCATCAAGGGTCGCCAGCCGCTGCGCTGCGGCATCGCCATGCATACCGGAGAGGTCTTCTTCGGCAATGTGGGTGGTCAGGACAGGCTCGACTTCACGGTCGTCGGCAGCGCCGTCAACGAAGCGTCACGGCTTGAACAGCTGACCAAGCGGCTGATGCGGCCAGTGCTGGTTTCCGAACAGGTGGCGCGGCTGCTCGATGCCAGCATGGATGATTGCGGCGAACACGAGCTAAAAGGCTTCTCAAGGCCGGTAAGGGTGTTTGCACCCAGACACTGGAAGTCCAGCGCAATACTCTTATAATGACCGGACATGCCGGAAGGGCCGGGCCGGCAAACCATTAACTCTGTTCATCCAGGAGATGGCCCGCATGCGTTCCGCAACGGCTTCATTGATTGTCTTTCTTGCTCTTTGCGCCCTCGCAGTCCCGGCATCGGCAGACTGCAAGGACCCGGTGAAGCCGGGTGTCGACTGGAGCAACTGCAGCAAGAAGCTGCTGATGCTGCCTGGCGTCGATCTCGAGAAGGCGATCCTGGCTTATGCGAACCTGACCAGCACCGACTTTGAAGGCGCGAAAATGATGTTCGCAAACTTTGATCGAGCCGACATCAGCTACGCCTCGTTCCAGAATGCCGACCTGACCTCCGCCTCGCTGCAGAAGACGCTTGGCAACCGGACCAACTTCTCCGGCGCCCGGTTGGACAAGGCAAACCTCGACGCCATTGAACTGTTCCGCGGCGACTTCACCGAAGCGAACCTCATCGAAACAAACCTGTCGCGGGCCAGCATGCCGCGTGCGGTGTTCGCCAAGGCCAACATGAAGGGCGCGAGCCTGATCAAGTCGGACATGATCCGCAGCAGCTTCCAGGGCGCTGACCTGTCGAACGCCACGCTGACCTTCGCCATCCTTGCCCGCTCGGAATTTGCCGGGGCAAAGCTTGACGGCTCCGACTGGTCACACACCTACCTGTACCGCGCGCGCCTGCAGGGCGTGGACCTTTCCGGCGTCACCGGTCTGACCAGCGAGCAAATAGCGCTGGCGTGCGGCAATGATGAAACAAAACTTCCGCCGGGCGTGGAAAAGCCCGAACGCTGGCCCTGCAATCCGCAGGAAGATTGACCGCTGGCGGGTTGCCGCCTGCTCAACCTGTTGCACGCAGCGCTTGCTGAATCCCGCTTGCCACCGGTATTCATGTCAGTGCCATGTCATCCATCACGCCACAGCTTCTGTTGAGAGCCTACACGGCCGGCATCTTTCCGATGGCCGAGAGCGCGCAGGACAATGCGCTGTACTGGGTTGAGCCCGAGATTCGCGGGATCATTCCGCTGGAGAGCTTTCACGTGCCGCGCAGGCTTGCGCGCCAGATCCGGCAGCGCACGTTCCAGGTCACCGTGGACCAGTCGTTCGACGAGGTTATCGCGGGCTGCGCGGGCGCCCCGGTCAGCGCCGGCGCCGATGCAGTGATCGAGCGGCCCTCGACCTGGATCAACGCCCGCATCGCTGCACTCTACTCGCAACTCCACAAGATGGGGTGCTGCCATTCCATCGAGGTGCGCCGTCACGACGGCTCGCTGGCAGGCGGCCTCTATGGCGTCCGGATCGGGGCAGCGTTCTTCGGCGAGAGCATGTTTTCCGCCGAAACAGGTGCATCGAAGGTTGCACTGGTGCATCTGGTGGCGAGGCTTCGCGCCGGCGGCTTCAGGCTGCTGGACACCCAGTTCGTTACCGATCACCTGATGCGGTTCGGCTGCATCGAGGTGGCGAAGGAAGCCTACAGGCAACTGCTCGACGAGGCGTTGCTGCAAGATGCCGACTTCTCGGCCTTCACCGGCGACGACGATCCTGAAGCGGTACTAAGCGCCGCTGTCACCGGCGCCTGAGTGCGGCAAGCCCATTGGCGGCAACGCTTGGTTGACGTAACCTTCTGATTCCGGGCAGGCGCCCGGTAAGCGAGGCCGTATCCAATGAAATCCGCGATAACAAGCATCATGACTGCCCTGACCTTGCTGTTCGCGGCTGCGCCGGCTCACGCGGCTGAACTGAATGTCAACATCACCGGCGTGCGCAATGCTAATGGCACCATTATCGTCTGTTTGTGGACCAGCGGCTGGGGCTTTCCGGATTGCGACCACACGCGCGACAACGTGGTGATCCTGCGGCAACCGGCACAGCCCGGCACGATGACATTCGTGTTCCCGGGCATCGCCCCCGGGCGGTATGCGATTTCCGCGGCTCATGACCAGAACAACGACGGCAAGCTGGAACGTCACAAGTTCCTGAAGTATCCACTGGAAGGTGCGGGTGTATCGAACTACCTGCAGCCGCCGCGGTTCGCGCCGTTCCACCATGAAGCGCTGTTCGACGTGAGCGACCCCAGCGTCAGCATTGCGGTGCCGATGCACTATCCGCCGGAGTAACGCCGGCTACTGGCTAGCTGTCGAGTTGACCCGGGCAGCCGGCTGCAGACCAGCGCTTGTTGATGTCGTAGATGGCTTGCGAGGCGGTGTTCATCTCGGCCGCAAACTTCTTGCACTTGGCATTGCCTGCGCAATAGTCGAGCATCTGATTGTAGGTAGACTGCATTGCCTCAAGTGTCGGATGCTTGCTGCCCTTGTGCTCGCGCTTGAGCGTGGCGTGGTACCAGTTTGACCAGTGGAATTCCTTCTTCGCCAGCCGGAGAATGCGCGGGCGCAGCTTCTTGGTGAACTCGCTGCGCAACGTGTCACATGCGCCTGCAGCCGGGGCCTCGGCTGGGCTGCCAGTCAGCACGGCAACCGCCACAAGACCAGCCGCCACAGGGTAGATGTATCTGAATTTCATGCTCTTCGCCAGATTGTGCAGGAACCCCTCCCCACCCTGACTACATGAATGGACTTCGTGGCGAAACTGCGATCTGCCGGGAATCTACAGAAAACGGATCAATCTGCCGGTTGAGGCTGCACGGTGCCCTAATCGTCCTGCGACGACTTTGGCGCAGAGACGGCGGGCGCTTCCTCGCGTTCGGGCACCGCCGGCCGGTTCGGATCGAGACAACCGATCAGCCACACGTCATAGACCGGATGCTCGACGGCGTTGAGGCCAGGGCTTTCCGCCAGCATCCAGCCGGAGAAAATGCGCCGTGTACCGCCATTGATCAGGTTCTCGTCAACCTGCACGAACGAGGTGGTCTTCGGTTCCTCGGTCGGGGGCCTGGAGTTGCAGACGCGCGGATAGACGTTGAGCGCGCCGAAACGGCGCACCTCGTTGACCGGGATCTCGAACGTGGTAATGCGGCCGGTGATCTTGTCGAGACCGGCAAATACCGCAATCGGGTTCTCGATGGCTTGCGCAGCGGCAGGCATCATGCCGGCGCCAAGGCACGCCAGCACTGCCGCTGCCGCTGTTGCAGTCCGCCTGCTCATGCCGGCTTCACCGCTTCGACCCGCAAGCGCACATAATCCGCCGTCCAGTTGCCGCGCGCATCGCACAGGCAAGGCCTGAGCAGGTCCTCGACCTCCTGGAGCACGTTCTCCATGTCATCGCCGAACTGCTCGAAGAACGGCTTGCGGAACACCTTGAGCCAGACCTTCATGCCGGTCTTGAGCGGCGTCGGCCGCGGGAACAGGCCGATCCGCTTCACCCCGAAACCAGGGGCCGCCAGCATGTCCGCAAAGACTTCCGGCGAGGGGAAGAACCACGGCCCGGCCAGCGTCTCGTCGCCGCCGCGCATCATGCCCACTGCACGCATTGCCGTAACGATGGCCGCCACATTGCCGTGACCGCCAAACTCGGCCACGAAGCGGCCACCGGGCTTCAATGCCCGCCAGACGCCGTCGATCACCTTTTCGGGCTGGTTCATCCAGTGCAGGGCCGCGTTGGAAAACACCGCGTCGAACTCGTTGTCGAAGCTGAGTTCATGACCATCGCCCTCTTCCACATCGAGACTGAGCGCGACAGCGGCAGCCAGCAGGTCAGGGCTCTTGTCGACGCCCTTCACGATGGCGCCCGCATCGGCAATCTTGCGGGTCAGCGCGCCATCGCCGCAACCGAGATCAAGAATGCGCTCACCCGGCTTGACAGCGAGCCAGTCCACCACGGCACCGGCCAGGTCGGCCACGAAACGGGCATGGGTCGAATAGCTGTCAGCCGACCAGGTCTGACGAGACTGGGGAGCAGTATCGGTGGCTGTGGTCACTGGGCCGAAGTGCCTTCTGCCGGCGGCTCTTCCTGCTGGGCGCCGCTGCCCGCATCGCCACCATCGGAGGAGCCGTTCTCGGACTTCTTGTTGCTGCCAAGAACGAACTGCGACACCAGTCCGAAAATGTCGATCGGGTCCTGGGTAAATGCGATCTCGCCACCGGGCTCGATCATGGTCTCGCTGCCGCCGGGAGAAAGTTCGACGAAATTGCCGCCCAGAAGGCTTTCCGAGCCGATCTTCGCCGTCGTGTCGTCCGGCAGCTTTACCGTCGAGTCCACGTCCATGACGATATTGGCGCGATAGGTTTCGCGGTCCAGGGTCTGGCCGACGACGGAGCCAATCTTGATGCCTGCCATGCGCACGTCGGTGCCGACGCTGATGCCCTTGACTGAACCGAACGTTGCATTGACCTGATAGCCGGAAGCCGGGCCGCCAAGGCCGCCCAACGAATACATGAAGATGAAAAAGCCCGTGGCGATGGCAATAACGAAGGCGCCGACTGCGGCCTCGACCATTGAATTGTTCATCGTCAGCTTCTCCCCTCAGTGTCTCACAGGATGACGCATGTTGCCATTCATGGTGCTCTCCGGTCAGGCTATTCCGGCTGCCAGGCTTCGTAATCGGGTTTTGCCGCCTGCTTGGGCGTCGGGCCCAGGATACTGCCTGCCGGGCGGTAGGCCGCGGCCGAACCGGTCAGGTTCGGCTGATGCGGCTTCTGCCACTCGCGCGCATTGTATTTCACCTCGGTGGGCGGCGTGTCGGTGCGGTGATGCATCCAGCCATGCCAGCCGGGCGGAATCATCGAGGCTTCAGCGTAGCCGGAATAGACGACCCAGCGCCGCTCCGGAATCGAGTCAGGCAGCTTCGACGGAGCGCGGTAGTACTTGTTGCCCATCTGGTCTTCGCCGACGAACTCGCCGTGGCGCGCGGTAAACCACCGCGTTCCCATGGTCTGTCCGTTCCACCAGGTAAACAGTTGCAGCAAGAGGTTCTTCATGGATGCTTCAGCTTAGGCTTTGCGCGGGACGCTGGCGGCCCGCAACGGGATTCCCGGATTGCGGCTGTTCTTATGGCCCAACCGGGCGGGACAAGTCCAGTGGCTTTCGGGCCTCTTGCACACGCGATTGTTGCGAAGTTACAACAGGGCTCCCGCCTGCAACTCCCGGAAGCCTCGACATGATCAGCAACGCACCGGCCATAAAGCTCCGCCTCGACGGCGTCGGCAAGCGGTTTGGCCGAACGCAGGTGCTGCACGACATCGCGCTTGCGGTGCCCGCCGGCGCCAAGACCGTGCTGATCGGACCGGCCGCGTCCGGCAAGACGGTGCTGATGAAGTGCATTGCCGGGATCCATGAACCGGAGACGGGCAGCATCACGCTCGACGGCCAACAGCTAACCGGCATCAGCGTGCGCGAACGCAATGAGCGGCTGCACTCAACGGGCGTCCTGTTCCAGCAGGGCGGACTGTTCGACAGCCTCACTGTGTGGGAGAACATCTGCTTCCGGCTGATCAACAACGAGGGCATGAGCCGCAAGGATGCCCGCGAGCTTGCCATCCAGACGCTGGCGCAGGTCAACCTGCCCGCCGCCAATGCCGACCTGCTGCCGTCGGAACTGTCGGGCGGCATGCAGAAACGCGTCGGCCTTGCCCGGGTGTTTGCAGGCTCGCCGTCGCTGATGCTGCTGGACGAACCGACTGCAGGCCTCGACCCGATCACCACCAAGGCGATCTACCGGGTGCTTGACCGGATGATAGACCAGACCCACGCCACGGTGTTCGCCATTACCTCGGACATGGACGCCGCCCGGCACGAGTATGACTACATGATCATGCTGCACGAAGGCCGCGTGGTCTGGCACGGCCGCACGTCCGAGATCGACGCCTCCGGCAATCCGTATGTGCTGCAACTGGTCAATGGCCGCGCCGAGGGTCCGATCAAGATGCGGCTGAAGGCTCGGGTGTGATCACTGCGCGGCGATACTGCCCAGCACCTTCACCACGCCGCTTACGTCCCGGTCCACCACCACGATCTCGCCGGACGAGGCAAAATCCCCGGTAAGCGCGGTTATGTTGACCTGGTGCGTGACGAGCACCAACGGCGCGCTGCCCGTGTGCGCGGCAAGCCACTGTTTGAGAGCCTCCGTCTGCGGGTCGCGCTGGCCACGATTCTGGAAAAACGAATTGAGCGGCTCCAGCACCTCGGGCGTGCCGAGGTTCATGAGGCTCGCCGTATCCCTGCATCGGCACCAGGCACTGGTCTTCACGTCAGCCAGCATGATGCCATTGTCGCGGAAGGCATCGCCGGTGCGGCGCGCCTGCTCACGCCCCTCGACCGACAGATTGCGCTGGGTGGTACAGTCGCTGACATCGAAATTGGCCGGGTCTCCGGTGCCAGGCGCCAGCGCATGGCGTATCATGGCGAAGGCCCTGCCCTCGCGCAGCGCAGCCCAGAGCTCCTCGCTGGCTTTGGCAGGCCCGGCAAGCGATATCAGCGGCACGCACAGGCATGCCGCAATGGTAAACCGGATTAGTGATCTGCGATTCATCAGCCGTGAAACGCAACACGAGCATGAAGGTTCCCCGCCGCCACTATCCCTTCCGCGACATTGCGGCTGCCGCTTTTGAACGCGACACGGCCTTGACCCGGCTGGCACCTTGGCGCGCATGTCTTCGCCTTCCACCACATCCGCCGGACTCAACGACACCTTCCGGGGTGTGCTGTACCTGTGCGCGGGTCTGTTCATCTTCGCGTTCCAGGACGTCATAATAAAGCTCCTGTCGGACAAGTACCCGGTGCACCAGCTGGTGTTCGCGCGAGGCCTGATCGCGCTTCCGATCATCTTCATGATCGTGCACTTCGAGTCGGGGCTTGGCACGCTGGCCACGCGGCGGCCCGGCATGCATGCGTTGCGCTCGTTCATCGGCTTTGGGGCATTTTTCTTCTACTACCTCGCCCTGCCCGCCATGCCGCTCACCGCCGTGGTGGCGATCTGGTTCACCTCACCGCTGTTCATCACAGCACTTGCGGTGCCGGTGCTGGGTGAAAAGGTGGGCTGGCGGCGCTGGTCCGGCATCCTGTTCGGCTTTGCCGGTGCGATTGTCATCATCCAGCCCGGCGCGGATACCTTCCAGCCCGCCGCCCTGCTGCCCATGCTGGCCGCCTTCTGCTACGGCGTGTCCACCGTACTCGGCCGCAAGATCGGCATCACCGAATCCGGTTCGGTGATGGCGTTCTACATGATGCTGACGTTCTTCTACATGGGCGTGGGCCTCGGCGTCGGCGTGGCACACCTCGGCCTGCCTGTGCCGGAAGAGGGGCCGATGCGGTTCATGCTGCAACCCTGGCACATGCCGACCGGCGTCGAACTCGGCATGATCATCATGGTCGGCATCATTTCCGGTGCCGGGTTCTGGATGCTGGCCACTGCCTATCGCGTGGCCCGCGCGCCCGTGGTGGCGCCGTTCGAATACACCGCCATGTTATGGGTCTCGATCCTGTCGTACCTGCTGTGGGGCGAGATCCCCAAGCTCACCACCGTCATCGGCACGCTGATGATCATCGCCTCCGGCGTCTACGTGCTGCGCCGCGAGGCCATCGTGCGCGAACGCCCGCTTGCCGGCAAGGGCGTGTGGCGGTCGCGGAACTGAGGCTGCCTCCGCCTGACCGGGCAAGCGCCAGCTTTCATGACGGCGATTTAATCCAATCTCACACGAGCGTTACCGCGCCGTGGGCTGAAACCCACCGCAGTCATGCCTATGTCCGGCTGGTCCCCACAACCAGGTCGAGGAAATAGAGCCGTTGCAATATGACACCATTGAAACGAAGCAGATGCAGTTCCTGTCCGAGACGGCCAGGGCAAGGCTGAGAGAGCTGGAAGCCCGGGCCGCACTTGTACGCATGCAGGCTGCGGCCGGCGTGGACGGCGGTTCATTTGTGGCCGAGCGCGCAGAGGCTCTGCAGAAGAGCATCAAGCAGCAACTTGCCGGCAGTGACCGGAAAGCCTCCACGGACGAGGCATAATCGGCAATGGATCAGCTTGAGATCGAAACACGCGCCAGCGGCCAGGTGATCGCGCGGCGCAACTACCTTCTTGCAATCTGGGCCGGCAGACAGATGGCGTTGAGCGCCACGGAACTTCCGGACTATATCGACGCGTTGATGAAATCGAACTTTGAAGAACCGGGGCCACAGGACGTGATCCGGAAACTGCAATCCGATTTCAGCAAGCGGGGAATGCCGGTTGGCACGTCGCAGCTGCTTTCCCAGTTGCAGAAAATCGAGAAAAGCGTTCGCGCAGAACTTCTGACCACCGACTAGCCGTGATGGACACGGCTGGCAAAGGCGGACAAACGGCGGCTAGACTGGCGCCCGGCAATGCCCGACAGCGTCGGTTCGACCGGCCGTACTGACGCAGGAGAAACGAGAACAGTGATCGCCAGGCGCGACTTCATGAAGGTTTCTGCTGCTGCCGCGCTGAGCGCCAGTTCAGCCAGCACCTTGCTGGCCGCGCCGTCTGCGCGCCCCATGACAAGGCGAATTCCCTCGTCCGGCGAAGAGATTCCATGCGTCGGGCTGGGCTCATGGATCACCTTCAACGTGGGCAGCGATCCTGACCTGCTGGATGAATGCGCCGGGGTGATAAAGGCGTTCGCAGATGGCGGCGGAAGGATGATCGACAGTTCGCCAATGTACGGCTCGTCGCAATCGACAATCGGCCATGGCCTTGCCAAACTGGACGACGCAAGCACCATCTTTTCCGCCGACAAGGTCTGGACCAGCGACACCGGCGGTGGGCGCGGCCAGGTCGAAGCCTCGCGGCAAGCCTGGCGCATTGCGGGGTTCGACCTGCTACAGGTCCATAACCTCGTTGCGTGGCAAGCGCACCTTGCAACCCTGTTCGACATGAAGGCGCGGGGCCAGCTCAAGTACGTCGGCGTCACGACCTCGCACGGGCGCCGGCACGAGGATCTCGAGCAGATCATGCAGAGCCAGCCTCTCGACTTTGTACAACTCACCTACAATGTTCTGGACCGCGAGGCCGAGCACCGGCTGCTGCCGCTGGCCCGGGACCGGGGAATTGCGGTGATCGTCAACCGGCCTTACCAGCGCGGCCGCCTTGTCGAGCAGATGTCGCGCCGCCCCCTGCCTGACTGGGCCGAGGCAGAGGCCGGGGCGACGAGCTGGGCGCAGTTGCTGTTGAAATTCGTTGTTGCCCATCCGCACGTCACCTGCGCCATTCCGGCAACGACGCGGGTGGACCACGTGCGCGAAAATCTTTCGGCAGGATCGGGAGAACCGCTTGCCGCGCAAATCCGGCAGAAGCTGATCGGCTACGTGCAGTCGCTGTGATGGAAACGTGGCTGAGCTACGATCTGTCCGACCTGCTGATGTTCTCTCCGCGGGTCTATTACCGCCAGCTTGAACTGGCCAACGCCGCCGCGTGGCCGTTGCACTTCGTCACCGTGGCAGGCGGGCTGGTGCTGGCGTTGTGCATGGCCTCACCGTCGGCAATCCGCAACCGGATCGCCGCTGCGGTACCTGCTGCGGCATTTGCATCGAGTTGCTGGTTGTTCGTGCTGCCCGCCTACGCCGAAATCCACGTGGCCGGCAGATACATGGCAGATCTTTTCCTCATCGAAGCAGCAGCACTCGCCGGTCTTGCGATACTTACCGGCGGCCTGAGAATCGACCACGACGCGAAGCTGTTGTGCTGGGGCGCGGCCGCCTCGTTGATCGCCACCTCGTTGGCCTATCCGGCGTTGGCCATCATGTCTGGCAGAAGCGCTGCCTCAGCCGAGGTTTTCGGCATTGCTGCCGACCCCACTGCGCTCGCAGCCCTCGTCGTCATCGCATCTGGCGCGAGGGGATGGCAGTTGCTGCTTGCAATTGCGCCGTGGCTCTGGCTCGCCTTCTCGGCAAGTTCCCTGTGGGTGATGGACGCGCCGGAGGTCTGGATCATCCTGCCAGCCCTGCTCGCCGCCCCTTCAATATTGTTGGCGCGCGGCGTCAAGCGCCGTGATGCAACGGCTGGATGAGGGCACGGCCCGCTGCCGCAAGACGCCCTGCAACCGCGCCCCAGCCTGCCATATCGTTTGAACGGTGGATGAACGGACCAACCAGGTTTCACTCATCTGCAGTGTGGCAAGTCTGTGCCAATCACCCGGGGGAGTGATGCCTAAGGACGCAACTGCCGATTAAGGGACCACCAGCCAATGACCACTGCAAGCCTGCTTCGCAACGCTCTCGCCGCCCCGATGATGGCCATTGTACTTGGCGTCATCGCCACAGCGGCCACTGCAGCCGGTCAGGCCCACGCCGCGGGTCCGGCCACCCCATCGCCTCACCGGTTCATCTATCCGGTCTACAAGCCGGAGATAGCCCGCCAGTTGAACCTCAAGTGGCGCAAGGCTGTCACGAATGCCGGCAAACTGCTGAGCAAGACGCGCTGCAACGCTAACCCGGCGGGCAGGCATTGCATCAAATCTCACCGCAACCGCATCTCACCGATTGTCAAAAACCCGTAGCATGTTGGCGCTCCGCGGATCAGCCGCCGGCCCTCAGCCATTCGCTCACCCGCGCCGCTGCGCTGCCCTTCGCCAGCGGCTGGTCCGACCATAGCCGCAAGTATCGGTCCAGCGTCACGCGCACCTCGAATGGCGCGACCAGTTCGCCCCGCCTGAGGTGATCAGACACCAGACTTTCGTGACCGATCATAAGCCCTGCCCCGTTCACCGCCTCGGCCACCGCCAGTGTAT
Source organism: Alphaproteobacteria bacterium (assembly GCA_024642465.1). Taxonomy (GTDB): domain Bacteria; phylum Pseudomonadota; class Alphaproteobacteria; order Rhizobiales; family Aestuariivirgaceae; genus Anderseniella. The sequence goes on from JAHEBA010000005.1 coordinate 24,765, forward strand.
AGAGCGAGTAGGTGGGCCCACGCGGCGAGAACCCCTCGCCTGGCATGGCCTGTGCCGCCCAGGCTGCCCAGTCGTCGGCCCACGCGGCATCGGAGATGCAGGTGGCCGTGGCAAGGTCCGCAGGCGTTTTCAGCCGTTGCGCCATGGCCGGCGCGCACACGGGAAAGATCACGTCCCTTGCCAGCGCGCCCTGCCCATCCTCGCCATAGAACAGGCACAGGTCATGGGGCGCGCGCTTCAGGTTGGGCGGTTGCTCCATGGCGGTGATGGATATCGAGATGCCGGGTGCGGCTTCGCGCAGCGCCGGCAGGCGCGGCGACAGCCAAAGCTGGGCAATGGAGGGCAGCGTGGCGACATGCACGGTTCGCGGCGCCGCTTCCGACCGCAGCGTCTGCACCGCTTCGCCAAGCGCATCGAACGCATCCATGAAGCCCGGCAGCACCCGTTTTCCCAGGTTGTTCAGTTCAACACCACGCGCCGTGCGCTCGAAAAGGGCCGCGCCCAGTTGCGTCTCAAGCGCCTTGACGTGCGCTGTCACCGCCCCGGGCGTCACGCCCAGCTCCTGCGCAGCCGCCGCAAACCCGCCCAGCCGCGCTGCCGCCTCGAATGCCCTCAGCGCATTCAGCGGTAAGTCTTTCGGACGCGGCGGCGAGACAGCCATGATCGTGAGCCTTAAATTTGCTGAGCCTAATATTTCGCAAATCTAGTTTGCATGCAATCTGAAGGACTGCTTGTCTGGCGGCAATCGATCATCAGACCACCGGACCTTATCGCCATGCCCAACCTCTCTCCCCGCCCCTGGGTGCCCGCTCCGTGCGAAACCCTTGTCCAGCGCTATACCGACGGGGCAGCGCGCGGCAGCAACGCAGCCATCGCCGCCCGCCTCGACACGCTGGTGGACGTGAACCGCCAGATCCATGAGCGCGACTGCTTCAACTTGAACCCCGCCACCAACGTGATGAACCCGCGCGCCGAAGCCATGCTCGCCTCCGGAATCGGGTCACGGCCCTCGCTGGGTTATCCGGGCGACAAATACGAGATGGGCCTCGAGGCCATCGAGGAAATCGAGGTCATCTGCGCCGAGCTGGCGGCGGAAGTGTTCAACGCGAAGTACGCAGAGATCCGCGTGCCCTCAGGCGCCATCGCAAACCTTTACGGCTTCATGGCGTTGACCAAACCGGGTGACGCCATCATCGCACCGCCCGCCTCTATCGGCGGCCACGTCACCCACCATGACGCCGGGTGCGCCGGGCTCTATGGCCTCAACATCCACCACGCGCCCGTCGCGGCGGACGGCTACACGGTGGACGTGGGCAGGCTGGCAATGCTTGCCCGCGAGGTGCGCCCCAAGCTCATCACCATCGGCGGCAGCCTCAACCTCGAGCCGCACCCGGTCGCTGCCATTCGCGCCATCGCCGACGAGGTTGGCGCGCACGTGCTGTTCGACGCCGCCCACCAGTGCGGCATCATTGCCGGGGGCGCCTGGCCCGACCCGCTGGCCGAAGGCGCGCACCTGATGACCATGAGTACCTACAAGTCACTGGGCGGGCCGGCCGGCGGGCTCATCGTCACCAATGACGCTTCCATCGCCGAACGCCTCGACCACATCGCGTTTCCCGGCATGACCGCCAACTTCGACGCCGCCAAGTCGGCCGCGCTGGCCGTGACCCTGCTCGACTGGCGCGAGCATGGGCGCGATTATGCCGCCGCCATGGTGACGCTTGCCCGGGCGCTGGCTGACGCGCTCGAACGCGAGGAACTGCCCGTGTTCGGCAAGACCTCCGGCTTCACGCAATCGCACCAGTTCGCCATTGCTGCAGCACGCTTCGGCGGCGGACAGGCTGCCTCGAAGACCTTGCGCAAGGCGGGCTTCCTGGCCTGCGGCATCGGCCTGCCGCTCGAACCGGTTAATGGCGGCATGAACGGGCTTCGCATCGGCACGCCGGAATTGGTGCGCTGTGGCGTGAAGCCGTCCGACGCGCCGCGCCTGGCCAACCTGATTGCCCGCGCGCTCACCACCAACGACCCTGCTTCGCTGGCTGAAGAGGTGGGCAACTGGCGAAAGTCATTCGACAAGCTGCATTTCATCCGCCAATAAGGGCGGCATGAGCGCAAGTCACGGGTTTTCCAGCAGCATGAAGCTCGCTGTCGGCAGCATTGCCGTCGGCCTGATCGTGCTCGCCATCAAGCTGCTGGCCTGGTGGATGACCGGCTCGGTCGCGCTGTTCTCCGACGCGCTGGAGAGCATCGTCAACGTCGCCGCCGCCGTCGCTGCCCTGATTGCCGTCTACTACGCCGCGCAGCCCGCCGACGAACGTCACCCCTACGGCCACCACAAGGCCGAGTTCTTCTCCGCCGTGCTGGAGGGCGCGATGATCATCGTCGCCGCGCTGGTCATCTTCCACGAGGCCTGGCAGGCCTACCAGAACCCGCGCCCGCTGGATGCGCCGGTCGAGGGCCTGCTGGTCAACTGGTCGGCCAGCGTGGTCAACGGCTTCTGGTGCTGGATGCTCATTTCGCGCGGGCGCAAGCTTCGCTCGCCAGCACTGGTGGCCGACGGCAAGCACCTGCTCTCTGACGTGGTCTCGTCGGTCGGCGTCACCTTCGGTGTGCTGCTGGCCATTGTTACCGGCTGGCACGTGCTCGACCCGCTGCTGGCGGGCCTCGTCGCGCTGAACATCCTGTGGTCAGGCTGGAAGGTGATGAGCCAGTCGCTGTCCGGGCTCATGGACGAGGCAGTGCCGGAAGACACGCTCACCTCCATCCGCGCCATCATTTCCGACAAGGCCACCGGTGCCATCGAGGCGCACGACCTGCGCACCCGGCACGCAGGCCCGGTCACCTTCATCGAGTTCCACCTTGTCGTCGATGGTCAGACCACCGTGTCGGACGCACACGACATCTGCGACCGCACCGAGGCTGCCATCAAGAAGGAAGTGCCGGACGCGCGCGTGACCATCCACGTCGAGCCGGAGAACAAGGCCAAGCACAAGGGCGTCATCGTGGTGTGAGCACATGGGTACCGTCTCCCCGGACATTCTCGCCCGCATCGAAGCGGCATATCAGGGCGAAGTGTTCGGCCTTGCCATGTACGCCGCCATGGCCGATGCGCAGGTCGACCCTGTCCGGCGCTGGAAGTGGCAGGTGCTCACCCAACTCGAGGCCGAGACAAAGGCGCACATGGCGGGCCTGCTGCAGCGGCTTGGCGGCGATACCGTCGAGCAGGAGCAGCCGCGGCAGGACGGTTTGAGGGAGGCCCGCGCCATCATCTCCCTGCCCTGGCTTGAGATGATCGAAGCGTTCAAGGCGGACCTTCCCGGCCTGATCAACGACTATGCCTGCCTCGAACGGCAGGCGGCACTGGCCGGCGAGGACGCCGCCGTGCTGTCCCGGCTTACCCTGCACGAAGCGGCTACGCTTGAGTTCTGTGAGCGCGAGATTGCCGGTGACGGGTCAACGGCGATCCTTCCCGTGCTGACCATGCTAGCTTCGCCGCCACCCGGCCCGGTTTGACGATCGGGCCCCGGTTCAAATTCCCTGCAATTGCAACACGACCGACGAGCCGGTGAACATCATGGTGATGACCGACGCCTTCTGGGCGAAAAACAGGTAAGCGTCTTTCAGGGCAGTGCCCACCAGCCGTTGCGCCAGTTCCGCCCTGGGGCGGTCGCCCTTGCGCAGGATCAGCCAGGTCTCTGTGCGTTTGTAGGGCTGGCGCAATGCAAACCGGGCCCGCACAAGCAGTATTAGACAGATGATCAGTGAGAGCGCGCCGCCTGTGCGAGCCGCCAATGCCGGCTCGAAGCTGAGGCCCAGCACAACGCACAACACGCCCAGCCCGGCGAACCCGCAGGCCCGTCCGACGGATACATAAGCAGCATTCTGCACAGGATTGGACATGGCGCGCGTCGCCTCCAGATTGCGCACTGCCCCTCTTTACCCTTTTCAACATTTCATCATGCAGCCGCACCGGCACGCAAGCAAAATGCAGCGCGCGGCTGGCGCATGCCGCCCATGCCCTGATGCCGCTTGCCGTACGCCCGCCGGCCATGCACCATCGTCGTCAAAAACCGGAGGCAACGCCGAATGGCCGCATATGATCTCGTGCTCAAGGGCGGGCACGTCATCGATCCTGCCCAGAACATCGATGCGGTGATCGACGTGGCCTTCGCCGGCGGCAAGATTTCCGCCGTGGGCAAGTCGCTCGACACCTCGGCTGCGAAGGACGTGCGCGACGTGTCCGGCAAGCTGGTCACGCCCGGCCTCATCGACATGCACACGCACGTCTACTGGGGCGGCACGTCGCTCGGCATCGACGCCGAGGACTTTTGCCGCAAAAGCGCCGTCACCACCGCCGTCGACACCGGCTCCGCCGGCCCCGGTAATTTCGCGGGCTTCCGCAAGTACGTCATCGAACCCTCCGCCGTTCGCATCCTCGCCTACCTGCACATCTCTCATGCCGGCATCTTCGGCTTCTCCAACCGCATCATGGTGGGCGAAAGCGAGAACCTCGCCCTGATGGACCCGGAGACGGCGGTCGAGGTGGCGCAAGCCAATCGCGACGTGATCATCGGCATCAAGGTGCGGCTTGGCCGGCATGCCTCGGGCATTCACGGCATGGCGCCGTTCGAGCACGCGATCCAGGTGGCGGAAGAGGCCAACATGCCGCTGATGGTCCATATTGACGAACCGCCGCCTTCCTATGCCGAGGTCTTGTCGCGGCTCAGGTCAGGCGACGTATTAACCCACTGCTTCCGCCCCTTCCCCAACTCGCCCGTCGGCCCGGACGGCAGGGTCAGGCCGGAGGTATTGGCCGCGCGCCAGCGTGGCGTGCTGTTCGACATCGGCCACGGCATGGGATCTTTCTCGTTCAAGACGGCGCGCGCCATGCTGGAAGCAGGCTTCATGCCCGACACCATCTCGTCCGATATCCACGCGTTGTGCATCAACGGTCCTGCCTTCGACCAGGTCACCACGCTGTCGAAGTTCCTCTGCCTCGGCGTACCACTGAAGGAGGTTATCCGCGCCAGCACCGAGAACGCCGCGCGCGCCCTGTCCCGGCCTGACCTGGGCACGCTGAACCCGGGCAGCGCGGGTGATGCTTCCATCCTGTCGCTGGACGAAGGCGCGTTCGACTATGTGGACGTGGTTGGCGAGCACGTGACGGCTGACAAGAAGATCAACGCCCGCGGCGTGGTGCTCGGCGGGCGCTGGTGGCATCCCGCGGCATAGGCAGCAGAAGCGACACCCATGACCCTCCGCTCCGCCAGCAGGCTCACGCTGCCCAACGCACCCCGCCAGGACCGGCCGGGCCTTGCCGTGCTGTCGCTGTGCACCGCCGTGGCGCTGGCCTCGACAATGGATGCGGTCATCAAGTTCCTGTCCGGCGGCTATCCCGTGCACCAGTTGCTTGCGGTGCGTTGCGGGCTGGCGCTGCCGCTGCTTGCAGCCTTCGCCTTGTGGCGCGTCGGCAGCTTGCGGGTCGAGCGGTCGAAGTGGATGCTGGTGGCATTTCGCGGTTTCATCATGTGCACCGCATACCTGGGCTTTGCCATGGCGGTGGCCACGCTGCCGCTGGCATCGGGCGTGGCGATATACTTCACCATGCCGCTGTTCGTGGCCGCGCTCGCCGGCCCTGTGCTGGGCGAGTACGTGCCGGTCTGCCGCTGGCTGGCCATCGCGGCCGGCTTCATCGGCGTGATCATCATGATAAGGCCGGGCTCGTCAGTGTTCGAGCCCGCCGCCCTTCTGGCACTCTACTCCGCACTTGGCTACGGCGTCAGCCAGACCATCACCCGCTCGCTCAGCGCCTTGGTGCCCAGCCCGGTGCTGGCGTTCTGGGGCAATTTCGCCTACGTGGTGCTGGCCCTGCTGCTTGCCGCCGCGTTTGCCGGCGCCGAAGTGAATGAAGCCGGGCACCCCTCCGTCGCCTTCCTGATGCGCGGCTGGGCCATGCCGCCTCTGAGGGATCTGCTGCTGATGTGCGCCACCGGCGTCATGTCGTCCATCGCAATGGTTTGCTTCGCCACCGCCTACCGGCTGGGCGAGGCCAACTTCGTCGCGCCGTTCGAGTACTCGGCAATGCTGTGGGCCACGATCTTCGGCATCGTGCTGTTTTCGGATTTTCCGGATATATGGACCATCATGGGCGGCAGCATGGTGGCGGCGGCCGGCCTTGTCATGCTGTGGTTCGACCGGCAGCGCCGTCGCACCGTCGTGTTGCCCCCCGAAAAAGCCGCCGACGCGGCCTGAACCCCTCACCACCAACGGAGACATGCCCCATGAACCTGCCCTTCATCCCGTCCGTCGCAGCACCCGAACACCTGGAACTGACGCCTGCAGGCGTGCGTGCGGGCTTCGACTCCGGCCATCCGGAAACGTCGGTCCGCGAGATGTACTCGGGCGGCGGCATCGATGTGGGGGTGTGGGAATGCACGCCGGGCGGCTGGGCCATCGAAAACCGGCCCAACACCGAGATTTGCTCGATCGTGTCCGGCACCGGCGTCATCACCGATGCCGACGGAAGCCAGCGGCAACTGGTGCCGGGCACCGTGCTGACATTGCCCAAGGGCTGGTCCGGGCGATGGGACATCACCCAGACCCTGCGCAAGGTCTACGTAATCGTCGAGTGACCCCGCGGCGGCAGCCTTATTTGTTCTGGTTGCGCAGCTGCTGCAACATCAGCGTCGTCGCGAATGTCACAAAGCCTGCCAGCACCATAATCAGGTAGAGCTCTTCATAACCGGTCATGTCCTTCATCTCCTTGAGGAATCTTGAACCGATGACGATTTTTTGCGCGTCCCGCCGGACTGGCCTTGATTCAAATCAAGCCCGGCGACCCCGCGTACGTATTTTCCGTGCGGCAAAACGCGCATTCCATGCAACAGAAAATATCATGGACGATCAGTAAAACGCATAGCAATATGCGCTCAAGTCATCGCGGCATTCGTTTGCCGCATGATCACCGGGCCAAATCATCGTTCAACACCTCTTGGAGACCTCGACGTGAGCTACAATCCGACGTTCCGCCTGAACCCCAAGCAGCTTTCCCTGATCGAAGATGCATTGCGCGCCGAAATGAGCCGCACGGCCCGCCCCGACTGTCAGCAGTCGGTGCAAAGCGCCAGGGAAATCAACGATCTGCTGGCGCACCTGCATCACCAGAAAAGCTGGTATCAGCCGAAGCAGCCTGTGCCGCTGGGCTAGGCCTGAGCCGGCCACCCTACTGCAGGCCTCTCTCCTTCAGCCGCGCGGCGATGAGCTGCGCGGCCGTTCCGTCTCTGGAGAAGCATGATTCGATGTTGCGCAACCGGCTCGAGACGCTGATCTCGGGAAAGCCGATGCCCTTCATGTCGGCGGCCAGGGCTTCGCTGACCTGCTTCAGGCCCTCCTGGCCGAAGCCCTCCTCGTCGCGCAGCCGCAGCATGGCGATGCAGTCGGCCACCGCCTCGTTCATCAGATGCTCCGGTCCGTTGCGGGGCGGATGCGGCATGTCAACGTCGCCGGTCTGGTGGTGGGCGCACTCGTGCCGATCGATGAATTTCTGGAACGCTTCCGGCGCTGCGGCATAGTTGGCGCGCATCACCACCGGACGGCCCTCACCGTCACGCCGCGCCATGCCGGCGGCAAGCCCCTGTCGGCCCGCCTCCACGGATTCGAAGGAGACGGTTACACCCTTGTTGTTGACGCACGATGGCGGCGGCGCCACCTGATGGGCGCCGTCCTGGGCCAGCGCCGGCAGGCTGCTGCCGGGCAGACACGCGCACAAGGTCGCCAGTGAAATCGCTATCAGCCTGTGCACGCGTCCTCCGGTTTAGCCTCAGTTGGCCGGGGCAGAGTCTGCCGCAACCGGGGTGGCCGGGGCAACACCCAGTTCGCCGGAGCCGCCACGGGCCATGTCGATGATGCCCAGCACCAGCGACGTGAGGTAGTAGTACATCACCCAGCCAGTCACCACGACCATGGCTACGAGTGTCACGACGATGGCAATCTTGTCGAAAATCTCGATCATTTGCGAATATTCCACCAGCAAGTGCGCCCGCAGGACCATCCTGCGGAGCGGGAAGACGGCGAACGGCTTCATCAGTCAATTCGTCGGGAAACGGTGCCTGCCGCGTTGAGCGCACCCTGGGCTGGAAGGCGCTGCAGACCTGATCACGCTACACCTGGCCGGGGCGGCGCAAAAGCGGGATTCAGGGTGCATTTTCGAGCCATGCAGAAGACGCATTGCTTGAGGGTGTGACGATCGTCACTTGCCCGCGGTGCCGCGCGCTCCATACTGTTGCGTAACGACAGATTCACACCGGAGGCAACACCACATGAACCGGATTTCCGACGCTATGGCTCTGGCGGCCTGCCCTTGCGCAGGAGCGCGAGGTGACGCCTGCCGATTTCACCGGGCGTGACGGCCTTGTCACCCAGTGCGTCACCTTCGTGAAGGACAAGAGCTGGAACTCCATCTGCCCCAAGGTGCTGGAGGGTGCCGGCAAGCTGGCAGAGAAGAGCGGCATCTCCCACCGCCATCTCGGCCAGGCTAAATGGGGCTATGGCAGCGACAAATACCTGCCGGTGCCGGACGATCTGGCGATCAGCTCACCGCTGTTCCTGACCATCTATACCCGCGGCACCCGAAAACCCGACAGCGTGGCCATCTGGGTTTCGGCATATACCGCGCAGGACGGAAACCGGCTGGTCGTTTGGGAGGATTCAGGCATTCGCGCCGGCCAGACGCGAACCATCGTCAACGGCCTGTCCAGCGGTCTGCTTGACAAGCTCGAACCCGTCATTGCGGCGCTGACCGAGGCCGCCAACGCCGCACAGTAGCGTCAGGCGTCAGGCCTGCTCGATCATGTCCTGGAAGCGCTGGAAGTTGGGGCAGAAGGTGTTCGGCCCCTCGTTCACCGGCTTGCCGTTCAGGTATTTCCGGCAGTTGCGCACGTCGCCGCACTGGCTGCAGGCCTGGGCCATTTCCAGCTCGCGCCAGCGGTCGCGCCCGATCTCTGCCGGGTCCAGGCCGAGCGAGCGGGACATGGCTTCCATGCATTCGCGCGTATCTGCGGGCGCATTGGTGATCCAGTCCCGGTCGGCTGGGGTGATCCCGGCGTCGGACAAGTCTGACCGGCCGAGCGCCATGATGAACTGGCGGTCGCGCTGGCGGGCAAGCATCTGGCGCACCTTGCCGGCGATTGTTTTCATGGGCGAAGCTCCTCCTCTACGCGAGTGAGGATGGCCGGTTTCGCGTCAAGCAGCCTTGATCGAGGTCAACCCCGCGCGCACCGCCGCCTGCCCTCCTTGCGCGAGGGTACAGGCCGGATCGGGGACACACGCTCCCGTCGCTGGCACCGGCGCCGCGATGGGTCCACCCTTGTGGCGCACTCGAAACGGGGGGTTGAAGGAACACCCAGACGAAAGGAGCGCAAATCATGGCTGGCTGGAAAATCGAAGGCGACTACATGGAAACCTGCAACTGCACGTTCCTGTGCCCCTGCATCACCAGCAACCTGGCTGCCGTGCCCACCGAGGGTGACTGCAAGGCCGTCATCACCATGAAGATCGACAAGGGCGAGAAGGACGGCGTCAAGCTGGACGGGCTGTCGTTCATGGTGGTGCTGCACTCGCCGGGCGCGATGATCGACGGCAACCTGAAGGTCGGGCTGATCGTCGACGAGAAGGCCGACGACGCGCAGACCGCGGCCATCGCCGCCATAGCGACAGGCGAGGCCGGCGGGCCGATGGCCCATCTCGCACCACTGGTGTCGGAAGTTGCCGGCATCGAGAAGCGGCCGATCGACTTCTCCGCCAACGGCCTGTCCTACAGCTCCAGCGCGAAAGGCCTGATCGACCAGGAAATCGCGGGCGTGGCCAGCATGGCGGACGAGACGAAGGCGGTCAGCATCGACAATACCGGCCACCCGGTGAACACGCGGCTGAACCTGGCAAAAGCGGTGCGCAGCATGTTCAACGCCTTCGGCATCACCTGGAAGGACGACACCGGCACCCGCAACGGCCACTTCGCACCGTTCAGCTGGTCGGGCGGGCAACAGGCCGCCTGACGGCGGGCGCGCTCCGGCACAGCCCTGTGCCCCGGACACCGTTCCGGGGTCCAGTCCATGTGTGTCACCCGCGCGGTAAATCCTCGTGCCCCGGATTCACTCCGGGGCCCAGCCCTTTAGTAAACCGCCTTCGTCGGGCAAGAGGCATAGCCCCGCGACCCGAGGACCCAACTTCACGGACCCTCGGGTTAAACCCGAGGGAGGCAGTTGTACAGGAAGCTATCCCCGCCTCTCCCCTATCGTCCCCGCGAAAGCAGGGGGCCAATGCTCCTGGCGGCAACCGAGGCGCGGGAACGGGCGAAAATTCGTTACTTTTCAACGTGCTTTCAGGAAGGGATTGCGCCAACCTTCTTCGCCCTTTCTAAGAGCACGGCATATGTTGCACCGTTCCCGGATGGGAAATGCGCGCACCACGCCGCCAAAAACTCCCTCTCTCGATTGAAGTCCTTGGCCTTACTTAGAAGCACGGCGACGCGCATCGTATAGTGAGGTGCCGGTGTCTCGCCAATTTCGAGATAACGCTGGAACGCGTCCGAAACCGTATTGCATTGCCATGCGAGATCCTGATCGGCCTCTTTCATGAAAGTTCGAAAAGTCTCCTCGTCTTGGGTGAGAAACTCCGGCGCTCGGGATGCCTGACAGTAGGTAGCTCCGCCGTCGAACATCTTTCCGGTGCTGTTACGTATCGCGCGGCGGTATCGGCTTCCCCTCTCACCCCACCCTGAGTCCCGCCCGATTCCCCCTCTCCCACCACCTCTCCACAACCCCCGCTTGCAACCCGCACCCCCTCCCCACGTCTCGCTCACACCCGTTAACCATCTGTTAACCGAAAAAGTATGGGGTCTCGACGCCCCTTCACCCCCAACATCTGGTGGTTTTAACCCGGTTGTAACGACCATGACGGGTGTGTGACGGTGCGCCATCCACGCTATCCCCAGCCCTAAGCCCGCAGAATTCTTGAGGTCTGTCGCCGAATCGTGGCTTGCTCAGGGTGTCAACAAGGCCTGTCAAGGCTGTGGACACAATATCTAGTAGTAGGGTTTCATTAACACACTAGGTATTGACGCGCGGGGCGCGACGGCACTACAGTCACCATCAAGGGTAAGGGGCAAGGGACGGCCCTGAGTAACGGCCTTCCCGGCGGCGACACGAAAAGCCGAACTCCAACAATAACCAGCGGGCAGCGCGGCAAAACCGGTCTGTCCGGACAGGGAAATCATGTCTGTTCGTGCCGGGCGCACCCGAAGGTGCCTGGCAGGAGGCAGGGCGTGGGCTGTCCATGTGCGTGTGGGCGCGGGCGTTTGAGGATCAGGGCGCCGTCCCGGTGGCGGCAGGAAATGAACATCAAGAATGGCGAGGGGCCGGGCCCGGCGGGCCGACCCTCGAAAAAAGGGGACTAAAATGCGGGTAGAACGCCAATTCACCACTGCGAGCAAAGGGCCATACGACGGCATCGAATTCCGCAATGCCACCAGCGAGATCCGTAATCCGGATGGCTCGATCGTGTTCCAGCTGAAGGACATCGAAGTCCCGGCGGCGTGGAGCCAGGTCGCCTCCGACATCCTGGCACAGAAGTATTTCCGCAAGGCCGGCGTGCCCGCGCGGCTGAAGAAGGTCGAAGAGACCTCCGTGCCGTCCTGGCTGTGGCGTTCCGTGGCCGACGAAGAGGCGCTGGCCGCCCTGCCCGAGGCCGAGCGCTATTCCTCTGAAATGTCCGCCAGGCAGGTGTTCAACCGTCTCGCCGGCACCTGGACCTACTGGGGCTGGAAGGGCGGCTACTTCGCTTCCGAGGAAGACGCCCTCGCCTTCTATGAAGAACTCGTCCACATGCTGGCGACCCAGCGCTGCGCGCCCAATTCCCCGCAGTGGTTCAACACCGGCCTGCACTGGGCCTATGGCATCGACGGCCCCGGCCAGGGCCACTACTACGTCGACTTCGAGACCGGCAAGCTGACCAAGTCTGCCTCGGCCTACGAGCACCCGCAGCCGCACGCCTGCTTCATCCAGTCCATCTCCGATGACCTGGTCAACGAAGGCGGCATCATGGACCTGTGGGTGCGCGAGGCGCGCCTGTTCAAGTACGGTTCCGGCACCGGTTCCAACTTCTCCTTCATTCGCGGCGAGAACGAGCCCCTGTCTGGCGGCGGCAAGTCTTCGGGCCTGATGTCGTTCCTGAAGATCGGCGACCGCGCTGCCGGCGCCATCAAGTCGGGCGGCACCACGCGCCGCGCGGCCAAGATGGTCGTCGTCGACATCGACCACCCGGACATCGAGGCCTACATCGACTGGAAGGTGAAGGAAGAAGAGAAGGTTGCTGCTCTCGTCACCGGCTCGAAGGTCGTGCAGAAGCACCTCAAGTCGATCATGAAGGCCTGCGTGAACTGCGAAGGCCCGGCCAATGACTGCTATGACCCGGCCAAGAACCCGGCCCTCAAGCGCGCCATCAAGGACGCCCGCAAGTCGCACGTGCCGGATGCCTACATCAAGCGCGTGCTGCAGTTCGCCGAGCAGGGCTTCACCGAGATCGAGTTCGACACCTACGACACCGACTGGGACGGCGAAGCCTACCGCACCGTGTCGGGCCAGAACTCCAACAACTCGGTGCGCGTCACCGACGAGTTCCTGCGCGCGGTCGAGAACAGCACCTCGTGGGACCTGAACTGGCGCATGCGCGAAGGCGTTGCGCGCACCGTCGATGCGCGCGAACTGTGGGGCAAGGTGGGCAATGCAGCTTGGGCCTGCGCCGACCCCGGCATCCAGTTCCACACCACCATCAACGACTGGCACACCTGTCCGGCGTCCGGTGAAATCCGTGCGTCCAACCCGTGCTCGGAATACATGTTCCTGGACGACACGGCGTGCAACCTGGCCTCGCTCAACCTGCTCACCTTCCTCGACCGCGAGACCGGCGCCTTTGACGCCGCCCGCTTCGAGCATGGCGTGCAGCTGTGGACCATGGTGCTGGAAATCTCCGTGCTGATGGCGCAGTTCCCGTCGAAGGAAATCGCCAAGCTGTCCTACGAGTTCCGCACACTGGGCCTCGGCTTTGCCAACATTGGCGGCCTGCTGATGACCATGGGCCTTGGTTACGACAGCGACGAAGGCCGCGCGCTGTGCGGCGCCATCTCGGCCGTGATGACCGGCGTGTCCTACGCCACGTCCGCTGAAATGGCGGGCGAGCTGGGCACCTTCCCCGGCTACAAGAAGAACGCGAGCCACATGCTGCGCGTGATGCGCAACCACCAGCGCGCCGCGCATGGCCGCCACGAGGGGTACGAGGGCCTGTCCATCACCCCCGTCCCGCTTGACCACGCCAACTGCCCGGATGCGGACCTCGTGGCCCGCGCCAAGGCGGCCTGGGACAGGGCGGTGGAACTGGGCGAGAAGAACGGCTACCGCAACGCGCAGTCGACCGTGATCGCGCCGACCGGCACCATCGGCCTCGTCATGGACTGCGACACCACCGGCATCGAGCCTGACTTCGCGCTGGTGAAGTTCAAGAAGCTGGCCGGCGGCGGGTACTTCAAGATCATCAACCGCGCGGTGCCGGCAGCGCTGAAGGGCCTGGGCTACACCGACGCCGAGATCGAGGCGATCATCAAGTACGCCGTCGGCCACGGCACGCTGGCCGATGCGCCCGGCATCAACCATGCCGCGTTGAAGGCCAAGGGCTTCACCTCGAAGGAGCTGCAGGCAGTCGAGAACGGGCTGGCGTCGGCATTCGACATCAAGTTCGTGTTCAACAAGTGGACGCTGGGCGAGGAATTCTGCACGCAAACCCTCGGGATTCCGGCGGAGCGTCTCGACGACTTCGACTTCGACCTGCTCACGCACCTGGGCTTCTCGAAGAAGGACATCGAGGTCGCCAACATCCACGTTTGCGGCGCGATGACCCTCGAGGGTGCGCCGGGCCTTGCCGACGAGCACCTGCCCGTGTTCGACTGCGCCAACCCGTGCGGCCGTCTGGGCAAGCGCTACCTGTCGGTGGACAGCCACATCCGGATGATGGCCGCCTCGCAGCCGTTCATCTCGGGCGCCATCTCCAAGACCATCAACATGCCGAACGACGCCACGGTCGAGGACTGCCAGGCTGCCTACATGCTGTCCTGGAAGCTCGCGCTCAAGGCCAACGCGCTCTACCGCGACGGTTCGAAGCTGTCGCAGCCGCTGTCCGCCGCCCTCATCGAGGACGAGGACGAGGACATGGACGACCTGATCGAACAGGTCGCCTCCAACCAGCCGGCTGCCCAGCGCGTCGAGAAGATCGTCGAGAAGATCGTCGAGATCGCCGCCAAGCAGGAGCGCGAGAAGCTGCCGCAGCGGCGCAAGGGCTACACCCAGAAGGCCATCGTCGGCGGCCACAAGGTGTACCTCCGTACGGGTGAATATGACGACGGCCGCCTCGGCGAGATCTTCATCGACATGCACAAGGAGGGTGCTGCCTTCCGTGCGATGATGAACAACTTTGCCATCGCCGTGTCGCTGGGCCTGCAGTACGGCGTGCCGCTGGAGGAGTACGTGGAGGCGTTCACCTTCACCCGCTTCGAGCCGGCCGGCATGGTGCAGGGCAACGACGCCATCAAGAACGCCACGTCGATCCTCGACTACGTGTTCCGCGAGCTCGCCGTGTCCTACCTCTCGCGCAACGATCTCGCCCACGTCGAGCCGCAGGACCTGCGCTTCGACACCATCGGCAAGGGCGCGGACGAGGGCAAGACTGATGCTGCCGCCCCCTGCCCGCCCGGCGGCCTGCCGGCGGCGGCGGTGGCCTCGTCCGGCTACACCCGTCAGAAGCTGTCGGACAACGTGTTCGTCATCGGCGGCGCGGCAGTGGCCTCAAGCCACGGCAACCCGGTGGCGGTCATGCAGCACCGCGCCGAGGCGAGCTTCGTGGCGGACGGCACCGCGGCCCTGAGGGTCGGCTTTGCCGAGGAAACCCAGATGGCCATCCTCGACATCGACTCGGACGGCAAGGCGATGACCGACGCCGAACGCCGCGTCGAGGCCCGCATGAAGGGCTACGAGGGAGAGAACTGCGGCGAATGCGGTAACTTCACCATGGTTCGCAACGGCACCTGCCTGAAGTGCGACACGTGTGGAAGCACGAGTGGGTGTTCATAACACCTGACCGCTAACAATTACCCGGCCCGGAGGAAGACCTCCGGGTCGAAACGATGAAGGAACATAAAGTGAACTTTATGTAATAACGCCTCAAGAAGCGGTGTTGAATTAAAGAATGGCGATCAAAAAGAGGTAAAGTAGAATTTAGAAAATGATGTACTTACTTTCTATAATTCATATAGAATTAAATCGCCAAAATTTGGCCGTATTATATACTTATAGTGCAAGAATTACAAAGCCGGGCTTTAGCCCGGCTTGTGACCCGCAAATCCCGGTCCGGGCCGCCTGCGGGCGGCAAGTGAAGAAAGCATCTGCTCCCTGCCACAGGCCCACCGTGTAGAACATGCCGCCAATGCTGCGCGCCTCGGCCGACAGGCAGCCTTCCGCCGCGCGCGCCTGCTTCATCGAGCGGCTGGCGTGCCAGGCAAAGCGCGGCCAGTGCCGCCAGTGGTTCAGCCGCAAGCCGGTGATCGAAACGTATTTGGAGCCCTCGCCCATGCGGGCCAGTCTAGCCGGTTTTCCGCCCCGTGGGTCACTGTTTCTGCAACACCTTGCCCCTGACCGTATCGGCGTTCAGCGCCATGGTGCCTGCCGGGTAGCCGTTCTTCGACAGGATGTGGGCGGTGATGGTCCAGTACTGGCCCGGCTGCAGCGAGCCGGGGTTCACACCCGGCATCTTCGGAGTGCTCGAAGCCGTACAGGTCGGTCAGCGGCTTGCCGCCCCAGTGCTGGACGAAGGTATCGCCCTTCAGCGCCGCGCCTGCCGCGCCGGTCAGGTCTGGCCGGTGGCACTCGGCGCAGTAGTTGTTGAACAGCTGGTGGCCTTGCGTCGCCTGGTCTGCGCTGTACCAGCCATCGGTGGCGGCGGCCTGGGCCGCGCCGCTGCCGAGCATCAGCGCAAGGGCGAGAACGAGTGAACGGGTAGTCATGAGGGGGCCTCCTTTCGAGGCGGGTTCGCTCTGTCAAAGCGCCACACGGCTCAAACGGCTGGCTGAAAGGCCCGGTTCCGGCGCCGGCAGCTTAACTTTTGGACATGCCCGCCTGCCAGGCAATTTCCGCAAATCCGTCACGCATTTGTGACGGGATGCACATCGCCTTGGCTCATTCTTCGGGCATCGTCTGCCTCAACAACACAACAGTTTTTGAGGGAGCCGTCCCATGAACCAGATCCAGAGCCTCAGTTTCTCCGCCCGCCTGTTTGCCTTCGCGCTCGTGGTTGCGCTGGCCATCGGCGCACTCACCGCCGCCGCCACGGTGGTGTGAGGCGGGGCTGGCGCACCCCACCTGAGCAGAGCCTCCTGTGCGCCGTACCTGTTCCGTGACACAGGATTTCAGCCTAGCACCTGATTCAACCCCTCCAAGGCAGGGTAAGCGCGCGACAAGAGGCGAGCAGGAGCGCAGCTCCGGCAGGGAGCCGATCAGAGCGTCGCGCCAGCCCGCGAACGAACGGCGGCACGGACGTGTCGGCGGAAACTAATTGATGAGCGCCTGCGTCTTGCGCGAGCCGTGGCAGCCGTGCCCGCCCCCGCCGATGGCCGACAGGTCGGGTGCCGCCTTCGACTGTTCCAGTCCGGTTGCCGGTTCAGTGGTCACCGTTGCCGCTGCGGTGGCTTCGGTGTTTCCGGGTGCGGGGGTGATGTTCACCTTGTTCGGCGCGGCCGGCGCAGTGGCGGTGTCGTTGGACATCGCGGGCAGCGCCAGGACGCCAAGCAGTACGGGAACGAGGAAAAGCTGTTTCATCTGACATTACCTCCGTTAGCCATCATGCCGGTCAGGATAGCGTGAAATTCTGTCAGACGCGATTCACGATTTACGTGAAGTCAGCCGATCCGCTCGGCTTCGGCGCGGGTTGGCACCTTCACCAGCGCCTCGCCTTCCAGCACCAGCGTGCCGTCCACCTCGCAGGTGCAGTGCAGCTTGACCCGGTGTCCGCGCTCGCTGAGTTCGGTCACCTCGACCCGGGCGGTCACCGTGTCGCCGATGCGCACCGGCGCCTTGAAGTTCAGCGTCTGCTGCATGTAGATCGCGCCGGGGCCCGGCAGGCGGGTGCCAATGACGGCGGAGATCAGGCTGGCGGTGTAGAGGCCGTGGGCGATGCGGCCCTTGAACGGCGTGCGCGCGGCGAAGTGTTCGGACAGGTGGATCGGGTTGCGGTCGCCGGAGATCTCGGCAAAGCCGATCACGTCGGAGGACTTGACCTCCTTCGAGTACGTCTCCGACTGGCCGAGCGAGAGGTCCTCGAAGTAGAGCGTCTGGGTGGTGGGCAGCATGGACGGTGGCTCCGCGGTTCGTTTTGCGGTGCAACAGTAACGCAAGGGGGCGTCAAGTCCATTGGCCAGATGTCCGGGTATCCCGGGCCAGAAACAAGAAACCCCGGAGCGCTAGAGCCCCCTCATGCGCTCCGGGGTTCAGGGACCCCCCAAGGCTCCCCTGCATGTTCTGTTCGCGTGGGCCGGTTAGCGGCGCACGATGACCTTGGCGCCAACCTTGGCGCGGTTGTAAAGGTCGATGATGTCGGTGTTGGTCAGCCGGATGCAGCCCGAGGACACCGCCCCGCCGATCGAGGCCGGGTTGTTGGTGCCGTGCAGGCGGTAAAGCGTGCCGGAGATGTACAGGGCGCGGGCGCCGAGCGGGTTGTTGGGGCCGCCTTCCATGCGCGCGGGCAGGATGACGCCTTTCTTCTTCTCGCGCTCGATCATGGTCTTGGGCGGCGTCCAGGTGGGCCATTCCGCCTTGCGGCCGATGCGCGAGGTACCGGACCACTGGAAGCCGTCGCGGCCAACGCCGACGCGGTACTTGTAGGCCTTGCCGCCGCCCTGCACGAGGTAAAGATTACGCTCGGAGGTATCGACGACGATGGTGCCGGGTGCGTGGCCTTCAGAGAAGGAAACCAGCTGGCGGGTGCTCGGCCCGTAATTGCCGCCGCCACTGGAACGGGACGTGGCCGAACCGCCGGAGCGGTTGGAACCATTGTTGATGCCGCCAAACAGGCATTCAAGGAAGTTGCCGCACTGCTGGCCGGCGCGCGACGCCGCCTGCGATGCGGTGGCCATGCCTGCAACGGCAACGGTTGACGCGATAACGAAGGCAAAAACTGGTGTTGTGACGCGCCGCATGGTGCCTCCTTCAAGCGATTCCCCAATGTCCCCTGACCCCCGGGTCTGTACTGACCATAGCCAGCCAGCGCGGAGGTTCAAGGACAGATCGCGCTCTTACGGCACAATTTCGGGAAGTGTTGCAAATCGGCAACGGTTGCCGGACAAGGCCCGTCAGGCCTTGTCGCGAGCCTGACGGTTCGCGGTCTCGACGATCTCGCCGATGAAGCGCGGCAGGGCGAAAGCCGCCTTCTGCACCTCGGGCGTATAGTAACGGCAATCCTGCAATCCGGCAGCCTCATAACGCTGCTGCAGGGTGCCGAGCGGCACATCGCGCAAGCCAGCATCGTCAGTGCCCCAGCCCAGCGCCATGAACCCGCCCGAGTAGGTCGGCACCACGGTGACGTAGCACCCGGCATCGGCAAACAGGCCGGCGAAGTTGTAGACGGTGTTGTGCAGTTCGTCGGGCTGGAACCACGTGACGCCGTTCTGGGTGACCAGCACTCCGCCCTCGTTCAGCATCCGCTTGCAATCGCTGTAGAAAGAGCGGGTGAACAACACCTCGCCGGGGCCCACGGGGTCGGTCGAGTCGACGATGATGAAGTCGAAAGTGTCCTTGCAGGTGGCGGCAAAGTCCTTACCGTCGGCAATCACCAGCTCGAAGCGCGTGTCGTCGAAGCAACCCTTGTTGATCGAGGCCAGGTGCTCCTTGGCGAAGTCGATCACGCCGGGGTCGATCTCGACCATGACAAGGCGTTTGACGCCCTTGTGCTTGAGGACTTCCTCGGCCATGCCTCCGTCACCGCCGCCGACGATCAGCACGGTCTCGACCGCGCCGTGCGCCAAAATTGGCACGTGCGCCAGCATCTCGTGATAGCAGAACTCGTCGCGCTCGGTGACCTGTGTCACCCCGTCCAGCCACACGACATTGCCGAAGGCGACGGTGCTGCCCACGACGAGGCGCTGGTGCGGCGTGTTCGAATCGAACAGCGTCTGCTCCACCCGGTAAATGGTGCCGTAGCCGGTGTGGAGGCGTTCATACATCCACACCGTGCCGTCGTCTTCGGTCTTCAGGCTCACAGGTTGGAGCCCCGCAGCAGTTCGTTGACGCGAACCTCGCCGGCGTTGAAGCGGCGGCGGAGAACCTCCACGCACTTCTCTGGCATGGCGTCGCCGCACATAAACACGTCCAGCGCCGCATAGCGCCGCTCGGGCCAGGTGTGGATGGAGATGTGGCTTTCGGCCAGCACCGCCACACCCGATACGCCGGCCACGCCTTCGGGAGTGAACGGATGCAGGTGGATGTGCAGCAGGGTTGCGCCTGCTGCCTCGACGCACTCGCGCATGGCGGCGTCGATCAGGTCGACATCAGCGAGTCCATCGGCGTCCACCAGGTCGATGATCAGGTGAGTGCCGGCGCAGGCCACGCCGTTCTTGATGATGAAATGATCGGCCAGAAGGTCTTCACCAGTCTCTGCGGCCTGATCGTTGCGTGCAAAAGGCACCACGTTGTTATTGTATTCTTCCTCACGGGTGGTGCCTGGAACGTCCAGGTCCATCCCCAGTTGGAAGAGGGCGGAATTGTCAGTCATTGGGAACCCTCCCCAGCCAGTAGATGATCCATCCCTGAAGCCCCAAGCGGACCCCAGAACGCACAAAAGCCGGCGCATGGTCGCCACCCCAGCTTGCCAACCCCGGGCTGCCCCGGGACCTACCGCTGCGCCAACCGCAGCAATGGCTCTCCACGCGATAGTGGAGAATGACAAGCCGGTGTCTCCATGTTGCCGGCTTGTGCGGGGACGATTTAGGGATTCGGGGCGTCACATGCAAGGGGAAAATTGGCGCGTGTGGCTCCTTTCTCAACAGCCGCCCGGCAGCAGTTCGCAGCGATCATGCTTCTTGCGACTGAGCAGCATGGAGACGACACCCGGCGGCAGGTACGGGCCCATCGCTGCCGTGCGGCGGTCTCCTTGCAAGCCGAGGCGATTGCCCCGGTGCTTGCGCTGGACCGTACGATAGCGCTTGCCTGCTCGCCGCTTCACCTTCCAGCCAGCCTTGACGACGACGGGCATGGCGGTCTCTGCGTGGGTCACGCCGGCCTTTCCCAATGATGCAATGGGCTGGGCTTGGGCCGCGCCGGCGGCAGCAGCGAACATGGCTGCAGCAGCAAGCTTGAAAAAACGGGATCGTTTCATCCGGGCATTCCTTTCGTTAAGGGTGGCAGTGTGGAACTGTCCGCAGTTACTCGCGTGGACTGGTTCGCTTCGTCAGATATGGATAGTGGTCATGGAAACGGTCAGCCGCTGTGAGGATACTCACAACGCGTTCCGCGGCGTCATGTGGGAACGGGAACCGAGGCACTTAACAAATCGGTGGCCGCATGGCTAAAGTTGACCCTCACGGCAATCTTTGCGCACTGGAGACGAATGGCATGAGGACGATCAAGGGGCTTTTCGTCGCGCTGGCGCTGACGGCGGCGGCGGGAGCCACACCGGCTTACGCGGTGAAGTGCGGCAACAGCGCATCCGGCTATGAGGCCTGGAAACAGGCGTTTGCGGCGGAAGCCAAGGCCAACGGCATCAACAACAAGGCGATATCGGCGCTGATGGCCACCGGCTATGCCTCCAAGACCATCCACGCCGACCGCAACCAGAAAAGCTTCAAGCTGTCATACGAGAAGTTCAAGCAGGTGCGCGGCACGGCCACCATCGTCAGGATGGGCAAGGGGCTGAAGAAGAAGCATGCCGCCATGTTCCAGAAGATCGAGGCGAAGTACGGTGTGCCGGCAGGCCCGCTGATCGCCATCTGGGGCATGGAGACGGCGTTCGGCAAGTTCACCGGCAACCAGAACGTACTCGCCGCCGTGGCGACGCTGGCCTATGACTGCCGCCGCTCGGAGTTCTTCACCGAGCACCTTTACCACATGCTCCGCCTCGTCGGATCAGGCCGCATTTCGCCCAGTGCCAAGGGCGCGATGCACGGCGAACTGGGCCAGACGCAGTTCATGCCCAAGTCGATCGCACTCTACGCCGTGGGCGATCTGAACAGCCGCGAGGGCGCGCTTGCCTCCACCGCCAACTTCCTCAAGGCGCATGGCTGGCGGCGCGGCGCGGGCTACCTGCCGGGTCAGCCGAACTATGGCGCCATCCAGGGCTGGAATGCGGCCAGCGTCTACCAGCGGGCGATTGCCGAGATGGGCGCCGCCATCGACGGCGGCTGAAGCCGGATCAGCAATCCGGGTTGCCTGCGCAGACCGCGTCGCGAAACGCCTTGAAGATGCGGCGTTGGGCGGCGCGGTAGATCATGAACTCCGGGTGCCACTGCACGCCGAGCAGGAAACGGCCGTCGAGGTCCTCGCACTCCACCGCCTGGATGATGCCGTAGCGGTCGTGGGCGCTGACGCGCAAGCCCTTGCCCAGCCGGTCGACGGACTGGCGGTGCAACGAGTTGGCACGAAAGCGGGTCTTGCGCATGATGCGATGCAGCGCCGTGCCGGTCTCCACGGTAACCTGCTTCGAGGGCAGCGGCGTCCACATGCGCGGTACATTCTCGTACGCGGAGTGGATGTCCTGGTGCAGCGAGCCACCACGATGCACGTTGACAATCTGGGCGCCGCGGCAGACGCCGAGCACCGGCAGGCGTCGCTCTTCCGCCGCCTTCAGGATGGCAAGTTCGAGCAGGTCGCGGTCCGGGTCGATCTTCACGTCGAGGGTCAGGTCGCCCTGGCAAATCCCGGCGCCGATATTGTCACCGCCGCCAATGACGAAGCCGTTGAAGGTGTCGAGGTCATGGACGTGGGCGTTGGCGCTGGTGAGCCGGACCGGAGAGAGCCCTGCCAGCCGCAGGGCCAACCAGTAGAACACCCACATTGAGGTGCTGCCGTGCACCGAAGTGGTGACGCCAACCTTGCGGACACTGCTCATGTCAGCAGCCAGCCGGTTGACATGATGGCCCAGTTGCCGGGCACCAGCCGGGCGTCGTTTTCCTTCCACGCCTTGCCCATTCCGGCCAGCCTGTCCCGATCAGCGGCAAGGCGCTCCACCACGCACCAGCGGTTCCACTCCAGCGCCAGGCTCCAGCCGGGCTGGCCGATCCTGGCGTCGGGCAGCCGGTAGTGGAAGGTGGGGCGCGCCTTGATGCGGGCATCGTTCACGCGCGAACGCACGCGCGGCCCGTCGATCCACGCGAACAGCGGCAGCATGTCGAGCTCGCGGTTGCGGGTCGGGTTCCAAGCCAGGTAATCGTCGATCAGCTGGTCCATGTGCGGAGCATAGCCCGGATCGAGGATGCAGCGCGCGTAGTCGGCCGGGAACGGGTCAGCGAAGCTGGCCAGGCGGCGGGTGAAGTCGAGCTCTATGATGGCACGCAGCCACGGCGACATCAGCACGTAGGCGCGCAACATGGCGAGGATCCAGCCGGCCTCGCGCGAAGCGATCTCGGGGTTGAGTTGGCAGCCGAAGGCATAGAGCGGGCTGGCGGATGAGCCGCTGGCGCCGATGTCGACAAGCGCTTCGGTGAGCGCTTCCAGCTCGGGCAGCCGGTCCAGCTCCACCGGCGGGCAGACGATCTCGTTGGGCACCACGAGCTCGGAGATGTTGACCAGGATGCTGCGCAACCGGTCAGCAAACTCCTGCTTGTCATTTACCGCGCCGGGTACGCGATGCACGTACTGGCTGTCGAGCTCGATCAGGAAGTCGCCCAGCCCGGTGCTGCGCACGCGATAGCAGTGCTGGTCCTCCCGCTCGAGGTTGCCGCCGAACAGGGCATGCACCTTTTCGGCGGCGTTCTGGGTGGATACCGAGCCAAACTCGATCTCGACCCCGACATGGCGGGGCTTGCCCTCCTGGTTGAGCGTTTCGGGCGGGGTGGCGAAGGTATGCGAAGTCATGCCGTCAGCGCCGCTTCCCGGCCTTGCGCTTGCGGCCGTACAGTTCGAGCCGGTGGTGGACGATCTCGTAGCCGAGCTCGCGGGCGATCTCTTCCTGCAACTGCTCGATCTTTTCCGAGTGGAATTCGATGACGTCGCCGGTGTCCATGTCGATTAGGTGATCATGGTGCTCGCCGGCGGCGGGCTCATAGCGCGAGCGCCCGTCGGAGAAGGCGTGGCGCTGGATGGCGCCCTGCTCTTCCAGCACCTTCAGCGTGCGATAGACGGTGGGCAGCGAGATGCGGCTGTCCTCGCGCACCGCGCGGCGGAAGATGTCCATCGCGTCGGGGTGCTGACCGCCCTTCTCGGCGAGGATCCTGACGATCACCCGGCGCGGCTTGGTGATGCGCGCACCTGAAGCCTTCAGCAGGTCGAGAAGATGGTCGCTGTCGGTGCTCGTGGTCATGCTGCGAAACTGGAGCAGATGATAATGATTTTCAATACTGCAGCATGAATCTCCTTATTGCAAATAGTTTGCATTTGCATAAACTACCTGCCAGACGCTGATCTAGGAGCCTTGTTTTCGATGCTGAACCGACTGGTCATGCTTGTGACTGCAGCCCTGCTGGCGCTGGCCGGGTTCGCCCTGCCCTCGCTTGCGGCCGAGCGGCTCAAGGTCGTCACCACCTTCACCATCCTCGCCGACATGGCCGCCAACGTGGCCGGGGACAAGGCCGACGTGGTGTCGATCATCAAGCCCGGCGCTGAGGTCCACCAGTACCAGCCGACACCTAAGGACATCGTGCGCGCACAAGGTGCGGGCCTGATCCTGCGCAACGGGTTGAACCTGGAGCTGTGGTTCGAGAAGTTCCTGGCAAACCTATCCGGCGTGCCGTCGGTGACCGTGACCGACGGGGTTGAGCCGATGGGCATCGGGCAAGGCCCCTACACCGGCAAGCCCAACCCGCATGCCTGGATGAGCCCGCAGAACGCCAAGATTTATGTCGACAATATCGCCCGCGCATTCGCCCAGGCCGATCCGGCCAATGCGGACGCCTACGCTGCGAACGCCAAACGTTACAAGGTCGAGATTGATGCGGCCGCAGCACCGGTGCGCGAGGTGCTTGCATCCATCCCGGAACAGCGGCGCTGGCTGGTCACCAGCGAGGGCGCGTTCTCATACCTTGCCCGCGATTTCGGCCTGAAGGAGCTTTACCTGTGGCCGATCAATGCCGACCAGCAGGGCACGCCGCAGCAGGTGCGCGCAGTCATTGACCAGGTGCGGGAACATGATATTCCCGCCGTTTTCTCCGAAAGCACGGTGCCGGACGGGCCGGCCAGGCAGGTGGCCCGCGAGACCGGCGCGAAGTACGGCGGCGTGCTGTATGTTGACTCCATCTCCGATGCGGGCGGGCCTGTGCCAACCTTCCTCGACCTGCTGACGGTGACGGCAAACACCATCGCCGAAGGGTTGAAATGATGCTGAAATCTGCAGAAGCTGGTGTTGCCGGGCTGGCGGTGCACGACGTTACCGTCACCTACCGCAACGGCCACACCGCGCTTTGGGATGCCTCGATCGCGCTGCCGGAAGGCACCATCACCGCGCTGGTGGGGCCAAACGGTTCAGGCAAGTCCACCCTGTTCAAGGCGATCATGGGCTTCGTGCCGCTGGCGCGCGGCAGTGTCGACATTCTCGGGCGGCCGGCGGCAGACGCGCTCAAGGCCAATGACGTGGCCTACGTGCCGCAGGCCGAGGAAGTGGACTGGAACTTCCCAGTGCTGGTGGAAGACGTGGTGATGATGGGCCGGTACGGCCACATGAACTGGCTGCGTATCCCCGCGGCCAAAGACCGTGAAATCGTCACCGCCTCGCTCGACCGGGTGGACATGACGGAGTTCCGCAAGCGCCAGATCGGCGAGCTGTCGGGCGGGCAGAAGAAGCGGGTGTTT
Source organism: Alphaproteobacteria bacterium (assembly GCA_024642465.1). Lineage (GTDB taxonomy): Bacteria > Pseudomonadota > Alphaproteobacteria > Rhizobiales > Aestuariivirgaceae > Anderseniella. Next base: position 49,850 of record JAHEBA010000005.1, read on the forward strand.
CTGGCCCGCGCGCTGGCGCAGGAAGCCCGCGTGATCCTGCTGGACGAACCATTCACCGGCGTGGACGTGAAGACCGAGACGGCGATCATCCAGCTGCTCGAAGAGCTTCGCGACGAAGGCCGCATCCTGCTGGTGTCCACCCACAACCTCGGCTCGGTCCCGCAGTTCTGCGACCGGGCAATCCTGATCAAGGGCACCATCCTGGCGGAAGGCCCCACGTCGCAGGTGTTCACCCGCGACAACCTCAAGCAGGCATTCGGCGGGGTGTTGCGCCAGTTCACCCTGGGCGGTGACGAGTTGCACGACGATGACGACCCGCGTGCCGTAACCGTGCTTACCGACGATGAACGCCCGTTCGTGCTGTACGGAGACGAGGCGAAGGGGCCGCGCAAGTGATCGACGCCCTGCTCGAGCCGTTCACCTACCAGTACATGGTCAACGCCATGTGGGCCTGCGCCATGGTAGGCGCGGTGTGCGGGTTCCTGTCTGCCTACCTGATGCTCAAGGGCTGGTCGCTGATCGGCGACGCGCTGTCCCACGCCATCGTGCCCGGTGTGGCGGGCGCCTACATGCTCGGCCTGCCGTTCTCCATCGGCGCGTTCTTCTCGGGCGGGCTGGCGGCGGCGGCGATTCTGTTCCTGAACCAGCGCACCAAGCTGCGTGAGGACGCCATCATCGGGCTGATCTTCACCTCGTTCTTCGCGCTGGGGCTGTTCATGGTGTCGCTCAGCCCGACATCGGTGGACGTGCAGAAGATCGTGCTGGGCAACATCCTGGCGGTATCGCCGGAAGACCTGGTGCAGCTGTTCATCATCTGCGCGGTGTCGCTGACGGTACTGACGCTGAAGTGGAAGGACCTGATGGCCAGCTTCTTCGATGAGACGCACGCCCGCTCGCTGGGCATCAATACCGGGCTCCTGCGTGTCGTGTTCTTCACGCTGCTGGCAGCGTGCACGGTGGCCGCGCTGCAGACGGTTGGGGCGTTCCTGGTCATTGCCGTGGTGGTGACACCCGGCGCAACTGCATACCTGCTGACCGACCGGTTCGGCTTGTTGATCGTGCTGTCGATTGCCATCGGCACCGTCACATCGGTGTTGGGAGCCTACCTCAGCTACTTCCTGAACGGGGCGACCGGAGGCATCATCGTGCTGCTGATGACGGCGGTGTTCCTGACCGCGTTCGTGTTCGCACCCAAGCACGGGTTGCTGGCGGCCCGCGCCAAGGCCAGGGCAGCACTTGAACGGGGGCCGCTGGCATGAGCGAATGGCTGTCCCTGCTGGCCGAGCCGTTCCAGTTCGCGTTCATGCTGAAGGCGATGCTGATTGCCGTGCTGCTGGCCATCCCGATGGGCATCCTGTCGTGTTTCCTGGTGCTGAAGGGCTGGTCGCTGATGGGCGATGCGGTGAGCCATGCGGTCCTGCCGGGCGTGGTCCTGGCCTACATCCTCAACCTGCCGCTGGCGGTTGGCGCGTTCGCGGCCGGCATGGCCTGCGCGCTGGCGACTGGCTATCTGGACAGCAACTCGCGGCTGAAACAGGACACGGTCATGGGTATCGTGTTCTCATGCATGTTTGCTGCCGGCCTGGTGATGTACGTCGCCATCCAGACCGACGTCCATCTGGACCATATCCTGTTCGGCAACATTCTCGGAATTTCCACCGCCGACATCTGGCAAACCGGTATCATTGCCGCGGCCTGCACGGCGGGCCTGATCATCTGGCGCAAGGACCTGCTGCTCAATGCCTTCGACCCGCAGCATGCCCGTGCCATCGGATTGCCGACCGGCTGGCTGCACTACGGGCTGCTGGCGGCGCTGTCGCTCACCATCGTCGGCGCACTGACCGCTGCCGGCATCATCCTCGCCATTGCCTTCCTGATCGGACCAGGCGCCACGGCGTCCCTGGTGTCGCGGCGGTTCCCTGCCATGCTGGCCACCGCGGTTGGCGTGGCAACGTTCTCAAGCCTAGCCGGAGTCTATCTCAGCTATCACATTGACTCCGCCCCTGCCCCAACGATCGTGCTGGTGATGACAGGCCTTTTCGTTGCGGCGTTCCTGCGGTATCTGGCAAGCAGCTCGCGGCCCTCTCCAATCTGACAGAATGCTGACAGGCAGTGTCAGCTTGTTGCCAGCCTCCTTGTGAGAACTTGACCATGTCTTGAACTCTTGGAGGACTTAATCATGGACGACATTACACGCAGACTGGCACTGCGGCTGGCCGGGATGAGCCTGCTGGCACTGGTGCCGGCTACAGCAGCCCTGGCAAAGGACGGCGGCGACGACAATGGCGGCGACAGCGATGGCGGCCGGGGCCGCGGCCGTGGCCGTGGCCGCAGTGGCGACGACGATGATGGCGATGACGACAGCAGCTCGAACGACGATCCCAGCAGCAGGTCTGGAGGCAATACCAATTTCCGCGCGGGCTCCAGCTTCGACGACGATACGCCGGGTCACACGCGGCGCGGTCGCGGCACGGACGACGGGCTACTTCATGATCTCAACGACGACAACGGCATACACGCCCCTGGTCACACCTGAGATTTAGAGTACACAGGTCCCGGGTTTCTGCGGCTCGCTGGCATGCGATAACCACGGAAGGCGGGTAACTGGGCCAGTCGCTGTCGGACCCCCTTGGACAGCGGCTGGTCCACTGCGTTTGACAATGCTAAGACATGTATCATGGAAACCAAGTTCACCCGTAGGTTGCTTCTGAAGGCACTGCTTGCAGCGTGGACGGCGGCGCTTGTCCATCCGCAGGCGGCGATCGCCAAGGATGGCGGAGACGGCGGTGGCGGTGGCGGTGGCGGCGGTGATGACGGCGGCGGTGATGACGGCGGCAGCTACAGCGGCAGCGGCGGCGGTGACGATGGCGATGACGGCAACGACGATAACGGCGGAAAGGGCAGAGGCCGTGGCAGGGCACGCCGCGGCAGTGACGATCGGGCATGGCGCAGTGGCGAGGGGGGCCTCAAGACGGCACTGAAAAACGTCCGCACGCGCTATTCCGGGCGGGTCGTGGAGGTGGAACTGAACAAGCTTCGTGGCCGCCGGGTCTACGAAATCAAGGTGATCGACAACCGAGGCCGTCTGTTCGAGGTCTATTGCGACGTCAGGAACGGCAACATCCTCAAGGTGGACAGGAACTGATGCGGATTCTGGTGGTCGAGGACGAGATCAGGGTTGCCGCAGACATTGCCGCCGGGCTGGACAGTCTCGGGTTCCTGGCGGAAACCGTGCATGATGGCGAAGCAGCATGGGAACGCGGCGGAACCGAGACCTACAGCACCATCGTGCTCGACCTCGGACTTCCGGGCGTCGACGGACTGACGGTACTGCGGCGATGGCGCGACGAGGGCGTCACGACGCCGGTTCTCATTCTCACCGCACGTGGCAGCTGGCCGGAACGGGTGCTGGGCATCGACAGCGGCGCTGATGACTACCTGGCCAAACCGTTCCAGATGGAAGAGCTGCTGGCAAGGGTGCGCGCGCTTGTGCGGCGCAACACCGGCGCGACGGGCACCGCCTTTTCGCATGGCACCGTGAACCTCGACATGCGGACCATGCGGGTCAGTGTCGAAGGCCGCCCGATCAATCTCACGCCGCTTGAATTCCGGCTTATCAGCCAGTTGTTCCACAATCAGGGCAAGGCGCTGTCGCAGCACGAACTGGCAGACGCAATCTACGGCATCAACAACGACCACGACGCCAACGCCATCGAAGCCATCGTGGCGCGCATCCGGCGCAAGCTTGGCGCCGCCTGCATCGAGACCAAGCGCGGCTTTGGCTATTTCATCCCGGTGGCAGGCAATGACGGCTAACAGTTCGCTCAAGTTCCGGCTCTATGCCACTGCGGTCATTGCAATCGTGCTGGCGCTGGGCATCGCCGCGGTGGCACTGACGGGCATCTTCGAAAAGCAGGTGCAGCTGCGCATGAGATCGGAACTGGGCAACCATATGCTGCAGCTCATTTCCAAGGTGGACCTGACCGGCAACAGCTCCGTGCTGAGCGACGAGGACATGGCCGATCCGCGCTTCGACAAACCCTATAGCGGTCTGTACTGGAGCGTAGAGCCCGAAGGCAGCGAAGCAGCCAATTCGCGCTCTCTGTGGGACCAGACGCTGGCGGGCGCCAGCAAGGAGTCCGCTCCGGGGCGGCCGGCCTATTTCGAAATGATGGGACCAGACGGCCAGGAACTCTACGTGATGCAGGAGACCATCATCGCGGCTACGGCCTCCGGCGACCGCAAGGTGGTGCTGAACGTCGCCATCGACCATGCCGAACTCGACGAGGCGGTGGCCGGCTTCAAGAAGGACCTGCTGGGCTATCTCAGCATCATCGCCGCATTGCTGATGGCTGCAACATGGCTTCAGGTCGGCATCGGCCTGTCCCCACTGCGCACGGTTCGCAACCGCATCAGCGACATCCGTAGCGGCGAGGCGCATCTGCTGGACGGCATCTTTCCGAGCGAGGTGCGTCCGCTGGTCGATGAGATCAACGAACTGGTGGCCGCGCGTGATGAAGACCTCGACCGCGCCCGGGCGCGGGCTGGTGACCTGGCGCATGGGCTGCGCACGCCACTTACCGTGATGGGTTCGCTGGCCATCGATATCGAACGCGCGGGCAAGGCGGATATCGCCGATGCATTGCGGGAGCAGACCGAACTGATGCGGCGGAACGTGGAGCGCGAACTGGCGCGCGCCCGCATGGCGAGTGGCCGCGCGACCGCGCTGTTTTCCGCCAACGAGGCGCTGGAACGCATGATCAAGGCCGTGCGCCGCATGCCGCGTGGCGGCGATATCACCTGGCAGATCGGCTCCCTGCCCCGTCAACAGGTGGCGGTGGATGGCGATGACCTGCTGGAGCTGTTCGGCAACCTGCTCGACAACGCCCGCAAGTGGGCATCGTCCAGGGTGCGTATCTCGATGGAGACCAACAGCAAGTCGCTGCTGGTGACCATCGAGGACGACGGGCCGGGCGTGGCGGAAGAGAAGCTGATGGCCATCACCGCGCGCGGCCGGCGGCTTGACGAAAGCCGCCAGGGCTCGGGGTTGGGGCTGGCCATCGTCGATGACCTCGCCAGCGCGTACGGGCTGAGCCTGGGGTATTCGCGCTCCATGCTTGGCGGGCTTGCGGCGACGGTGTCATTTCCGCTGCAAGCCGATGCCAGGGCCACCCGGCCCGGCGCAGAAGAACCTGGCTCAGTTGCCCGCCGCCGAGAGGGCGTTGGCGTGGTCGATGCGGGCCTGAACCTCAACCGCAGCAACAGCTGATACGTTGACCACCGAGCGCGTGGTGGCAGCAGGCACCATCACGTGCGCCGTGGCGGCAGCACCCACCAGGATCGGGCCAATCGGCGTGCCGCTGCCCAGCTCCATGACCAGCTGATAGGCCAGGTTGGCCGCGTCGGAGTTCGGGAAAATGAACACGTTGGCCGCCCCCTTCAAGGTTGATCCGGGGAACAGGCGCTGGCGCAGATCCTGGTTCAGGGCCGTGTTGCCGTGCATCTCGCCGTCGAACTCGAAGTCGGTGCCCTGCTCGTGCAGCAGCGAGGCGGTGTCACGCATCAGCTGGATCGAGTCGCTTTCCGCCGAACCGAAGCTCGAGTTGGCGAGCAGCGCCACCTTTGGCGTGATGCCGAAGCGCTTGACGATGCCGGCCACGCGGCGCGTCAGCTGCGCCATGTGCTCGACCGAGCGCTCGACGTTGCCATAGGTATCGGCGAAGAAATAGGTGCCGCGGTCCAGGATGCAGCCGGAAATGGTGGCAAAATCCTGGGTGCGCGGGCCCAGCCCGATGATCCGCTTGATGTGGTCCAGGTGGTTGTAGAAACGCCCTTCAAGGCCGCAGATCATGGCGTCCGCATCGCCGCGCTTCACGGCCAGCGCCGCGATCACGGTGGAGTTGGTGCGCACCAGCGTTCGAGCTGCGTTCAGCGGCACGCCCTTGCGGCCCGCAATCTCGACCAGCGTGTTGATGTAGTCATGATAGCGCGGGTCCGAACTGGGATTGATGACTTCGACGTCCTCACCCGCCTTGATGCTCAGGCCGAACTCGGCGGCGCGGCGCTCGATGACGTCGGGCCGGCCGATCAGGATCGGCGTTGCCCAACCGTCGGCAATGGCCATGGCGGCGGCGCGCAACACGCGCTCGTCCTCGCCCTCGGCATAGATGATCCGCTTGAGGTTCTTGCGCGCGGCGGCGAATACCGGCCGCATGATCATGCCGGACCGGAACACGAAGCGGGTGAGACGCTCGTTATAGGCCTCGAAGTCCTCGATGGGCCGGGCGGCGACGCCGGTTTCCATGGCAGCCTTCGCCACGGCAGGCGCGATGCGCAGGATGAGACGCTGGTCGAACGGGTTGGGGATCAGGCTGTCGGCACCGAAAGACGACACCCCGCCTTCATATGCCTGCGCGGCGGTTTCCGAGGTCGGCTCATGCGCGAGGGCGGCGATTGCCAGCGTCGCGGCGATCTTCATCTCCTCATTGATGGCGGTGGCGCCGCAGTCAAGCGCCCCGCGGAAGATGTAAGGAAAACACAGTACGTTATTGACCTGGTTGGGAAAATCCGAACGGCCGGTGCAGATCATCGCGTCGGGCCGCGCCTTGCGGGCTTCTTCCGGATGAATTTCCGGGTTGGGGTTGGCGAGTGCCATGATCAGTGGCTTCTCGCCCATGCGCTTGACCATGTCAGGCTTCAGCACGCCGCCGGCGGACAGGCCGAGGAACACGTCGGCACCCTCGATGATGTCGCCAAGGGTGCGGGCCTCGGTCTTCTTTGCGTAAGGCGCCATCCACTGGTTGATGCCGTCGCGGCCCTCGTAGGCCACACCATCGATGTCGGAAATCCAGATGTTTTCAGGCTTCGCCCCCATGCCGACCAGCAGGTTGAGGCAGGCAAGGGCTGCCGCCCCTGCCCCGGACGTGACGATCTTGATGTCGGACAGCTTCTTGCCGGCAATCTCCATGCCGTTGACGATTGCCGCGGCGACGATGATGGCGGTGCCGTGCTGGTCGTCGTGGAAGACGGGGATGTTCATGCGGCTCTTGAGTTCGTCCTCGATGACGAAGCATTCCGGCGCCTTGATGTCCTCCAGATTGATGCCACCAAAGGTGGGCTCAAGCGCTGCCACCACGTTGATGAAGTTCTCCGGATCGTTGGCGTCGAGTTCGAGGTCGAACACGTCGATATCCGCAAACTTCTTGAATAGCACCGCCTTGCCTTCCATCACCGGCTTGGAGGCGAGCGGGCCGATATTGCCGAGGCCCAGCACCGCGGTGCCATTGGTGATGACCGCCACCATGTTGCCCCTGGAGGTCAGGCTGAATGCCTCTTCCGGCTTGTCGTGGATTTCCAAGCAGGCGGACGCCACGCCGGGCGTGTAGGCCAGCGCCAGGTCGCGCTGGTTGAACAAGGGCTTGGTGGCCTTGATCTCCAGCTTGCCCGGCTTGGGGCTGCGGTGGTAGTGCAGCGCGTTTTCGCGCAGCTCGTCGGTCACGATGCGTGGCATGTCAGGCGGTTCTTCCCGTGAACGTTCTTGTTGTCAGGGCCGGAGATATAACGCAAAGCCTACAGGAGCGCGAAACCGCATTCCACAGGATAGATTGCGCCATCGCCGCAGCATGTGCGCCAGTGCAGCCCTGGTCCGCGAATTTGCGCATTAGCCCAGCTGGCAGCCGCAGTGTACGATCTAACGCAAGGGCGGCCAGGTCAGGCCAAAGGCCCGATCATCAGGGAAGGAGAGTTCCATGACACGCATCATCACCGCAGCCGTGATCGCACTGTTCGCCACAACGCCAGCCCTCGCGCAGGATGCAAAGCCGATGGGCTTTTTCGTCACCTCCGTCGGCATGGGTGATGGCGGCAACCTGGGGGGACTGGACGGCGCGGATGCGCACTGCGCCAAGCTGGCCGAGGCGGCAGGCTCTACCGGCCGCACCTGGCGGGCTTATCTCTCGACCTGGGAAGGCAAGGAAAAGCGCGGCACTTCGGCCCGCGACCGGATCGGCACGGGGCCGTGGTACAACGCCAAGGGCGAGCTGATCGCCGAAGACCTCGACCAGCTGCACATCATGCCCAACCTGGTGAAGAAGACCGCGCTGGATGAGAACGGAAACGTCATCAAGGGCCGCGGTGACAAGCCGAACGAACATGACATCCTGACCGGCACCAAGGACGACGGCACGGCCTACTTCCCGTGGGAAGACGGTTCCGACAAGACCTGCAAGAACTGGACGTCGAGTTCAGACGAGGACAAGGCAACCGTGGGCCATCACGACCGGCATGGCGGCGGCAACGTGTCGTGGAACAATGCCCACGGCACGCGAGGATGCAGCCAGGAAGCGCTGAAAGGCACCGGTGGCGCCGGCCTGCTCTACTGCTTCGCGGCAGACTGATTTGCCGCCGTCAGGTGTCCCGCACATGTAGCGGCACGCAGTCTGGCCCCTGGAACATCATCCCGGGCACAGGTAGCAAGCAGGCCCCTACTCCTTCGGCAGGGAGAGCCGGATGTGCAGTTCGCGCAGCTGCTTCGGCCCGGCCTCAGACGGTGCGCCCATCAGCAGGTCAGCCGCCTGCTGGTTCATCGGGAACAGCGTGATCTCGCGAAGGTTCCGCGTGCCGCACAGCAGCATGACGATGCGGTCCACGCCTGCGGCCATGCCGCCATGGGGCGGTGCGCCATACTGGAAGGCGCGGTAGAGGCCGCCGAAGCGTTCTTCCACCGTCTCGCGCGACAGGCCGGCAATCTCGAACGCCTTGACCATGGTCTCGGGCTTGTGGTTGCGGATCCCGCCGGAAGCGATCTCGAAGCCGTTGCAGACGAGGTCGTACTGGAACGCCTTGATGGTGAGCGGGTCCTTCGTTTCCAGTGCCTCAAGCTCGCCTTGCGGCATCGAGAACGGGTTGTGCGAGAAGTCGACCCTCTTGTCCTCCTCGTTCCATTCGTAGAACGGGAAGTCGACGATCCAGCACAGCTCGAAGCGGTTCTCGTCGATCAGGCCCTGCTCTGCCCCTGCCCGGTCGCGGGCCGCGCCTGCGAACGAGTAGAACTTTTCCGGGCGCCCCGCCACGAAGAAGCAGGCGTCGCCGTCGGCAAGGCCCACCTGCGTGCGGATGGCCTCGGTGCGCTCTGGGCCAATGTTCTTGGCGATGGGGCCTGCGCCTTCGAGGTTGTCGCCTTCGGTGCGCCAGAAGATGTAGCCAAGGCCTGGCTGACCCTCGCCTTGCGCCCATGAGTTCATGCGGTCGCAGAAGGCGCGCGAGCCGCCGCCCTTCACCGGAATGGCCCAAACCTCGACCTTCGGATCGGATGCGATCATGCCGGCAAACACCTTGAAGCCGGAGCCGGCGAAGTGTTCGGTCACGGCCTGCATCTCGATCGGGTTGCGCAGGTCCGGCTTGTCGGAGCCGTACTTGCGGATGGCCTCGTCGTAGGCAATGCGGCGGAAGCCTTCGGTGACCGGCTTGCCGACGGCGAAAGCCACGAACACGTCGCGCAGCACCTTCTCCATGGTGGACAGCACGTCGTCCTGGGTGACGAAGCTCATCTCCAGGTCGAGCTGGTAGAACTCGCCCGGCAGACGGTCGGCGCGCGGGTCTTCATCGCGGAAGCACGGCGCGATCTGGAAATAGCAGTCGAAGCCCGACACCATCAGAAGCTGCTTGTACTGCTGCGGCGCCTGGGGCAGCGCGTAGAACTTGCCCGGGTGAATGCGGCTCGGCACCAGGAAGTCGCGCGCGCCTTCCGGCGACGAAGCGGTCAGGATCGGGGTGGAGAACTCGGTGAAGCCGGCATTGGCCATTTCGGCGCGCATCTTGGCGATGATGGCAGTGCGCTTCATGATGTTGGCGTGCAGCGTCTCGCGGCGCAGGTCGAGGAAGCGGTACTTGAGGCGGATGTCTTCCGGGTAGTCCGGCTCGCCGAACACTGGCAACGGCAGTTCGCCGGCCTTGGACAGCACCTCGACGTCGCGGGCGAACATCTCGATCTCGCCGGTCGGCAGGTTCGGGTTGACGGTCTCTGCCGAGCGCGCCTTGACCTCGCCATCGACGCGGATCACCCACTCGCCGCGCACCGTCTCGGCGGTCTTGAAGGCAGGGCTGTCGGGGTCGGCTACGATCTGGGTCATGCCATAGTGGTCGCGCAGGTCAATGAACAGCAGGCCACCATGGTCGCGCACGCGGTGCACCCAGCCGGACAGGCGGGCGGTTTCGCCGACGTTTGACTTGTTGAGCTGGGCGCAGGTGTGGCTGCGATAGGCGTGCATGGGAAAACCCCTCGTGGCGGCAAGACTTTGATGTGCTGGACAAGCGCCGCGGAAAAGCGCACGGAGGAGCATATTTGTCAAGGTTCCGGCTTGAGGTGAAGGGTAATCAGGCGTAGGACGGATGGGCGCATCAAATCCGCGCCTGCAAAGCCCAAAAGGCCGATGAAAGCCCTCCTGCCTCTTTCGCCGCTGCTCGCCGCCGCCGCCATCCTGCTGGCAGGCAACGGGCTGCAAGGCACCCTGATCACCTTGCGCGCCGGCCAGGAAGGCTTCGACGCATCGCTGATCGGCCTGATGGGCACCGGCTATTATGGCGGCTTCCTGCTGTCGTGCCTGTTCACCACGCGTCTCATTCGTGCTGTTGGCCACATCCGGGTATTCGCCGGGCTGGCTGCCATTGCCGCGTCGGTCTCGCTCACCATGGTGCTGTGGATCGAACCGCTGTCGTGGATCCTGCTGCGGTTTCTGGCCGGTTACTGCTTTGCCGGGCTGTTCATGGTCATCGACAGCTGGCTCAATGCCGCTGTAAGCAACGAGGCGCGGGCGCGCACCCTTTCGGTCTACCGGCTGCTGGACCTTGCCGCCGTCACCGGCTCGCAGTTCCTGCTGCCGGTGTTCGGGGCGGAAGGCTTTGCGATCTTTGCGGTAATGGCCATCCTGACCACGCTGTCGCTGGTGCCTGTATCACTTATGGACCGCTCGTCGCCGGCGCTGCCGGAAGAGTCGCGGTTCTCCATCAAGGCGGTGTGGGATATCTCGCCGCTGGCCTGCATCGGCTGCATCACCATCGGGCTGACCAATTCAACCTTCCGGCTGATGGGGCCGCTCTACGCCTCGGAGATCGGCTTCGACACGGCCGGCATTGCCACCTTCATGTCTGCCGGGATCATCGGCGGGGCGGTGTTGCAGCTGCCGCTGGGCTGGCTGTCAGACCGGCTGGACCGGCGCTGGGTCCTGCTGATCGCGACGCTGGGTGCTGCCGGGTCCGGTTTCCTGCTGTCCTGGGCGGGCGGATCATCGCACGTCATGGCTCTGACCGGCATCTTCCTGTTCGGCGCCTTCGCGCTGCCGCTCTACTCGCTTTCCGCCGCCCATGCCAACGACCGGGCAAAGTCCGGCCAGTTCGTGCTGATTGCGGCGGGCCTCAGCTTCTTCTTCTCGATTGGTGCCATGGCCGGCCCGCCGATTGCCGCCGGGGTCTTGAAACTGTTCGGGCCGGATTTCTTCTTTACCTATACCAGCCTCATTCACCTGGCTTTCGTCGGCGCCACCCTGTGGCGCATGGCAGCACGCGGAACGCCGGACATGAAGGCCAAGAAGCGCTACGCGACGCTGCTGCGTACTTCGCCGTTCATGTACAAGCTGGCGCATCAGCGCTCGGCCGCGCGTACCGAGAAAAAGCACCATTAACCGCGCTGCTGCTTGCAATCGTTGAGCGTTTGGTGTCTTTCTCCCGCCAGCCATGCAGATCATTACAACGACACAAGCCCTGGGCGAGCTTTGCAAGCGGCTGTCGAGCGAGACATTCGTCACCGTCGACACCGAATTCATGCGCGAGCACACGTTCTGGCCGATCCTGTGCCTGATCCAGATCGCCGGACAGACGGAAGAAGCCATCATCGACCCGATGGCGAAGGGGCTGGACCTTGCCCCGTTCTACGAGCTGATGGCCAACGAGGCCGTGCTCAAGGTGTTTCATGCCGCGCGCCAGGACGTTGAAATCTTCGTTGCCGCCACCGGCGACACGCCAAAACCGCTGTTCGACACCCAGGTTGCGGCGATGGTGTGCGGCTTCGGTGACCAGGTCGGCTACGAGGCGCTGGTGCGCAAGCTGGCCGGCGAGCAGATCGACAAGTCATCGCGCTTCACCGACTGGTCGCACCGGCCGCTCTCGGACAAGCAGCTCAGGTACGCCCTGTCGGACGTGACCCACCTTCGCGTGGTGTACGAGAAGCTGCAGGCGATGCTGGAGAAGAACGGCCGCACCTCGTGGCTGTCGGAAGAGATGGCGATCATTGCTTCTGCCGACACCTACAAGTCTAATCCGGACGAGGCTTGGAAGCGGCTGAAGTTCCGGCCGCGCAACGCCCGCCAGCTTGGCATTGCCATTGCCGTGTCGCGCTGGCGCGAAGAGCGCGCGCAAGCCAAAAACATGCCGCGCCAGCGCATCGTCAAGGACGACGCGATCATCGAGATCGCGACCCAGGCACCCGCCGACAAGGCCGCCCTGTCCAAGCTGCGCGCCCTGCCCAAGGGGCTGGCGGAGGGCGGGCTCGGCGATGAAATCCTCAAGGCCATCCAGGCAGGCATCGCCATGAACAAGGACGACCTGCCCGAACTGGAGCCGCAGAAAGGTCCGCAACCCGAAGGCGCCTCGGCAATCGCGGACATCCTGAAGCTCGGTCTCAAGGTGGTCGCCGAGCGCGAGAACATAGCACCCCGGCTGATCGCCAATGCCGCCGACATCGAGGAGATGGCCGGCAATGGCGGTGACCATCTGCCGATGATGCACGGCTGGCGGCGTGAGCTGTTCGGCAATATCGCGCAGGGGCTGAAGCAGGGAAAGCTGATGATCGGCATACACAACGGGCGTCCGGACATCTTCGAGGCCTGAGCGGCCAGTGCTTCAGCGCCGCACCTGCGCCTCAAGCCCCATCACGCCGGCAAGCTGGTTGAGCCGCTTCTGCACCGACTCGCCGTACAGGTCCGAAAGCTTGTTCGGCATGGCCAGCACCAGCTTCTTGTCCTCGACGAACAGCTTGATCTTGGGCAGCAGGCCGGTCATCGCACCGGTCAGCACGTAAGCCAGCCGCATGGCGCCTGCCAGCACGCGGGCGCGTTCAAGCTCGTCCTCGGTAATCAGTTCGGCCAGTTCGCGTGGCGCCTGCTTGGTGTTGACGCCCTGGTAGCGGAAGAACACCGCCAGGGCGAGGAACACCCGGCCCGGATGGTCGACACCCACTATGGAGGCCTGCGAGATAATGGTCAGGGCGCGGCCCGAGCGATAGTCGGGATTTGCGCGCCACGAGATGTCGGCCAGCATGCAGGCGGCATGGCGCAGCCGGGTCTCGAGCGGCGCCTCGGCCATCTTGCCGCGGTTGAACAGCGGGTCGGTCCATTTGCACAGCTCAAGCTCGTGGTTGGGCGAGCGCGCATAGCGCCTGGCAAAGTCCCAGCAGGCGTTCAGCAGCGGGTCGGTATCGCGCACCCGCTTGTTGAGCTGCTTGTACAGCACGCCTTCGCGAACGCCATAGACAGAGGTGGTGAATTGCCCCGGCGTGCTGCGGGCAAGAATGCGCTCCAGCACCAGTGCCGACAGGGGCAGCGTCTCGGCGCGGCTCTTGGACACCGACTCGATGCCGTTGAGCGTGTCCGGCGAGAGCTGCGACACGAAATTGGCGAGCGAGCGGGCGGTCGAGTGGTCGAGCGAGTAACCCTGGACGATGGTCAGCGGATAATGCACCTGCGCCATGTGCAGCCGGGCAAGGTTGCGCCATGCGCCGCCGACTGCATACAGCGTGCGCCCATGCAGGCCGGCGAGAAGCCCTGCCCTGTCGAGCTGCTCGTCGATGAACCCGCGCGCGATATCGGGATCGGTGCTGCCGATCTCGCCAATGATGCGCAAGGGCCCAAGCGGCAGCGTCACGCCGTCGCGCAGCTTGCCGCCACGCACGTCGACCAGTTCGAGGCTGCCGCCGCCAAGGTCGCCCACAACGCCGTCGGCATCAGGCGTGGCCGACAGCACGCCGTGGGCGGCAAAATTGGCTTCCTGCTTGCCGGTCAGGACAGAGATGTTCGCTTTCAGGCACTTTTCGGCGCGCTTGATGAAGTCGCGGCCATTGCTTGCATCGCGCACGGCTGCGGTGGCGACGGCAAACACCTCCTCCACCTTCATCTGAACGATCAGGGCACGGAACCGGGTCAGCGCCAGCAGCGCGCGTTCGGACGCCTTTTCATCGAGTGCGCCGGTCTCGGCGACGCCGCGGCCAAGGCCGCACAGCACCTTTTCGTTGAACATCGGCGACGGTGCGCGGCGCAGTCCGTCATAGACCACCATGCGCACGGAGTTGGAGCCGATATCAACCACCGCCACGGGCGGGGCCCCGGAAATCCTGTCCAGTTTTCTGGCCGGGTTCACCTTAGCCTGCCTGCCTTCGTCTTCAATACCGGGTTGAACGCTAGGGTCTCCCGGTCTTGTTGCCCTTGCCTCCGGCAATAGCAGGTGGAAGGCTCTCTTTCAAAGAACTTCCTCGCCCGGACAGCGATGGGTTGTTCATAAAGTAGTCGTGGGCGTTGAATGGCTCTTCATCCGGCCCCGGTGTAACCCTT
>JAHEBA010000006.1 GCA_024642465.1 Alphaproteobacteria bacterium
GCCATGGGTGAAGCGCAGCGAGCCATAGAAGCCGACCCAAACTACGCTAATGCATACATCATGCTCGCGACGCTCCTCTACTACGGAGGACGGCCTGAAGAGGGGCTTTCGATGATCGAGAAAGCAGAAAAAATCAATCCATACCATCCCTCAAACTACCCCTTCCACAAGGGGCAGGCACTATTCATTCTAAAGAAATACAAAGAGGCTGAGGCCGTATTGCGAGGTGGATTAAACCAGAACCCCACTTCCCAGAGATTGCGCGTATGGCTCGCTGCGACATTGGTCGAGTTAGGGCGTCAAGCTGATGCGGAATGGGAAGTGGATCAGATTTTGCTGGATGATCCCGATTTCAATCAAGTGAGCCTATACCACGTCTTTCCCTTCACCGACAAAGAGGCCGAAAATCGGTTTTACGGCGCATTGCAGGAGGCGGGATTTGATCACCGGTTCTAGAGCTTGCTCCCCGCCACTCAGCGTCCTCTGCGTTGATAGAGAGGGCGTTTGTTTCTTCAAACCTTGACTATTTGCACTAAACATCTCCGCCGATAAGTCATCTTCGATGCCGTAGCGCTCGCCATCGCCTTAGGAAGCACGGCAGACGTTCCAGGCGAAGTGCCGAACCGGCCGTTCCTGCTCCGGAGCGGGCGTCATTGCCTGCCAGACCAGACGCGGTTATCTGACGCAGATTGAATTTCGGCGAGCTTGGCGCTTCCAGATTTGAATCTGACGCAAACAGTCACATGCTGCGTATCCGGAACTGCCAATGTCGCGCCAATATCCACCCTTGGGAGCCGGCATCAAATGAACATACTTGCGCAGGAAATGTTGTCGGCGGTGATGCAGCCGGTAGAAACCGCAAGAGGCCTTCCAAACGAGTTCTATACCGATCCGGAGGTCCACGTGGCCGAGAAGCGTGTCCTGTTCGCATCGACGTGGGCGTGTGCCGGTTTCGTCAGCGACATCCCGAAGAGGGGCGATGCCAACCCGGTCAGCTTCCTCGGTCAGCCACTGCTGATGGTTCGTGGCAATGACGATGACATCAAGGTGTTCCAGAACGTCTGCCGCCACCGCGGCATGATCCTGGTGGAAGAGAAGACCACGCTGCGCTCCACCATCCGCTGCCCCTACCATTCCTGGTGCTACAATTTTGACGGTTCGCTCCGCACCACCCCGCACGTGGGCGGCCCCGGCAATAATCTTCACGACTGCATCAAGCGTGAAGAACTCGGCCTGATCGAAGTCAGAAGCCATGTGTTCATGGGTATGATCTTCGTCAACCTCGACGGAAAGGCGCCGGCGTTCAACGAGCATGCGGCAACCTTGCTCGAGCAGTGGAAGGAGTTTGTTGACCGCCCGCTGTTTCATGCAGGCCAGGACTCTTCCTTCAAACTCAATGTCCGGTGCAACTGGAAGCTGGCAGTCGAGAATTATTGCGAAAGCTACCACCTGCCGTGGGTTCATCCGGGCCTCAATTCCTATTCACGTCTGGAAGACCACTACAACATCGTTGAACCGGGCGCCTATTCCGGTCAGGGCTCGGTTGTCTACAACTCGCAACTGGACGCCACCCGTAAGTTTGCCAATTTCGATGGTCTTTCGGACAAGTGGAACACCGGTGCGGAGTATGTTTCACTGTATCCCAACGTGTTGCTCGGCGTTCATCGCGACCACACGTTCGCGATCATGCTCGATCCGCAGTCCCATGACCAAACCATCGAGCGCGTCGAGATTTTCTACGCGACCGAGGAAATGTGCGGGCCTGAAATGGCCGACCTTCGCCAGAAGAATGCGAAGATGTGGAAGGACATATTCATCGAGGACATCTTCGTGGTGGAAGGCATGCAGAAGGGCCGTTCTGCCTCGCTTTATGACGGCGGCAAGTTCTCGCCCGTGATGGACGTGCCGACGTACTGCTTCCATGAGTGGGTGGCGCGGCGGTTTACCGGGAAATGAATGCCGTGACGGATCTGCAGCAGCGCATGCTGCGCGCTCACCACGCCGGCGATAACGCAGCGCTGCCAACGCTTTATCTGGAGGCCGCCCGGCTGCGAGAGGCGCAAGGCGAGGTTGATGCAGCCTGCTTCTTCTACACCCAAGCTTATGTTTACGCGCTTGATGCCGGTGACGACGCGACTGCCGGCGAGGCCCGCAACAGATTGAAGACACACGGCCGCGATCGATAGTTTTTACCTGATACACAAATTGAAGCCCAGTCGATGACAGCATCACTAAACCATTCTAGCCCCGCGGCGACCGCTGCCGCCAGTTCCCAGCTTCTTTCGTGAAAGGCATCCAAACATGCGCACCCATGCCCAGGCCGTCGTGATCGGTGGCGGCCTCATCGGCTGCTCGATCCTCTATCATCTGGCCAAGCTCGGCTGGACCGACGTGGTTCTGCTGGAGCGTGACGAACTGACGTCGGGTTCTACATGGCATGCGGCGGCCGGCATTCATGGCCTGCATGACAACAACAACATCACCCGTATCCAGAACTACACGATGGATTTGTACAACGCGCTTGAGGCCGAGACCGGCCAGGGCTGCGGGGTGTACCAGCCGGGTTCGCTGTATCTGGCGCAGACCGAGGCACGCGAGCACCAGTTGCGCCTGCAGGCGGCCAAGGCGAAATACTATGGGCTGAACTTTCACGAGGTCAGCCGCGACGAAGCAAAACGCCTGCATCCGCTGGTCAACTTCGACGGCATCCGCTGCATCATGTTCGAACCCTCCGGCGGCAATGTCGACCCGTCGGGTGTGACGCATGCTTACGCCATCGGCGCCCGCCAGCGCGGTGCGGAAATCCACCGTTTCACGCCGGTGACCGCCACCGAGCAGCAGCCCGACGGCAGCTGGATCGTGCGCACGCCCAATGGCGACATCCGGACACAGTGGGTGGTGAACGCAGCCGGTCTGTGGGGCCGCGAGGTGGCAGCCATGGCCGGGATCACACTGCCACTGCAGCCCACCGAGCATCAGTACTTCGTGACTGAGACGATCCCCGAGATCGCCGCGATGGACCGCCGCCTGCCGTCGGTCGCCGATCGTGACGGCGAATATTACATGCGCCAGGAGGGCAAGGGACTGCTGATCGGTGCCTATGAGCGCGACATGCGGTTCTGGGCCGAGGAAGGCACGCCGCTCGACTTCGCCCACGACCTGTTCCCGGACGACCTGGAGCGCATCGAGGAGAACATGATGCGCGCGATTGATCGCGTGCCGGTGGCCGGCGAGACCGGCATCAAGCGTGTCATCAACGGACCGATGATCTGGTCGCCGGATTCCAACGTGCTGTACGGGCCGCACCCCGACCTGAAGAACTACTTCTGCTGCAACGGCATCATTCCAGGTTTCTCGCAATCCGGCGGCATGGGACTGATGGCGGCGCAATGGATGATCGAGGGCGAGAGCCAGTACGACATGTTCGCCTGGGACGTGGCGCGCTTCGGCGAGTGGGCGGACAAGGCCTTCACCATGGCGCGCGTGCGCGACCAGTACGCAAACCGCTTCAAGATCCACTTCCCCAACGAGGAACGCGAGGCCGGCCGACCGGTGCGCACCCGTCCCGTCTACGAGATGCAGAAACAGATGGGCGCCGTCTTCGGCCTGAACTACGGCTGGGAGCACCCGCTCTGGTTTGCGGACAAGCCCGGCGTCGCGGATGCCAACGGCTTCACGCGCCAGAACTGGTGGGAGCCCGTCGGCAACGAGTGCAGGATGCTGCGCGACAAGGCCGGCATCATCGACATCTCGAACTTCGCCAAGTATCGCGCTACCGGGCAGGGATCATCTGACTGGCTCGACTCGATCTTCGCCAACCGGATGCCGAAGCTCACCGGGCGCTCGTGCCTGACGCCGCTCATCGGCGTGCGCGGCGGCATAGCGGGAGACTTTACCGTCACGAAGCTCGGCGACGAGAACTTTCTCATCGTCGGTTCCGGCATGGCCGAGCGCTATCATAAGCGGTTTTTCGATGCCGTGCCACGCCCTGCAACCGTGCTCTTCGAGAGCCGGACGGAGGCGATGTGCGGCTTCAACGTGGCAGGTCCGCAATCGCGCGCACTGCTGCAGGGCCTTACCAACGCCTCGCTGGCAACGCAGGAATTCCCGTTCATGCGGTCGAGCCAGATCAGCGTGGCCGGCGTGGATGTGATCGCGATCAGGGTGTCCTTCACCGGCGACCTGGGGTGGGAACTGCATTGTGACGCGGCGGACCAGCAGAAGCTCTATTCAGCCCTGCTCGAAGCCGGGAAGCAGTTCGGCGCCGGCCCGGTCGGCTCGCGCGCGCTGATGAGCCTGCGCGTGGAAAAGGGCTATGGTTCGTGGGGCCGGGAATACAGCCCCGAATACTGGCCGCAGGAAACCGGTCTCGCGCCGCTCATAAAGATGGACAAGGAGTTCCTCAACAAGGCCGCCTATGCAGCGCTCATGGAGCGCGCGCCGCGCGAAACACTGGCAATCGTCGAAGTACTGGAAACAGACGACGCGGATGCGACCGGTGGCGAACCTATCTTCCGGACTGACGGCACACCTGCTGGCCGTGTTACTTCGGGGACCTATGGCTACTCTGTCGGCAAGTCACTGGCACTGTGTTATCTCCGCGATACCGCACCGGGAGATGAGGTCCATGTGATGGTCCTCGGGCGTCCGCATCGCGGCGTCGTGCTTGATCGCCCACCGTTCGATCCGGAGGGAACGCGGCTGCGGGCCTGATGACACCACGATCGATGGTGCGGAGTGTCATCTCGGTGTCGAAGTGGATGACGCAATTGCTCTGTCAGAACAGTCAGATGTCTGGCAATGAATGTGGAGCGTACATTGTTCGCTCCACATCAAAACGGCCGGCTTCAATCCCGAACGAATAGCAATCCTGACTGCAGAGTATGCGGATCCAATTCCCCTGTTCGATAAAGAGGGCGTGGTCAAGTTCCTCGCAGTACCTCGATCACCGTCGCGATGTCGCGGTTGCCATGGCCCAAGGCAATTGCGCGTCGAAACAGGCTTGAAATGAGCTCCGGAACTTCCCGGTTGATGCTGGCTGTAGTCGCGTGATCAAGAATCCTGTCGAGCGCCGCATTCCAGACCTCAAGCGTTGCGCCGGGATTGTCGTATTCCGACTTGTGGATGCGCCAGGCCAGATGTGCTGCAGGATCGTCTGATGGCAGCATCGACGCGAAGACATCGACGCCAAGCCCTTCAGCTTCACAAGCCCGAGCCCCGTGCCAGACACCCAGGTAGTTTGAAAGCTGATGTGTCAGCAGGGCCATGTCCAGCACCGCTGCCGCGCCTGTTTCATCGCTGACATGCCGAAGATCGCCACCAAGGCAATCGAGCAGGGGCTTGCACGCCTTGTAGAGTTCGGCAGGTCCGGCGAAAAGGATCTGGGCATCCTCGGCCCCGATGCCATCCGGATACGGCATGATTGCGCCATCCAGCACATTGACGCCGCCTGCTGTCAGCCAGTTCGACAGATCCCGCGCCTCGGCGGGCGTGCCGGTGCTGAGTTGGACCAGCGTCCGCCCCGAGAGGGGTTCAAGCATACCGGACCCGTCGATCAGCCGTCGTGTGGCATCGTAATTGTCTATGCAGACAACAGTAACCGGGCTTGCCTCTGCTGCCTCGGCCGGTGAACTCGCTGCCGTGGCGCCAAGCGAAACCAATGGCTCCATTCTGGCCGCTGTCCGGTTCCAGATGGTTACAGAATGACCTGCGCCGACAAAGGCTCGGCCCAGAGCCGATCCCATCGCTCCCAGTCCAATCATGGTGACATCGGTCATCTCCGGTTCCTCGAGCAAGCTTTCAGGGCAACCGAAGGGTTTGCCTTCTGAACAGCATCATTCGACGATGATGACTTTGCCCGTGATGGCGCCCTCGACACTCTTGGCGTAGGCGAGCCCGACCCGGCGCGATGGCACCGGCTCATGGCCAGGGAAAAAACCTTCATACTTCTTCGCCGACGGTTCGAGCAGTCCGGGGCTCACCACGTTGATCCGGATACCTCGTGGCATTTCGATTGCTGCGCCCACGACAAAGCCACCGAGCGCACCGTTGGCAGTGGCGGCACCGGCCCCCATTCTTACCGGGTCGCGGTCCAGCACGCCGCTGGTCAGCGTAAACGAACCGCCGTCGCTGATGTGATTGAAACCAGCCAGCACGAGGTTGACCTGACCCATCACCTTGTTGGTCAAACCCAGCATGAACTGTTCCTGGGTAAATTCGGTGAGCGGCCCGAAATGAACCGCACCAGCGGCACAGACAACCGCATCTGCCTGGCCCACCTTCCGGTACATCGCCTCGATCGAACTGCGATCGGCCATATCGGCGTGGACGTCGCCACTGCTCCGGCCCACCTTTATCAGCTCGTGCCGGCTTCCCAGTTCATCGCAAACAGCGCTGCCGATGGTACCCTGGGCTCCAACAATGATGATTTTCATTTCTGCTCCTCGTCCTCATGTGTGGCCCGATCATCAGGAAGCGTTGCGGGTAGCCGACGATACCGGCCGCAAATACGGCGCTGAGCCGCCCTTTCATCGCGATAGTCTGCAACAGGAAACATTAGCGCTGAAACGAATTCAAATCCAATCATGGGACGCTGCCCATTGGCACGCCGCTGACTGTTCGACCGCCAAAGAGGTTCAAAATTCACTCGGGGAGGCCAGCTACCCGGAACGCTGCGATGAACCGTTTTAGCTGTGCCTCATGCTGGCAGGGCAGACAGTCATAGTAAGTACGGATCGACAGGTTTTGCTCGATCCGAAGTATGTTCTCAATGTCTCTGCGGGCCGCATCGATGTCCCCCAGCTCGGCTTTTGCTGCAACTCGGAATGCGAAGGAGTTGCCGGGCCCGGCACCAAGGCTACGTGGCGCAGGTGCGTGCCTCCGGCGCCAGCACGGCCACAAGGCAGAGCGACAAGACAGCTGCGAAGTAGCACCACACCGAAATGAAGGCGGCCGGAAACCACAGTTCGGTGGCGACCAGCGAAAGGGCGATGAGGGCGCCGAAGCCCTGGATGCTGCGGTCCGACGACAGGCCGAGTGCGCCGACGATGATGCCGACATATGTCAGCTTGAGCGCCAGGCGAACCCCTTCTCTCGGCAGCAACTGCGGCAGGTGATAGCTGATCGAGCCTGTCTGGGTGCTGACGGGAATGTTGCCCAACGAAGCAACGACCGGGACGAACAGGACCATGCCCAGGGCGACGCCGGCTGCCATCAACGCTGCCAGTATGGTTCCGCCGGGGTTCTCCTCCCGGTGGAACAGGTGGACTGCCACAGGCACCGCGATGGGCCAGAAAAGGTGGGAGAAGAACAGAAACCCTGCTGCGCCCCAGTCGATCAGTAACGGCCTGCCATGATCGAGTCCGAGCCAGACCAGCCCTTCCATGGCTTGTTGAACGGCGAAAGCCAGCGGAAAAACCGCGAACCCCATCCAGCTTGCGCCAAGTGCGTGTGCGTACCTGACGCAGACAATGCCTGCCGGGGCGAGTGCTGCCGCAAAAGTAAAGCTTGCCGTTGCTGAAAAGCACATGCGTTCCGCCAGCCTCCTGCCGCTACCACCGCCCTGTCCGGGCCACAGGTGCAAGCTTGGGCGCGGCGGACCATGCCGGCCATGGCCGAGGTCAATCGGCGCTATATGGGCTCAACCCTTCGGGAAGTAGTCCTCGCAGGAACCTTCACGGTAGACGTCCGCCGTGCAGCAATGCAGGCCGCCACCGAAAGCGTAGGCATCGCGCAGTTCAACCTCGATCACTTCCATGCCCAGCTTGTCCATCTGCTCTGCCTGGTAGACCTCCGACTTCTCGACGCAAACGGTCTTGGGGTCGAGCACCAGCACGTTCATGCTCAGCCACGTGGATGAGTAGCACAGCGGCGGCGGCGAGTTGTGCGCGGGCTGGGCCGCGTCGACGATTTCCCAGCCATTGCGGTGGAAGTACTTGCGCTGCTCATCCGGCAGGCGGCGGTTCGGGTTGTTCAGAATGAGCCCGGGACGCAGTGGCGTGAACGTCGCGTCGATATGGATCGGATAGGGGTCGCCGGGGAAATTCACGGCATGCACCCGATGATCGGGGAAGTGGCGGCGCAGCCACTCGATGCCCTTCAGGTTGGTGGTGAAGCCATGCTGCACCACGAGGTCCTTGCCGAAGCGCAGCACGTCGGCGGCGTCGAACAGGGGCTCTTCCTCAGTGGTCACGAAGAACTTGTCTGCCGTCCACTCA
Source organism: Alphaproteobacteria bacterium (assembly GCA_024642465.1). Classification (GTDB taxonomy): domain Bacteria; phylum Pseudomonadota; class Alphaproteobacteria; order Rhizobiales; family Aestuariivirgaceae; genus Anderseniella. Next base: position 8,217 of record JAHEBA010000006.1, read on the forward strand.
AGCCGCTTCTGGATGCCGATCTTTTCAGACAGGTAGTCCTTGCGGTAGTCGGCATCGGTCAGGCGCGGCTTGGGTGCTGCCTCGTGACGGAAGTCCGGGTCTTCTTCCCAGTATTTCTGCATCATCGGCCGGTAGCAGAGATATTCGAACCAGCGGCAGCGATAGGACATGGTGGCTTCAAGGATCTCGTTGCCGACCGTCAGCAGTACGTCGCGGGGCGGCATGCAGCCGAACTGGCTGTCGGTGTGGAAATCAGGCGTCGTCACCGGCAGCGAAAAGTCGGTCGGCGTCGGCCGGTCAACGCGGATGCCGCGCCTTGTCAGCATGTTCGCGAAATCGTCGAGAAGTTCGTTCCCGCGGTCGATGGTTTCCTGGGGGCGCTTGCCCCACTGGCCGCGCATGTCCGAGTCTTCCGGCACCTTGGCGTCCAGCGCCGGTTCGGCGGGCGGGATGTGGCAGTCAGTGGCGACGCCCACGATGACGTGCTTCAGCGGATCCCATTCGTTCCAGCTGTTGACCTTTGTCTTGTCCGGTGACCACGCCATGCCCCTTGCCCTTTCGCCTTCATGTGCCCCTGATTCAGGATGCTTCCCATAGCGCAGGCATCAAAACTTGCAACGGCTTTTTGCAATGGCAGCCGCATCAACTTTGGCCTTGCCAAACATTAGGATGACTGTGATTGCCAACCGCCCGCCTTTGCCGCAGACTCCCGGCTCTCGAACTGAAGGAACCTTGCGGTCATGAACGAACACGTCAGGCATACATCCGCAGCCCGGGAACTGAAGGACAACGTGGCCGTGCCGTTCGAAAGGGCGCGCGCCATGCCGCCGTCGGTCTATACGTCGGAAGAGTTCCTGGCGCAGGAACTTGAATACATTTTCAAGCGGGAGTGGTTTTGCGCCGGCCGGGCCAGTGCCCTCGCCAACCTTGGCGACTACACCACCTTCGAACTGGCGGGACAGCCCGTGATGGTGATCCGCGACAAGGATGGAACGCTTCGCGCCCAGTCGAACGTTTGCCTGCATCGCATGTCGACGTTGCTGACAGGGTCTGGAAACACCAAGGCCATCGTCTGTCCCTATCACGCGTGGTCCTACAACCTGGATGGCACCATGCGCGGTGCGCCGGCGATGAAGCAGAACGAAGGCTTCTGCAAGGAGAACTACCGACTGCCGCAGGTGCGGTGCGAAGAGTGGCTGGGCTGGATCATGGTGACGCTCAACCCGGATGCTCTGCCGGTCAGCGAGACACTGCGGGAGGTGGAAGGCCTGATCGGCCAGTATGGCATGGAGAACTATAGCCAGACCTTCTTCGAGACCCATGAGTGGGACACTAACTGGAAGGTGCTGGCCGAGAACTTCATGGAAAGCTACCACCTGCCGGTGTGCCATGCGGGCACCATTGGCGGGCTGTCGAAGCTGGACGAGATGGACTGCCCGCCGGGCAAGGAGGCGTTCAACTACCACTTCATCCTGAAGGATGACACGCTGAAGATTGCTCTTGCGCATCCCTCCAACACAAGGCTGGAAGGCAACTGGCGGCGCACCACGACGCTGCTGGCAATCTATCCGAGCCTGCTGATCACGCTCACGCCGGGCTATTTCTGGTATCTGTCGCTGCACCCGCACGGAGTGGGCAAGGTGGACATCCTGTTCGGTGGCGGCATGTCGCCGGATTTCGTCAACGACCCGGATGCGCGCAAGCACTTCGACAAACTGAAAAACCTGCTGGACGATGTCAACGTCGAAGACCGTGGCTGCACGGAAAAGGTCTACAGGGGCCTGTGTTCCGAATTTGCAGCGCCGGGGCACCTGTCTCACCTCGAGCGCCCGAACTACGACTTCGCCCGCTGGATTTCGTCGAAGATACCGGCGTGATCTCGTTCCTGCATACAGGACAGGTTCACGTCGCCACGTTTGACCGGCTCGTGGACGAGTTCGCCCCCGGCATGGCTCGCCAGCACCGGGTGGAGCAGGGTTGGCTGGATGAAGCCCGGGACAGGGGGATGTCGGACCAGTTGGCAGCGACGATCAGATCCGCCATGTCGGAGTTGGCGGCCGGTGGAGTCGGCGTGTGCACGTGTTCGAGCATCGGCGGCGCTGCAGAAGCGGCGTACAGCGAAACAGCCCCAGTGGTCCGCATTGATCGCGCGCTGATGGAAGCCGCGTTGGACCATGGGTCGAGGCCCCTTGTTGCGATGTGCCTGGAGAGTACCCGTGCACCGACGATGGACCTGCTGGCAGACGTGGCCGCAAAGACCGGCGTGGCCGCCGATCCGCAGGTGGTGATGTGCGAAGGGGCCTGGCAGCATTTCGAGGCGGGCGATATGGACAGCTATGGCCGGGCGATCGCATCTGCCATCATGCCGGTGGTGACACAGGCGAAACCGGATTGCATCGTCCTGGCTCAAGCCTCGATGGCGTGTGCGGAACCGCTGCTGGAGCGTGCCGGGGTGCCGGTGCTCACGTCCCCGCGCCTCGGCGTCATGAAGGCACTGGCACTGCTTGGCTCCGCCTAATCGGTCACTTCACATTGCTGTTCCAGCGCTGCAAGATCAGCATCGATGGAAAGTTTAGGAAAATCCCGGCGGCAATGGTGGGGGCTGGCCGCGGCCACGGTGCTGATTGCTCTATGCGTCGGCCTGATCAGTCACGCCTATGCGCTGCGGCATTTCCTGAACGAGACGCAGGCGCGCGGCCAGGTGACGCTGCGCCTGGCGGTGGCCAGCATTTCCAGCGCGCTTGAACGCTATGAGCGGTTGCCGCAGCTGCTGGCAGACCGCAGCGACATCAGGCGTGTGCTGCTCAACCCGGCGGGGCCGGCGCTGCGCGACCAGTTGTCGATCCAGCTGCAACGGGTCAACACGCTGCTGGGCTCGTCGGACATCTATGTGATGGATCGCACGGGTCTTACGCTGGCCGCCAGCAACTACCAGCTGCCCACGTCGTTCGTCGGCCAGAGCTATAATTACCGGCCCTATTTCACTGAGGCGATGGCAGGCAAGACCGGCAACTATTACGCGCTCGGCACCATGTCGCTGAAGCGCGGCTATTACTTTTCGGCGCCGGTGAAGCTGGGTGACGAGATCATTGGCGTGGTCACCGTCAAGATTGCCGTCGACCGGATCGAGGACAGTTGGCGCGGCGGCGAGCATCTGGTTCTGGTAACGAGCGATGACGGCGTGGTGTTCATGTCAGGCCGGCCGGACCTGCTGTACAAGTCGATGCAGCCGCTTACGCCGGATCGTGCTGCTGCAATCAAGCAGTCCAGGCGCTACGCCAATGCGGACGTGACGGACATGACGGTGTCGGTGCGAGGCAGGCACGACAACTTTCCGCTGATTGCCGGCGACCTGTTGGGTCTGGGGCAGTTCATGGAGCTCACCCAGGCAATGGCAGGGCCTGGCTGGAACGTGCAGGTGCTGGCCAGTACGCTTGGCGCCAGCCGCGAGGCTGTGGTGGTCAGCGCGATTGCCGTTCTGCTGGTGCTGCTGGCCGGGGCGGGCGCTGCGTTGATGATGGGCCGTCGCAACCAGCTGGCGGAGCGGCTGCGGTTGCAGCAGATGGCGCGCGACCAGCTTGAGCAGCGCGTTGCCGAGCGCACTGCCGATCTTAACTCCGCCAACGCCAAGCTCAAGCTTGAGGTGCGCGAGCGAAAGACCGCCGAAGAAGAACTCAAGCGAACGCAGGAGGACCTGGTTCAGGCCGGCAAGCTTGCCGCGCTCGGCCAGATGTCCGCTGCACTCAGTCATGAGTTCAACCAGCCGCTTGCGGCGCTCAAGACCTATGCGGAGAATGCCGGCGTATTCCTCGAGCGCGGGCAGGCCGGTACGGCGCGCAGCAACCTCGACCAGGTGGTGAAGCTTGCCGACCGGCTGGCCTCGATCAGCCGCCGGCTGCGCAACTTTGCGCGCAAGCCCGAAGAGCAGCCGCGCCCGGTGCCGGTTCGCGCGGTCATCGAGGAAACGCTGGAACTGCTGGGTGCACGGCTGCGCCAGTCGGGCGTGCAGGTCAGCGCCGATCTGCCGGACGAGGCCATGCACGTGCTGGGCGGCAGCGTACGCCTGCAGCAGGTGCTGATGAACATCATCTCGAACGCCATCGATGCGAGCGAGGCCAGCCCGGAGCGCGGCATCGAGGTCAATACCGAAACCGTGAACGGAGAGGCGTCCATCCTGGTCCGTGACCACGGTGCCGGCGTGGCCGCCAACGTGGCCGCCCGCATCTTCGATCCATTCTTCACGACAAAGGGCGTCGGCAAGGGTCTGGGGCTTGGCCTGTCGATATCGTACAACATCATCAAGGATTTCGGCGGCAACCTCTCGGTCAGCAATCATCCCGATGGCGGGGCGCTGTTCCGGATATCGCTGCAGGCTGCTGCAGCCCCGTTGCCGGAGGTGGCCGAATGAGCCAGCCCCAGGTGCTGTTCGTCGATGATGACGACGACATCCGGGCGTCCGCATCGCAGGCGCTGGAGCTTGCGGGCTTTCATGTGCGCGGATTTGCTGCTGCCGACCGGATGCTCGGTGAGGTCAATCCGGGATTGACCGGCGCCATCGTGACCGACATCCGCATGCCCGGCCTTGATGGCATGTCGTTCATGCAGCGGGTGCACGATATCGACCCTGAAATTCCGGTGATACTGATTACCGGTCATGGCGACGTGCAACTGGCCGTGCGGGCGATGCGCGAAGGTGCCTACGACTTCATCGAGAAGCCGTTTTCTACTGCCCACCTTGCCGAGGTGGTGCGCCGCGCGCTCGACCGGCGCAGACTGGTGGTGGAGAACCGCGAACTGCGCCAGGTGATGGAGCAAGGCGACATGCTCGACCAGCGGCTGGCCGGACGCACGGGCGTGATGGTGGCGCTGCGCGAGCGGTTGCGCGTGGTGGCGGCAACAGGTGCGGATGTGCTGCTGCAGGGGCCCGAGGGCAGCGGCAAGAAGGCCGCCGCGCGCGCCATGCACGATGCGTCGCCACGCCGGGACAAACCGTTCGTCGCGATCAACTGCGCTGCGCTGCCGGAAGACATGGCGGGTTCGGAGCTGTTCGGCCACGAAGTCGGTGCGTTTCCGGGCGCCATGCGCACTCGTGTCGGGCGGCTTGAGCATGCCCGGGGCGGGACGGTTTACCTCGAAGACGTCACGGCGCTGAACGACGAACTCCAGGCGCAATTGCTGCAAGTGCTGGATGAACGCGCCTTCCGGCGGGCGGGATCAAGCGAGCTGATTTCGCTCGACGCGCGGTTCGTATTCGCCACCGGCCGCAATCTTGAGGATGAAGCTGCTCAGGGACGGCTGCGCCAGGACCTGATGTTCCGCATGAACGCGGTCAGCATTGCCCTGCCGGCGCTGGCGCAGCGGCGCGAAGACATTCCCCGGCTTTTCCTGCAGCTGCTGCACGAAGCAGCTAGCCGCTTCCGCAAGACGGCACCGGACGTGCCCGGCGAACTGCTGGCCATGCTGTCGCAGCGCGACTGGCCGGGCAATGTTCGCGAGCTGCGGAACTGGGCCGAGCGCATGGTACTGGGGCTTGAGGCCGACGCAGTCGAGCCAGCCATCGGACTGTCGGGCAAGCTGGCCGACCGGGTTGCGGCGTTCGAGAAGACCGTGCTGATGGCCGAGCTTCAGGCCAGCGGGGGAAGCCTGCGGACGGTATACGAGAGGCTCGGGCTGTCGCGAAAAACACTGTACGAGAAGATGCAGCGGCATGGCCTGCGGCGTGAGGATTTTACCGGAGATTGACGCCGTTTCGCGTGAAGTTGGGGTGAATCGGTAACACCGTTCGTCATGTGTTGTTACGGATTCCACCCATTTTTGCGGCGCAAGACGGATTTCGCGCCGCACAATATCCAGTTTCAGCTTGTTCTGGCCTGTGGAGGGGCGTTCAACAGTGCCAAGCCACGGCGGACGGTCCGGAGGCAGGACCAGTTTGCGCCGTTGCGCCGATCGCATAAACGAGGAGGAAATCCCAATGAAGTTTCTCAAAGCTGCAGCCGCTGCCGTTAGCCTGCTCGCCGTGTCGGCCACCGGCGCCTTCGCCCAGTGCGATGATGGAGAGATGGTCATCAAGTTCAGCCACGTGGTAGCCGCAACCGGCCACCCGAAGGGCGATGCCGCCACGCTGCTTGCCGAGCGCGTCAACAACGAGATGAACGGCAAGGCGTGCATGGAAGTGTTCCCCAACTCCACGCTGTACGACGATGACAAGGTGATGGAAGCGCTGCTGCTGGGCGACGTTCAGCTTGCCGCTCCGTCGCTGTCGAAGTTCGAGGCCTACACGCTGAAATACCGCGTGTTCGACCTGCCGTTCCTGTGGAAGGATCTGACCGCGTTCGACAAGTTCCTGGAGTCGGAAGCTGCCGCCAACCTGCTCAAGGCCGTCAACGACAAGGGCTTCGAGGGCCTGGCCATCTGGTCGTCGGGCATGAAGCAGTTCTCGGCCAAGAAGCCGCTGCTGGTGCCGTCTGACGCCAATGGCCTCAAGTTCCGCGTGCAGACATCGGACGTTGCCGTGGCGATGATCGAAGCCATGGGCGCATCTGCCCAGAAGCTCGCTTTCAAGGAAGTGTATGGCGCGCTGCAGACCGGCGTCGTGGATGGCCAGGAAAACACCTGGTCGAACATCTACACCCAGAAATTCTTCGAGGTGCAGGACGGCATCACCGAGACCAACCACCAGGTTCTGGCCTATGGCGTGGTGACCTCCAAGGAGTGGCTGGACGGCCTGCCGGAAGATGTGCGCACGCAGTTCCTGTCGATCCTCAAGGACGTCACCAAGGAAGCCAACGGCAACGTCGCCAAGAAGGAAGCAGCCAACCGCGAGAACATCATCAAGGCTGGCGGCACCATCCGCGAACTGACGCCAGAACAGCGCAAGCAGTGGGTCGACACCATGAAGCCGGTATGGTCCAAGTTCGAAGGTGACATCGGCAAGGACCTGATCGACGCCGCTGCGGCCACGAACGACCAGTAAGCCGTCACATGGCGGGGCAGGCGCAAGGCGATCTGCGCCGGTCCCTCACTTGCATAACATTGCGGGAGGGGCGGGGATGCTGATTACCCTGATCACGCTGGTGATCGTCGCGGCGTTTTTCCTGATCGAGCGCAAACGGCCCGATATCGTGAGCCGGTTCGAGGAGAACGTTCTCGCCACCCTTCTCGCGCTGATAACCGTGGTGTCGTTTTTCCAGGTAATCGCCCGCTACGGTTTCAATACCGGTTGGGGCGGTGCACTTGAGTTCACACGCATCCTGTTCGCCTGGATGATCCTGTTCGGCATGAGCTACGGCGTGCGCATCGGTTCGCACCTGGGCGTCGATGCCGCCATCCGGCTGTTTCCACCCAAGCTGTTCAAGGCGGTTGCGATCTTTGGCGCGCTGTGCGGCGTCGCCTATGGAGTGATCCTGTTGTCAGCCGACTGGCTGCAGGTGCTGGGAGCCAAGACCTCGGGTGGGGCAATCACCTACTGGTCGAAATTCTACAAGGTTGGCATCGGTCTCGATGACCTGCGGTTTCCGGAATGGATGCAGGCGGCATTCGGACTGCAAGAGCGGGTGCACCGCTGGGTCGCCTACCTGATGCTGCCAATCGGACTTGGCCTGTTCGTGTTCCGCTGCGCCGAGGCGGTGGTGCAGATCGCCAGCGGCAAGCGGGAACTGATCGTGGCCGGTCACGAGGCCGAGGAACTTGTCGCCGAGAACAAGGGCAAGCTGGGAGACTGAGGGTCATGGAAGCGGGCATTCTGTTCATACTGGTGCTGTTGCTGCTGTTTCTCGGCGTGCCGATTGCGGTCGCGCTGGGCCTTTCCAGCATCATCATCATTGCGTTCTTCTCGTCCGACTCGATGTCGTCGGTGGCGCTGCAACTGTTCACCGCCTCGCAGAACTACACGCTGCTGGCGATCCCGTTCTTCATTCTCGCCTCCTCGTTCATGTCGACCGGCGGGGTGGCACGGCGCATCATCCGCTTCGCGATTGCGGCTGTAGGGCATTTTCGCGGCGGCCTCGCCATGGCCTCGGTGCTGGCGTGCATGCTGTTCGCGGCCCTGTCGGGATCGTCGCCGGCGACCGTGGTCGCCATCGGCAGCATCGCCATCGCCGGCATGCGGCAGGTGGGCTACTCGAAGGAATTTGCCTCCGGCGTAATCGCCAATGCCGGCACGCTGGGCATTCTCATTCCGCCGTCCATCGTGATGGTGGTGTACTCCGCTGCCACCGACGTGTCGGTGGGCCGCATGTTCCTGGCCGGCGTGATACCGGGGCTGATCGCCGGCCTGATGCTGATGCTGGCGATCTACATCATGGCCCGGTTCAAGAACCTGCCGGCCGAGGAATGGAAGGGTTTCGGCGAGATACTTGCCGGCGGCAAGGAAGCCGGCTGGGGCCTGTTCCTGATCATCATCATCATTGGCGGCATTTATGGTGGCGTGTTCACGCCGACCGAGGCAGCCGCCGTGGCCGCGGTCTACTCCTTCTTCATCGCGCTGTTCGTCTATCGCGACATGGGGCCGATGAAGGGAGAGACCTGGCTGAAGGACACCGACTCGCGCCGTGCCCGGGTCGGCTTCTCGTCGTTGGTCTACGCACTGTCGTTCTTCTTTGTCTGGATGATCCTGTCGTTCTTCGTGACCTCGGAATGGGAAGGCGTGACGCTGGGCGGCAGGACCCTGGTGGGCCTGGCGTTGTCGCTGGCGGTGATGGTGGCCTATGCGATGTGGCGCGATCCGGGCTCCAATCCACTCAACATTCCAGGCTATCTGGTGGCCTCGCTGCCGGTCTGGGGGCGCAATACATCGCTGATGGGGCGCAATTCCTTCCGCGCGTTCTTCAACGAGGAAACCCGCAAGGTGATGGTGGACTCCTCCAAGACCATCATCATGCTGATGTTCATCATCGTGAACGCGCTGCTGTTCGCCCACGTGCTGACGTCGGAACGCATTCCGCAAGCCATCACCGACTGGATGATCGGAGCAGGCTTCAACTGGTTCACCTTCCTCATCGCCGTCAACCTGCTGCTGTTGCTGGGCGGGCAGTTCATGGAGCCGTCGGGCCTGCTGCTGATCGTGGCGCCGGTGGTGTTTCCGATTGCAATGGAACTGGGCGTCGACCCGGTGCATCTCGGCATCATCATGGTGGTGAACATGGAGATCGGCATGATCACGCCGCCGATCGGGCTCAACCTGTTCGTGACGTCGGGCATAACCGGCATGTCGCTGGTGCAGGTGGTCAAGGCCGCACTGCCGTTCGTCGGCGTGCTGTTCCTGTTCCTGATCCTGGTGACCTACGTGCCGGTGCTGTCCACCTGGTTGCCCTACAGCCTGATGGGGCCGGAGATCGTCACGCGCTGATCTGCGTCCGGTCCCGGTTTGCCTTTGCGGAGCCGGGATTGGCCTGTAACCTTCCTGCCTGAGGCGCCGCGCCCTGGACGCAAGATGGCGCCCAACGGGAGGATGAAATGCGCAATCTCACCATGGAACTCGACGGTATTCTGGGCAAGGTTACGGCTGGATCCGAAAAGGGCAGGGTGCCCGGTGTGGTGGCCATGGTCACTGATCGCAATCACAACATCTACGAAGGATCTGCCGGCGCGAGGTCGCTCGCCACGGGCGAGCCGATGACGCTCGATACCGTCTTCGCCATTTTCTCGACCACCAAGGCAATCGGCGGCACGGCCGTCATGCAGTGCGTGGAAGAGGGGCTGCTGGATCTCGACGCACCGGCCAAACAGTACGTGCCGGACATCGGGGAGATCCGGGTTCTCGACGGCTTCGACGCCAACGGCGAGCCCAAGCTGCGTGCACCGAAGCGCGATATCACCACGCGCATGCTGATGCTGCATACGGCGGGCTTCGGCTACAACTTCTTCAACGAAAATTACAACCGGTTGACGGAGGAGCATGGACAGCCGCTGATCGTCGCTGCCAACAGGGCCGCCATGATGACGCCGTTGCTGTTCGACCCCGGCGACAAGTGGGAGTATGGCAGCAACATCGACTGGGCCGGGCGCGTGGTCGAGGCAATTCGCGGCAAGCGGCTGGGCGAAGTTCTGAAGGAGCGGGTGTTCGCGCCGCTGGGCATGACGGATATTGCCTTTAGCCGCACAGACGACATGAAGGCGCGCACCGCCGTGATCCACGCGCGCGGGAAGGACGGCTCACTGACGCCTCTGCCGGACTTCGTACTGCCGGATGACCCGGAGTTCGACATGGCCGGGCACGGGCTTTATGCGTCGGTGGGCGAGTACATGAAGTTCATCCGCATGTGGCTGAGCGACGGTGCCGGGCCGAATGGCCAGGTGCTGAAGCCGGAGACCGTGAAGCAGGCCGTCAGCAACGGGCTGCAACCGCACCAGAAGGTGGTGATGCTGCCGGGCGTGGTGCCGTCCCTGTCCAACGACGCAGAGTTCTTCCCCGGCATCAAGAAATCATGGTCCTACACGTTCATGATCAACGACGAGGTTGCGCCCACGGGCCGGCCTGCGGGAGCGATTGGCTGGGCGGGACTTGCCAACCTGTTCTACTGGATCGACCGGGCCAACGGCGTTGGCGGCTTCTGGGCGACGCAGGTGCTGCCGTTTGCCGATGCGGTGTCGTTTGGCAGCTACATGGACTTCGAGACCGCAGTTTACTCGGCGATCGGCGCCCGCAACGCAGCCTGAACCTGAGCCGTCATTCCTTCGGGCGGTTGTCAATGATGCGTTTGGCCTTGCCCATGGAGCGTTCGATGGTTTCGGGCTCGACTACATGCACGGTCGAGGAGACGCCGATGTTGTTCTTGATCAGCTTCTGCAGTTCGCCGGCCAGCTGGATACGCTCGTCCTCGGCAGCGGTGCCCGGCAGGGCTTCGACATTGACGGTTATGGTGTCCATGCGCTCGGCGCGGCCAAGCTCGATATAATAATGGGGGCTCAGTCCCTCGGCGCGCAGGATAAGCTCCTCGATCTGGGTCGGGAACACGTTGACCCCGCGAATGATCATCATGTCGTCGGACCGTCCGGTGACCTTTTCCATGCGGCGCATGGTGCGGGCGGTGCCGGGCAGAAGCCGGGTCAGGTCGCGGGTGCGGTAGCGGATGATTGGCAACGCCTGCTTGGTGAGCGAGGTAAATACCAGTTCTCCCCGCTCGCCTTCGGGCAGCACCTCGCCGGTCTCGGGGTTGATGATTTCGGGGTAGAAGTGGTCTTCCCAGATGTGCAGACCGTCCTTGGTCTCAACACACTCCTGCGCCACGCCGGGTCCGATCACTTCGGACAGGCCGTATATGTCGATGGCGTCCATGTCGAAGGCCTGCTCGATTTCCTCGCGCATCGAGTTGGTCCATGGCTCGGCGCCGAAGATGCCGATCTTCAACGACGAGGCGCGTGGGTCCAGGCCCTGCTTCCGGAATTCGTCGAGGATCGCCAGCATGTAGCTTGGCGTCACCATGATGATCTCGGGCTTGAAGTCGGTGATGAGCTGTACCTGGCGCTCTGTCATGCCGCCTGAGACCGGGATGACCGTCAGGCCCAACCGCTCGGCGCCATAGTGTGCGCCGAGCCCGCCGGTGAACAGCCCGTAGCCATAGGAGATGTGGCACTTCATGCCGGGCCGGCCGCCGGCAGCGCGGATCGAGCGGGCCATCACGTCGGCCCACATGTCGACGTCGGGCTGGGTGTATCCGACCACGGTTGGTTTGCCGGTGGTGCCGGAGGAGGCGTGAATGCGCACGACTTCTTCCTGCGGCACGGCGAACATGCCAAAGGGATAATTGTCGCGCAGGTCGGTTTTCACCGTGAAGGGAAACTTCGCAAGATCGCCAAGCGTGGCGAGGTCGGACGGCTTGACGCGGGCCTTGTCGAAGGAGGCCTTGTAGTGCGGCACGTTTTCGTAGGCGTGGGCCAAAGAGTGCTTCAGCCGGTGCAACTGAAGGGCGGCGATCTCATCGCGCGAGGCGGTCTCGATAGGGTCGGTGAGTGGAACGTACGCATCGCGATCAAGCATGGCAGTTGTCCGGGCTGATGATGGTGCCGCCAATGGTGCGGGAGTGGCCGCGGAACTCCGCGACGCGGTTGCCGTCAGCATTGGTGACGGTGATGTCGTAGATGCCTGACCGTCCGGTGCGCGATACCTCGTGGCCCTCGGCGGTAAGGATGTCGCCACGCATGGCGGGCGCGATGAAGGTGACGGAACAATGCTGTGCCACGGTGCGTTCATCATAGGTGTTGCAGGCAAACGCAAAGGCCGAGTCCGCCAACGTGAAGATGAAACCGCCGTGGCAGGTGCCATGACCGTTGGTCATGTCCTCGCGCACCGCCATGGACAATACGGCATGGCCCGCCCGCACGCCGAGCAGCGTCATGCCGAGCGCCCGGGTAGCGTTGTCGTCCTGCCACAGGGCTTCGGCACATTTGCGGGCGATGTCGTCTGCAGTATCGGTCATCGGGGCGTTGCTGTCTGGAAGGTGAGGCCAACACTGTGCCAAAAGAACGCCGGTGTGGCAAAGTTGTTTGTTGCGGCGCAGGCGGGAGCTTCTTATCCCTAACGCAATCAAAGTGCAGGATCGGGCCATGGAACTGAAAGTAAACGGAAAGACACTGAGCCTTGATACCGACCCGGACATGCCGCTGCTATGGGCGCTGCGTGACGTGGCCGGCCTGACCGGCACCAAGTTCGGCTGCGGCATCGCCCAATGCGGCGCGTGCGCGGTGCTGATCGACGGTGAGCCGGTGCGCTCTTGCGTGACGCCGGTCAGCAGCGTGAGCGGTGAGATCACCACCATCGAGGGCTTCGCCGCTGAAGACGGGACGTTGAGCGCGGTGCAGCAGGCCTGGGTCGATGGGCAGGTCGCCCAGTGCGGCTACTGCCAGTCCGGCCAGATGCTGGCGGCAACGGCGCTGCTCAAGGCCAATCCGTCACCAACCGATGCCGACATTGACGATGCCATGTCCGGCAACATGTGCCGTTGCGGCACCTATCCGCGCATCCGCGCCGCAATCCATGCGGCGGCGAAGAAGCTGGCGGGGGCCTGAGCCATGGGCAAGATCCTGCGCCGTACATTCCTGCTTGGCACCGCGGCCATTGCCGGCGGTTTCGCGGTCGGCTGGTACATGTATCAGAAGCCCTATCCGAACCCGCTCGAGGCGACGCCGGGTGAAGGGGTCTTCACGCCATTCATCAAGATCGCGTCCGACGATACGGTGAAGATGGTCATTCCTCGCGCCGAGATGGGCCAGGGCATGCTCACCACGCTGGCCGCGATGATCGTCGAAGAGCTCGACGTTGAGCTCGCCTCGGTGAAGACGGAGTTCGCACCTGCCGCCAAGGCCTATTACAATTCTGCCATGCTGGAAGAGGGCGCGCCATTTCCGGCGTTCGACAATTCGTTCGTGGCCGAGACCATGCGCGGGCTTCAGGGCGTTGTCGCCAAGTTTCTCGCCATGCAAGCAACGGGTGGTTCGAGCTCCACGGTCGATGCGTTCGACAAGCTGCGCGAGGCCGGTGCGGCGGCGCGGCTTATGCTGGTGCAGGCTGCGGCAGAGCAATGGGGCGTCGTTGCGGCTTCGCTGAGGACAGAGGGCGGCAAGGTCATCGACCCTGCGCTCGGCAAGTCATTGAGCTATGGCGCGCTGGCTGAGGCCGCATCGCAGCGCAAGGTTCCCTCGGACGCAACGTTGAAGCCGCGCGACCAGTGGCGCTATCTCGGCAAGACGCAGCCCAAGCTCGACATTGTGGCCAAGGTCTCGGGCAAGACGACGTTCGGCATCGACGTGCGCCTGCCTGACATGCTGTTCGCGACGGTTCGCATGAACCCGCGTCAGGGCGCAGCGATGACGGCGATGGACGATGGCCCGGCCCTGGTCCTGCCGGGCGTGATCAAGGTGGTGAACCTTGGTACTGGCTTTGCAGTGATTGCCAGCAATACATGGACCGCGTTCCAGGCTGCCGATGCGGTGAAGCCGCAGTGGGCCGAAGCGCCATACCCCGCCACCACGGATGCCGTGTTCGGCAAGATCGAACAAGCGCTTGCCTTGGGCGAGGGCTTCCATATGCGCAGCGACGGCGATACGCCTGCCGAAGCCGCTGGCAGGGGCGGAACGATCAAGGCGCGCTATTCCGCTCCCTATCTCGCCCATGCCTGCATGGAGCCGATGAACGCCACGGCGCAATGGCAGGGCGACAGGCTGACCATCTGGAGCGGCAACCAGGCACCAACCTCCATCGTGCAGCAGGCGGCAGCGGTGTTCTCGATCCCGGCAGAGAATGTCGAGGTGGTCAGCACCTATCTCGGCGGCGGCTTCGGGCGGCGGTTCGAGACCGACTTTTCCATCCTCGCCGCGCGCGTTGCGAAGGAGACCGATGGCAAGCCGGTGCAGGTGACCTGGACGCGCGAGGAAGACATGCGCCACGACATGTACCGGCCCGGAGCTTTGTGCGAGGCGGAAGCGGTGCTGGGCTCCGACGGCATCGAGGCCGTGAGCTTCAAAACGGCGAGCCAGTCGGTGATGGCCTCGGCCTTCGGACGGCTGGAAGGGGCGATGACCCCGCCCGGTCCGGACAAGCTGATCGTCGACGGGCTTTGGGACCAGCCTTATGATCTGCCGAACTTCCACGTGACCGGTGTGCCGGTGGATCTTGCCATCCCGGTGGGATTCTGGCGCTCGGTGGGACATTCGTTCAACCCGTTCTTCATCGAAAGCTTCATGGACGAGATCGCGGCTGCCTCGAAGCAGGATCCGCTGGAAATGCGTCTGAAGCTGATGGCAAAGCATGAGCCGGCAGTAGGCGTGCTGGAAGCCGTGAAGGAAATGTCGGGTTGGGGCACAGCGCTCGATGCTGCGGGCGTGAAGACGCGCGGGCGCGGCGTTGCCTTCTGCCTGTCGTTCGGCACGTGGGTGGCGCAGGTCATTCAGGTGGCCGAGACGAATTCCGGTATCCGGATCGAGAAGGTATGGTGCGCGGCCGACGTTGGCACGGCGCTGGACCCCGGCAACCTGGAAGCGCAGATGATATCCGGCATCATCTACGGCCTGTCTGCCGCGATGGGTCAGCAGATCACCTTTGCCGATGGTGCTGCCGAACAGGGCAACTTCGACAACTACGATGCCATGCGGATGGGTCAGTGTCCGGTCATCGGGGTGCGCATCCTCGAGAACTCGCCGAAAATGGGCGGGGCCGGCGAGCCGGGCACGCCGCCATCCCTGCCGGCGCTCGCCAATGCCATTTTTGCCGCGACAGGCAAGCGTATCCGCTCGCTGCCGCTGTCCGGCGAGGTGAGTTTTGCCTAGAGGGCGTCCGGGCCGGTCTCGCCGGTGCGCACGCGCATGGCGCTTTCAAGGTCGATGACGAAGATCTTGCCGTCGCCGATCTTGCCGGTGCGCCCGGCCTGGGCGATGGTCTCCACGGCCTTGTCGGCAACGTGGTCATCGACAGCGATCTCGAGCTTCACCTTCGGCAGGTAGTGCACGGTGTACTCAGCCCCGCGATAGATCTCGGAATGGCCGCCCTGGCGGCCAAAGCCCTTGACCTCCGTGGCCGTCATGCCGGTCACGCCGACTGCCGACAGGGCCTCGCGCACGGCGTCAAGACGGTGCGGCTGGATGATGGCGATGATGAACTTCATTGGTCAGCGATCTCCCTGCATGCTCGCGGTTCAGAGATTATAACCAGTTTCGCCGTGCGATGCGAAGTCGAGACCTTCGCGCTCCTGATCGGCGGAAACACGCAAGGCCGTGACAGCGTTGACGATCATCACGATCATGATGCTGGCCACGGCACAATAGGCGGCGGTGACGACCACGCCGGTGGCCTGAACCAGGAACTGGCTGCCGGCAGTCGTGCCTTCGTCATAGCCGACGCCGCCCAATGCATCACTCATCAGGAACGCGGTCAGCAGGGTGCCAATGGCGCCGCCGACGCCGTGAACGGCCATGACGTCGAGCGAGTCGTCGATCCGGAGCCGGTTGCGGATGAGGTCGACGGCGAGATAGCAGACGACGCCGCCCGCGAGGCCGCAGGTGAGGCCGCCGATGGGGCCGACGTAGCCTGAAGCCGGGGTGATTGTTGCCAACCCGGCAATGGTGCCGGTGACGGCGCCGACGAGGCTGGGCTTGCCGAACCGGACGCGCTCGATGACGATCCAGACCAGCGTGGCGGTGGCGGCGGACACATGGGTGACGAGCATGGCCATTGCGGCGTCAGAGCCTGCCGACAGCGCACTGCCGGCGTTGAAGCCGAACCAGCCGACCCACAACATCGAGGCGCCGACCATCACCATCCAGGGCGCGTGTGGCGGCTGGACATGGGATGGAAAGCCGGTGCGCTTGCCCACCATCACAGCCATGACGATGGCCGCCACACCGGCGGTGACGTGCACCACGATGCCACCGGCGAAATCCTTGGCGCCCATGCCGGCCAGCCAGCCGCCACCCCATACCCAGTGGGTGACCGGGGCATAGACGACGAGTAGCCAGAGGGCTGAGAACAGCATCACCGCAGAGAACTTGATGCGTTCCACGAACGCCCCGACGATCAGCGCCGGGGTGATGATGGCGAAGGTCATCTGGAACATGAAGAACAGTGTTTCAGGCAGGCCGGTTTCACCAAAGACCGTGCCGCGCCCGACGCCCGCCAGCATCATCTTGCTCAAGGACCCGACCCATGAGGTGCCGTCTGCGAAGGCCAGGCTGTAGCCGGCCACGAGCCAGACGACAGACATCAGCGCGGCAATTGCGACGCACTGCATCAGCACCGAGAGGATGTTCCGTGATCGCACGAGCCCGGCATAGAACAACGCCAGCCCTGGCAGTGTCATGAACAGCACGAGTGCGGTCGATGTGAGAATCCAGGCGGTATCAGCCCCGTTGATCATGTTTCAGCCCCTCCCGATGACCGGATGGCGCCTTGGGGCCATCCGCTGGTTTTCGGGGCGAAACAGTTAGTCGATCACCATCTGCGCGCAACTGGAATCAGCATAAAAACCGTGCAGAAGCTCAAGAATCTGCACAACCAAACTACAACAGCTTAAATAAAGTGCAATTGCCTAGCGCAAACGCTCAAGAATTGACACATAATTGGCCACTGCGGCGCCACCCATGTTGAAAATTCCGGCAAGTTGCGGATTGTCCAGCTGCATGCCGCCGGCATTGCCGGTGAGTTGCATGGCGGCCATGACGTGCATCGACACGCCTGTCGCGCCGATGGGATGGCCCTTGGACTTGAGCCCGCCGGAGGGGTTTACCGGCAGCTTGCCGTCCTTCATGGTCCAGCCTTCCTTGATTGCCTGTGCGCCCTGACCCGGCTTGGCGAGCCCCATCGCCTCGTACTCAATCAGTTCGGCGATGGTGAAGCAGTCATGGGTTTCCACGAACGACAGGTCGTTGAGCGAGGTGCCGGCCTGCTCGTGCGCGCGCTTCCAGGCCTGGGTGCAGCCCTCGAACTGGATGATGTCGCGCCGTGCCATCGGCAGGTAGTCCTGGGCGTGGGCGGATGCGCGGAAGTGGACGGCCTTGGGGAAGCGGAGCGCGGTTTCTGTGTCGGTCATGACCATGGCGGCCGCGCCGTCCGACACCAGCGAGCAGTCGGTGCGGCGGATGGCGCCGATCACGGTGGGGTTCTTCTCGGACACGGTGTTGCAGAATTCGAAGCCGAAGTCTTTATGCATCTGGGCAAAAGGATTGTGAACGCCGTTGGCGTGGTTCTTGGCAGCGATGCGGGCCATCGCCTCTGACTGGTCGCCATAGCGCTGGAAATAGAGGTCGGCGATGCGGGCGAACACGCCGGCAAAGCCGCCCGGCGTATCGGCCTCGGTCTTGCGGTAGGAAGCGTTGAGCAGGATATCGCCGATCTCGGCGCCAGATGCCTTGGTCATCTTTTCCGCGCCCACGACGAGGACGAAGCGGGAGCGCTTGGCGGCAAGGTCGTTCAGCCCCATGTGCACAGCGGCAGAGCCCGTGGCGCAGGCGTTCTCGACCCTGGTGGCGGGTTTGAAGCGGAATGCGGGGTCGGCGTCCAGCGTGAAGGCCGCGGGGAAGGACTGCTTCTCGAACATGCCGAAATTACCGACATAGATGGCGTCGATCTCGTCGAAGCCGATACCTGCATCCTCGACCGCCTCGCGGGAAACGGTTGCGAGCAGGTCTTCGAGTTCCATGTCCTCGAGCTTGCCGAATTTTGAATGGGCCCATCCGATGATTGCCGACATCTGATCGATCTCGTGTTCGTCTGAATCTTGCGTTGCGCGGCACGCTAGCACTGCTGTTCCTGCTTGGCGAGCCTCAAGGACGCCAGGTTTCGCCAACCTCCAGCACACGGAACTCATGGCCGGGAATGCCGTGCTGGCGGCGCGCTTCGGCCAGTTCGCGGGCGGGATCATCGATGCCTTCATCGGTCAGCTGGATGGTGGCGTGGTGGATCGCCATGGACGACCTTGCACCGAGCAGCTTGTGGGCGCGCACCGCCTCATCGGGATCGATGTGCTGCGGCGCCATGAACCAGCGCGGTTCGTAGGCGCCGATGGGAATGAGCGCCAGGTCCGGCTCGCCGTACATCTCCCGGGTCTGCACGAAATGATCGCCGGTACCGAAGCCGGTATCTGCGGCAAAGTAGATCTTGTGCGATGGCGTGGTGATGAAGAAGGCCGACCACAGCGCCCGGTTCCGGTCGTACAGCGTGCGCTTGGACCAGTGCAGCGCCGGCGTCGGGCTGACCGAAACGGGCCCATGCTTGTGAACGTCGTGCCAGCCGAGTTCGACAACGCCGGTGCCGGGTTTTAGCTGTCGCACGTGGCGGGCATTGCCGTGCGGCGTTACCAGCGTCAGGGCGTGGTCATGGGACAGCCGCTCCAGGGCGGGCAGATCCATGTGGTCGTAGTGGTTGTGGCTCAACAGCACCATGTCGATGGGCGGCAAATCGTCGAGAGCCACGCCGGGGGCGCGCACCCGCTTCGGCCCGGCAAAGCGGAACGGGCTAGCCCGCAACGAGAAGAATGGATCGGTCAGGATGTTCAGGCCGTGCGCCTGGATGAGCGCGGTCGAATGTCCGATCCAGGTTACTGACAGGCCGTCTGCCGACACCCGTCTGGGCGGCGCCGGATGGACCGGGTTCTCTACCCATGCGGGCCAGCGCTCCCGCCGGCCGGACGTCTGCCAGCGCCAGAAGTCCTTCGCCGACTTGGTCGAGTCGTGACCGGGAAGGTGAAAGCGGCCACCCGCCTGCCGATAGCTGTGCTTGGTCATGTTGCCAGATATAGACAGACAAACGTGGCCGGAAAAGCGCCGATGAAGATTAAACCGTGCGCAGGTACCAGGCGAAGTCGAGCGCGGAGGGCTCGGCATAAAAGCGGTCCGCCTCGACTTCCTTGATGGTGGCGAAGATGTCGACCAGCCGCTCGCCGAGGTATGCCTTCATCACGTTCGAAGCCCGGAACGCTTCTGCGGCTGCATACCAGTTTGTGGGCATTGGTGGCGCAGGTTGCTCATAGCCGTTGCCGGTCACCGGGGCGCCGGGGTCGAGCCGGTTGACGATGCCGTGATGCATGCCGGCCAGCACCGCAGCAAGCACGAGGTAGGGGTTGGCATCCGCGCCTGCCGGGCGGTGCTCGATGTGCATGGTTTCGCCGGTGGATGCCGGCACCCGCACCGATACGGTGCGGTTGTTGACTGCCCAGTTGGGGGCCACCGGTGCATAGCTGGACTTGCGGAAACGGCGATAGGAATTGGCATTGGGGGCAAAGATCAGCATGGCGTCCGCCATGGTGTCCATCATGCCGGCGATGGCCTGCAGCATCAGAGTTGACTCTTCGGCACGATCAGCGGTGAACGCATTGCTGCCGTCGGGCCGCGCCAGCGAAGTGTGCACGTGCATGCCGCAGCCGGTGAACTGGCTGTAGGGCTTGGCCATGAAGCTGGCCACGAGGCCGTGCTTGTCTGCCACCGCTCGCACGAGCCGCTTGAGCATTATGGCCTCGTCTGCGGCCTGCAGGGCATTGGCGCGGTGTTTGAGCACCACTTCCATCTGGCCGGGTGCATACTCGGAAATCAGGGTGCGGGCCGGCAGCCCTTGCGCATCACAGGCGGCGTAGAGGTCTTCGAAGAACGGGGCGAAATCGTCGAGGTCGTTGAGCAGGTAA
Source organism: Alphaproteobacteria bacterium (assembly GCA_024642465.1). Classification (GTDB taxonomy): domain Bacteria; phylum Pseudomonadota; class Alphaproteobacteria; order Rhizobiales; family Aestuariivirgaceae; genus Anderseniella. Next base: position 28,319 of record JAHEBA010000006.1, read on the forward strand.
GCCTGGAAATGTTCCGGCCTTGCTTCATTCACCAGTGCGCGCGGCGGGCGCGGGGTGCCGGCCAGCGCTGCCGCCCGGTCGAACAGGTAGAACTCCAGTTCGATGGCAGCGACCGGGGTGAGGTTCAGGCTCGAAAACTGCTCGACGGCGCCTTGCAGCACGTTGCGCGGTTCGGCGATGGAGCGGCTGGCGTCCATTTCGCGCATCGTGGTGATGAACTGGGCCGACGTGCGGCCCTCGATCCAGGGCACCGTCTTCAGCGTGCCGGGCACCGGCCAGACGATACGGTCAGCATCACCGTCTTCCCAGACAAGTCCGGTTTCCTCGATGTCCCTTCCTGTCATGTCCAGGCTGAGTATGGAGCCCGGCATGAAGCGGCCGTCGCGGTAGGCGGCCATCAGCTCCTCGCGCCGCAGGTGCTTGCCGCGCTGGGCGCCGCACAGGTCGGTGAAGATCAGCTGGAAGGACTGGGCCTGCGGGTTGGCTGCTAGGAACCGTTCAGCCTCCTCGATGGCTTCGGGAAACGGATTGGCTGGCATGGTGTGGTGTCTCCGGGCTCAGGCGGGGCTGCCGAGTTCTGCCAGGCAGCTGTCGAGCCCTTCGAGCAGTGCGTTGACGTCTGCCTCGGTGGTGACCGGGCAGATCAGCATCATGTTGTGGAAGGGCGTGATCAGGACGCCCCGGTTAAGCAGGTAATGGTGCACGGCCACGTCCACGGGCTTGTGGATCATGTCATAGGCCTCGCCGCCGTTGCGGGGGCGATCGGGCGTGCACATGAACTCAACCCGCGCGCCGACGCGCACGACATGCCAGGGGGCTGCGTGTTTCTCGATGAGCCTCGCAATGCCGCCTTCGAGCCGCCTGGCAAGCTCGATGAGAGGCGCGAAAGAGCTCTCCGTGAAATAGTTCTCCAGCATGGCCCGCATGGCGGCCATCTGCAGGGCGGAACCGGACAATGTGGTGCCGATGCCGCTGAAGCCCAGCTGTTCGCGACGCCCGAGATAATCCCGGATGCGCTGGCCGAATTCTTCCGACACGCCATAGACACTGGTTGGCACGCCGCCGGCGACCGGCTTGCCGAGCACGATGGCGTCGGGCTCCAGGCCCTCGGCTTTGGTGTAGCCGCCGGGTCCGGAAGACAGGCAGTGGGTCTCGTCGATCACCAGCAGGGTGCCGGTGCGCCGGGTCAGATCGCGCAGCGCGTCATGGTAGCCCGGGTCGGGCAGCACCATGCCGACATTGGTCATCACCGGTTCGGCCAGCACGCAGGCAACAGTCTCGTCGGCAAGCGCCTGCTCGAGTGCTGCAAGGTCGTTGAACTCAATCATGCGGGTGTGCAGCGGCAGGTCGCGGACCTCGCCGACCAGCGACGGGCTGGTGATGACCTTACCGTCCTTGAGCGTCACGAAGGTGTCTTCAACCGCGCCATGATAGCAACGGTTGAACACCAGCACCCTTGAACGCCCGGTCACCGCCCGGCACCAGCGCAGGATGGCCCGGTTGGCATCGGATGCAGTAGCCGTGACCTGCCAATAGGGCAGGCCGAAGCGGTCGGCCAGCAACTCACCCACAACGGCGGCATCGGAAGAGGGCAGCATTGTCGTGGTGCCGCGCGCAACCTGGGCGGCAATGGCCTTTACCACCGGCTCAGGCGTGTGGCCGAACATGGCGCCGGTATCGCCGAGGCAGAAATCGGCATAGCTGTTGCCATCGATGTCGGTGAGCGTTGCGCCTTGTGCCTTGTCCATGATCAGCGGGAAGGGCGTGCCCCAGTCGCTCATCCAGAGCATCGGCACGCCGTTCAGCCAGTGGCGGCTGCCGGAGTCGGCGCGGGCGGCGGAGTTCGGATTGCGCTGGCGGAAGAGGGCCTCCTCGCGGGCCAGCATGGCGCTGACGGCGGTATCGGTAATCAATTCGGTGCTCCCGGGGACAGTTGAAGGCTTGCAGATAGCATGGCGGGCGGGGGGCTCGACAAGCGCAATCGTGCAGGCCGCCGGCTGGTGATAACGCTTGCCGGTTTCTGGTCACTTGTGGCACATCGGCCCGCAATGCCAGAAGCATCAGCATTCGCAATTCTCAAATGGGGCGCCAGACAATGAGCCGTACTGTTTTTGTCAATGGTGAGTACCTGCCAGAAGGCGGGGCCAAGGTGTCGATCTTCGACCGTGGCTTCGTGTTCGGCGACGGCATCTATGAGGTGGTGCCGGTGATTGGCGGCAAGATGGTGGACAAGGCGCCGTTCCTCGAGCGGCTGAAGCGGTCACTCGGCGAACTTCGCATCGCCATGCCGATGAGTGAGGACGAGTTCGTTGCCATGCACGAGAAGCTGATCGAGCTGAACGGTATCGAGGAAGGCGGGGTTTACTCGCAGATCACCCGTGGCGTGGCCGACCGGGACTTCGCGTTTCCCGCAATCGGCACCAAGCCATCGGTGGCGGCCTTCACCATGAAGAAACAGCTGATCGACAACGCCAATGCACGCACCGGCGTGAAGGTGGTGACGGTTGAGGACATCCGCTGGAAGCGCCGCGACATCAAGTCGATCGCGCTGCTGGGCCAGGTGATGGCCAAGCAGGCAGCGGTCGAGAAGGGCGCCTTCGAGGGCTGGATGGTCGAGGACGGCTACGTCACCGAGGGCACCTCATCGACGGCCTATATCGTCAAGGACGGCGTCATCATTACCCGACCCCTGTCCAACGAGATCCTGCCCGGCATCCGCCGCAAGGTCATCAAGCAGTTGTGTGCCGACAAGGGCGTGAAGCTGGAAGAGCGGCTGTTCACGGTGGAAGAGGCGCTGAACGCCGATGAAGCATTCCTGTCCTCGGCCACCACGCTGGTGATGCCCATCGTCGAGATCGACGGGCATCAGATCGGCGGCGGCCAGCCCGGCCCGGTGGCGCGGCAGATGCGCGAATACTACGTGGTCGCCATCAAGGAAGAAGCGGACCTCGGCTGAGACCCGTTCTTGCCGGTTACATGCGGCGCGAGCCTGATGGTCAGTCCATCAGGCTCGGCAGCCAGGTGATGATGCCGGGGAACATCAGCAGCCCGATAACCGTAATCACGTCAGCCACGAAGAACGGGCCGATGCCGCGGAACACGTCCTGCAGCGGAATGGCGAGCGACTTGCCCTCGTCATCGGTCAGGTCGCGGCTGACGCCGGCCACCACGAAGCAGTTCAGGCCGATGGGCGGGGTGATCAGGCAGATCTCGGCCATCTTCACCACGATGATGCCGAACCAGATCGGGTCGTAGCCCAGCGCGATCACCGCCGGGTACACCACCGGCAAGGTGAGAATGAGCATGCCGATGGCGTCCATGAACATGCCGAGAATGGCGTAGGCCAGCAGGATGCAGATCATGATGACGATGGGTGGAACGTCGAGGTGCACCACCCAGTCGGCAAACGCTTCCGGCAGGCCGGCAAAGCCCAGGAAACGCACGAACAGGAACACGCCCCAGATCAGCGTGAAGATCATCGCCGTCAGCTTGGCGGTCTCGATCAGCGCTTCCTTGAGGCGGCCCGACATCTTGTTGAGCTCGTTCTCGCGCCATGCCCGCCAGCAATAGTAGAGGAACACCACGAAGGCGCCGAGGGCGCCGGCCTCGGTGGGCGTGGCTGAGCCGGTGTACATGGCCGAGAAGATGATGCCGACGACGATGAAGATCGGGAAAGTTCCCGGCACGCTCTCGAAGCGCTCCTTCCAGGTGAAGCCGGTGATCGGCTTGCCAAGTTCCGGCTTCCACATGCACATGCCGATGATCAGCAGCAGGTAGATGAAGGCCGAGTAGATGCCTGGCAGGAAGCCTGCCAGCAGCAGCTTGCCGACCGACTGTTCCACGATGATGGCGTAGATGACGAGGATGGCGGATGGCGGAATCAGCGACGCCAGCGTACCGCCTGCGGCCACGACACCGGCAGCCAGCTTCTTGTCATAGCCGTTCTTGAGCATGTCCGGGATGGCGACACGGCTGAATACCGCTGCTGTGGCTGTCGATGCACCTGACACAGCGGCAAAGCCGGCGGTCGCCAGCACCGTTGCCACGGCGAGCCCGCCGGGCACCCAGCCCATCCACCTGCGGGCTGCCTCGAACAGGCGCTTGGTGAGCCCGGCATAGAAGGCGAGGAAACCGATCAGGATGAACAGCGGCAGCACCGATAGCGGATAGGTGACGGTCTTGGAGTGCGGAATGGTGCCTGCGATAGAGGCCGCCACATGCCAGCCCTTCAGTTCGAGAAGACCGAGAAAGCCGGTGATCGAGGCAGCCACGAAAACGCGCACGCCAAGAAGCACCATGACAATGAGCAGCACGACGCCGGCGATGCCAGTGGTGAAGGGGTCTAGTCCGAGGTACATGGGCTAGCGCGCTCCCTCGATCTCTTCCTCGGCCTGTTGCTCGACCGACTTCATGACAGGTACAGCGACAGGAGGCAGATCCGGGTTGGCGGCCAGCCGCAAGTAGCCGAGCATCTGGATGATCAGCCGCACCAGCAGGACCGACAGCATGACCGGCACGACCAGCTTGGCGGGCCAGGTCGGCAGCTCGATGTCGATAGTGGAATCGCCGAAGCTCCAGGCACGGTCGAAATAGGTCCAGGAATAGGGGATCAGGATGGCGGTGATGATGAAGGCGACGGCGGCGCTGATAAACTCGGCAATCCACAGGGCGCGGCCCTTGAGGAAACCGACCAGCAGTTCCATACGCACGTGCCCGCCCTCGCGCATGATGTAGGAGATCGAGAAGAGGGCGAAGGCGATCATGCCGACTTCAACGATGTCGATGTAGCCATAGATCGGGTTGCGAAACAGCGTGCGCAGCACGATCTGCAGCATGCCCATCAGCATCAGGGCGAAGATCAGCAGCCCCGACAGGAAGTTGAGGACGTTTTCCAATGGCGACCATATTTGGTCAGCCCGCGAAAGCAGACGGCCAAGACCGTCGTCGGATGCAGTATCAGCCACCCTGTCATACCCCGCTTGTCCGCATCATGATGGGAAGGCCCGGGCCGCCCCCGCGCAGAGGCAAGGCGGCCCGGAACCCTTGAGGCGTTGATCCGGCTTACTCGTACTTCTTGCCGGCGGTGGTGTAGATCAGTTCGACGAGGCCGCGGGCATCGAACTTGCCCTCGTTCTCCTTGATCCACTCGTCGATTACCGGCTTGCCGGCCATCTTGCGGAACTCGTCAAGCTGCTCATCGGTGTAGACGACTTCCTTCAGCTTCTGCTTCAGCATCGGGATGTTCTTCTTGTCGATGTCGATATAGGCCTGGATCTGGGCCTGCGCAGCTTCGTCACGCACGTCCATCAGCAGCTTCTTGTACTGGTCCGGCAGGGCGTCATAGGCCGACTGCGAGAACAGCAGGGGACAGTCGGAGGTGCCCGGCGACAGGTTTGCGGTGAACCAGTCGGATACTTCGTGGATCTTGTAGGCCACGTGGCTGTAGGTGAACGGGAAGGAAGCCGCGTCCATGGTGCCCTGCTGCATGCCGGTATATACCTCGGTCGCCGTCGAGCTTGTCGGCGTGGCGCCCAGAACGGCCATGGCCTTGCCGAGACCGCCGCCTGCACGCACGGCCTTGCCTTGCCAGTCCGCCAGCTTCATCGGCGGCTCACCCTTGCCGAGGAATTCGTACTGCGGCAGGTAGGACGACATGTAGAGCATGGCGTTCCACTGGGCGTGTTCCTTTACGACGTCCGGGTGCTGGTACAGCGCATCACGGGTCTTTCGGTTGGCATCCCAGTCGCCCATCGGCAGGAACGGCATGGTGGTCACCATCAGCGCCGGGTTCTTCTGCGGATGGTAGAAGTTGCAGGTCATGGCCGCCTCGAAGGCGCCGACGGACAGGCCGTCGAGGTTCTCGCGCGACTTCGACAGCGCTTCGCCGTAGTGCAGGGTCATGGTGAACTTGCCGTCGGTCTTGGCGCTGACCAGTTCGGCCAGCTTCTCGAAGCCGGCGGTGAAGGCGCGCTTGTTGCCCCACAGCGAGACGTTCCACTTCACTTCCGGGCCTTCCACTTCGGCGGCCTGGGCAATGGCGAAGGTGGACGTGGTGGCGAGGGCCACGAGCGCAGTCGTTGCAAACAGTTTCTTGAGCGTCATTGTCGGTGGTTAACTCCCTTTTGTGGCGCGGTCCGGTTGGTCCGGAACCTGGCTCTGCGTGCCATGTCGATCTGGCACCATGGCGCGCATGATGCTGTCTAAGCGGGGTGAACGCAACCGCTTAGAGTTTCACTGTGCGGATAAGCTTGACGCCGTAAAAAGAACCACCGCCGCCCATGCCCAGGCGGACAGCGTGAACCCGGTGTTCCACTTCCACGACAGGGTTGTGCCGGGGATGCCGGTAATGCGCGACAGGATGAGCGCTGTCGCACCAAACGGCGAGGCAGTTAGGTTCAGCGCCCAGCCAAGCGCCATGCTGGCGGCCAGCAATGTCGGCTCGAGGTGGCTGTCGGGCAGGGCCGAGTAGAGTGAGCCGAGGAAGGTCACGGTGAGCATGGGAGGGATGGCAAGGTTCGACAGCAGCGGCACCAGCGTCATTACCCCGACATAGGCGGCAATCGCTGGCAGGCCGGTGATGCCTGACCATTCGGCCAGCGCAGGTGCGTCGGCAAGCCCTGCCGCAACGATGCCGATATAGCCTGCCGAGGACAGCGTTACCGCCTCCGGTGATCCGGCCGGCACCGAGAAAGCCGCAATCTCGCGCAATCGACCCGCTACCGTCTGACCTGCCGTTTGGCCTTTTCGAAACTGCAGCCAAACCCATGCGCTGGTCACGATCGGGCTGGCCAGCATCAATGCTGGTATGACGCGGGCGCCAGTGAACACGATCAATATCACGCTGATCACCGCCAACGTGCCGCATACGAGCGCAAAGCGCCCAAACGCGTCCCATGGAAACGGGCGGGCGCTCAGGTCGGACCTCGGCAATGCATCGCGGGCGGCAAGGCTGGCGCGGGCCTGCTTGCCGGTTACGCGATCGGCCGCCCAGCCAATGGCGAACACACCGGCGGCGGTCACGAGACCGATTGCGCCGACCAGCAGCGGTCTGGACCCGGCCACGACACTTGCAACCAGGGCCTGGGTGACGGCGGTGGGTGACCAGGCAATGATCCATGAAAACCCCCGGGCCAGCGCCGACATCTGCCGGCGAAGCCGCCATTCGGCGAGTTCGGGATTACTGCTCGCACCAGCCTCGACGCCGCGCTGGATGAGGGGGCCGAGGAGGCTCAGGGCGCCAAAGTTCAGCACCATGCCAAGCGCATGACCGCCGGCATGGATGGCGATATAGCGCTGGCCGGGCGGGCGGCGGGTAAGATATTCGCCGAGCGCCAGCACGGAAGGCGAGGTAATGGCGCCGTCGCGCAGCAGCGACAGCAGCAGCATGAAGGCTGCCAGATACGTGGCCTGGCCGAGGCCGCGGCGGACCAGTTCGCCCGGATCGGGCGACCAGGCGAAGGCGGCGATGGTGGCGGCAAGCGCCAACGCCAGCAGATAGCGTTCGCGCAGGCCCAGCCTTGCCTGGCCGAGTACCAGGAAAGCGATGAGCAGGCCGGCTGCTGCGAGCCCTGTCCAGTCAAGGTGCAGGTGGAGCTCGGCCAGTTCGAAAACGGCAATGCCGATGAGGCAGGCGGCAACGGCGAGGTCGACAGGCCGTCGCGGCCGCTTCATGGCTGTATCCCGTCCGGTGTTTGCCTCGCTCGTCATGGCCGGTCTTATAAACCAGCCCTGCTCGATCAGCGTTGCGAAATCCGCCAGTCAGGATTGATCCAGGGTTGCAGGTTCGAGGCCGGCAGCGGGTCCCGGCCGAGGATGATGTCGGAGGCCTTTTCCCCCACCATCAGCGCCGGGCCGTTGAGGTTGCCGTTGGTGATCGATGGGAATACCGAGGTATCAACAACGCGGAGGCCTTCAAGCCCAATCACCCTCAGTTGCGGGTCAACTACAGCCTGCGGGTCGGTGGCGGCGCCCATCCGGCAGGTGCCGCAGGGGTGGTAGGCGCTTTCGGCATGCTCACGGATGAATTCGTCAATGGCTTCATCACTGATGGCATCATTTCCGGGCTGGATCTCGTCGCCGGCGAAGGGTTGCAGGGCAGGTTGGGCGATGATCTCGCGGGTTAGGCGGATGCAGGCGCGAAACTCCTTCCAGTCGTCCTCGTGCGACATGTAATTAAAATTCAGTTTCGGGGCGGCCTTGGGGTCGGCGCTGACCGGGGTGACGGCGCCGCGCGACTTCGACCTCATCGGGCCCACGTGAACCTGGAAGCCGTGCTCCGTGGTGGCCGGCTTGCCGTTGTAGGCGATGGCGCCGGGCAGGAAGTGATACTGGATGTCGGGGTATTCGATGCCGGCGCGCGAGCGGATGAAACCGGCGCTCTCGAAATGGTTGGTGGCGCCGAGGCCTGACTTGAACAGCAGCCATTGCAGGCCGATCAGCCCCTTGGAGAACAAGCCCAACTTGTTGTTGAGCGTGACCGGCTGCTTGCACAACAGCTGGAAGTAGACCTCGAGGTGATCCATGAGGTTCTTGCCGACGCCGGGCAGGTGGTGCACCGGCGTGATGCCCGCAGCCTTGAGGTCGGCCGCGTCGCCGATGCCCGACAGCTGCAAAAGGTGCGGAGAGTTGAAGGCGCTGGCAGCCAGGATGACCTCGCGGCTGGCCTTGACCTGGTGCAGTTCTCCGCCACGTTCGTACTCGACGCCGGTCACCCGGCGGCCATCCATCAGAAGCCGCTGTGCGCGTGCACGGGTAATGAGGCGCAGGTTTGGTCGCTTCAGTGCGGGCTTCAGGTAGGCGTTGGCGGCGGACCAGCGCTGGCCCTGCCACACCGTCATCTCCATGGCGCCGAAGCCTTCCTGCTGCCGGCCATTGTAGTCGTCGGTGCGGGGATATCCGGCCTGCTCGGCGGCTTCGACGAAGGCTTCATAGAGCGGGTTGGCGCGGCGGCCGCGGGTGACGTGCATCGGCCCGTCGGTGCCGCGCCAGCCGGCTTGGCCGCCATGGGAGGTTTCCATCCGCTTGAAGTAGGGCAGCACGTCTGCAAAGGACCAGCCGGATGCGCCCATTTCCGCCCAGGTGTCGAAGTCGCGGGCGTGACCGCGCACATAGACCATGCCGTTGATCGACGACGAGCCGCCGATCACCTTGCCGCGCGGGGCGGTGATGCGTCGATTGTTGAGGTTGGGCTCGGGCTCGGACAGGTAGCCCCAGCTGTACATTTTCGTGTTGAGCGGAATCGACAATGCCGACGGCATCTGAATCAGGGGACCGGCATCGCTGCCGCCATATTCCAGCACCAGAACCGAATTCTTCCCGTCTTCCGACAGCCGGCTGGCCAGCACTGAGCCTGCAGAGCCTGAGCCGATCACCACGAAGTCATAGGTTTCACCGGGCATTAGATGGTTGGGTCGCATGGGTTCAGACCTCCACTGGCCGGCTGTCGATGTAGCTTTCGACGAGGGCGATCGCGGCCGTACGGTTGCCGGTGTCGTCGGTGAGCGCGGCGCGCAGCCAGACCCCGTCGATGAGCGCAGCCACGCCAATGGCCAGCTTTTCTGCTTCTGCGGGACCGTGCAGCAGGTTCAGCGCCTGCTTCAGGTTGGAATGCAGGCGGGCATGGTAGATGCGCAGCAGCCGGTTGAGTTCGGCCGAATGGCGGGCCGCACCGTACAGAGCCAGCCACGCCGTCATCACCTGCCCGGAATACTGGATCGGGGCAAAGTTGGCGTGGACGATGGCGCTGAGGCGGGCGCGCGGCGTTTCTGCGGCCGACAGGCCGGCCACGGTTTCCGCCCGGAGATCGCTGAGCAGGTGGCGCATGGTGGCGAACAGCAGGTCGTCCTTGCCTTTGAAGTAGTGATGCACGATGCCGGGCGATACGCCGGCGCGCATGGCAATGCGCGCCACCGTGGTGTCGGCAAGCCCGTGATCGTGCAGCGAGGCGATGGCCGCCTCGATCAGCTGGTTCCGCCGTACCGGCCCCATGCCCAGCTTTGGCATCTGAAGTCTCCCGTTTCACTCTCTGACTGAAAGGATATTTTTTTTGATTGGTCAGTCAATTAAAAACGGCTAACTTGTGTTCCGGTTGACTTGGCGCGGCAAACCGCCGCACATTGCCGGTCAAGCCGCAAGTTTCGGGCAGGCTCAATGGAAAGGCCTGTCTCAGCCAAAAAGGGAGTAGAGACATGAAGAAGACGATTGTCAGTGCCTTCACCGGCGCTGCGCTGGCTGCGATGCTGTCGGTGCCGGCGATGGCCGCCGACGCCGAGTCCTGCAAGACCGTCCGCTTTTCCGATGTGGGCTGGACCGACATCACCGCCACTACGGCCGTGACCACGTTTCTGCTGAAGTCGCTGGGCTACGAGACCGACATCAAGGTTCTGTCCGTGCCGGTCACCTACCAGTCGCTGGCCAACAAGGACATCGACGTGTTTCTCGGCAATTGGATGCCGACCATGGAAGCCGACATCCGGCCCTATCTGGACGCCAAGACGGTCGAGTCTACCGGCATGAACCTGGAAGGCGCCAAGTATACGCTTGCCACCAACGCCAAGGGCGCCGAACTCGGCATCGGCAACTTTGCCGATATCGCCAAGCAGAAGGATGCGCTGGGCGGCAAGATCTACGGCATCGAGCCGGGCAATGACGGCAACCGGTTGATCCTCGACATGATCGACAAGGACGCCTTCGGCCTGAAGGGCTTCGAGGTAGTCGAATCGTCGGAGGCCGGCATGCTTGCGCAGGTGGCCCGCGCCGAGAAGGCCGGCGAGCCGATCGTGTTCCTCGGCTGGGAACCGCACCCGATGAACGCCAACTTCAAGCTGACCTACCTTGAAGGCGGCGATGACTTCTTTGGCCCCAATCTCGGTGGAGCAACGGTGCACACCAATACCCGGGCCGGCTATACGTCCGACTGCCCGAACGCCGGCAAGCTGGTCACCAACATGAAGTTCACGCTCGCCATGGAGAACGAGATCATGGGCGCCATCCTCGATGGCGGCAAGGAGCCGGAAGCAGCTGCGGTTGAGTGGCTCAAGGCCAACCCCGATGCGATCGGCCCGTGGCTTGACGGCGTGACAACCATGGACGGCGGCGACGCGATGGCCGCAGTGAAGTCTGCGCTGGGCATGTAAGCGTAAACTGGGAAATAACCGGGGGAGCTGCGGCATCCGTGGCTCTCCCGGATAGCGGGGCGGACCTTCGGACATGGATTGGCTGACCGACCAGAAATTGCCCATCGGCGCGTGGGCCAAATCCGCCGTTGACTGGCTGATCGACAATGCCGGATTTGTCTTCGACTGGCTGTCTGTGATCCTGAAGTCGATGATCGACGGGCTGCTTTGGCTGCTGGAGTTGCCGCATCCGCTACTGTTCACCGCGCTGGTGGTGGCGCTGGCCTGGTGGCTCAAGCGCTCCGTGCCGCTGGCCGTGTTCGTGGCCCTGTCGCTGCTGTTCATCATCAACCAGGGTTACTGGGACGACATGATCAAGACGCTGGCGCTGGTCGTTGCGTCGGCGGTGGTGTGCATGGTGTTCGGCGTGCCGCTCGGCATCGCGGCGGCGCACAATCCGAGGTTCTCCGCCTTCCTGCGGCCTGTGCTCGACCTGATGCAGACCATCCCCACCTTCGTCTACCTGATCCCGGCGCTGATCCTGTTCGGGCTCGGCATGGTGCCGGGGCTCGTCGCCACGGTGATCTTTGCCATTCCCGCACCCATCCGGCTGACCGAGCTCGGCGTCAAGTCCACCCCGAAGCAGCTGATCGAGGCAGGTGAGGCATTCGGCGCCACGCCCCGGCAATTGCTGTGGAAGGTGGAGCTGCCATGGGCGCTGCCGCAGATCATGGCGGGGCTGACGCAGACCATCATGCTGTCGCTGTCGATGGTGGTGATTGCGGCGCTGGTCGGTGCGCCGGGGCTTGGCGTGCCGGTGGTGCGCGCGCTCAACACCGTCAACATCGCCAAGGGTTTCGAGGCCGGCCTGATCATCGTTCTCGTCGCCATCGTGCTGGACCGGCTGTGCCGGGTCAGCGAACCGGGTCAGGGAGGGCGCTAGGCCATGGCGAACCCACCTGCCGTCCGGTTCAAGGACGTGGACATCATCTTCGGCGACCGGCAGCGCGAGGCGCTCGAGCTGCTGGATAGCGGCGCCACCCGTGCCGAAATCAGCGACAAGTGCGGTGCGGTTCTGGGCGTGGCGGATGCGACGCTCGACGTGGCCGAGGGCGAGATCTTCGTGCTGATGGGGCTGTCCGGGTCGGGCAAGTCGACCTTGCTGCGGGCAGTGAACGGTCTCAACAAGGTCGCGCGCGGCAAGGTGGAGGTGACGGTCGGCGGACGCACCACCGATGTCGCCTCGTGCAGCGCTGCCGCCCTGCGCCAGCTGCGCCAGGGCGACGTCGCCATGGTGTTCCAGCAGTTCGCCCTGCTGCCGTGGCGCACGGTGGAGGAAAACGTCGGTTTCGGGCTGGAACTGGCCGGGCTGTCCGACACCGAGCGCAAGTCGCGGGTGCAGTCGCAGCTGGAGCTGGTCGGGCTCGACAAGTGGGCGACGCGCTATGCGCACGAGCTTTCGGGCGGCATGCAGCAGCGCGTCGGGCTTGCCCGCGCCTTCGCCACGCAAGCGCCGATCCTGCTGATGGACGAGCCATTCTCGGCACTCGACCCGCTGATCCGCACCCACCTGCAGGACGAGCTGCTGAAACTGCAGTCGGGGCTGAAACGCACCATCATCTTCGTCAGCCATGACCTCGACGAGGCGCTGAAGATCGGCAACCGTATCGCCATCATGCAGGACGGGCGCATCGTGCAGGCCGGCACGCCGCAGGACATCGTGCTCAAGCCCGCCAATGCCTATGTGGCCGAGTTCGTTCAGCACATGAACCCGCTCAACGTGATGACCGGGGCAACCATCATGCGCAAGCTGAAGCGCGGCGAGAAGGTCAAGGCCGGGTCAACGCTGATGCCGCCGGACGCAACCATGCGCGAGATCGTCGCCGAGTGCTGGAAGTCCGGCAAGGACGTGCTGATTGGCAAGAACGGCAAGGCGGACGGCGTGGTCGGCGAGGCCGAGATCTATGCGGCCCTGGTCAACCCGGCGCGCGGCTAGCTAGCCCGGCATCCTGCCCTCAAGTTGATCCAGCACCCAGATGCCGATGGCCTGCACCTGGTCGTCGCGCCATGACAGCGGCCCCGGCTTGTAGGCGACGGAGCCCAGCGCCTTCTGCTGCTTTTCGAGTATGCCGACATCCTCCCGGCCCACCAGTTCCCAGCGGTCGTAATAGGGCTTGGCCTTGGCCTCGAAGTCCGGATCGTCCAGCGTCTGTTTCGGGAAACAGCCGCCGATTTCCAGCAGCGAGCGGTCGTGCGCCAGCGGCGTCACGTTGAGCCACCACATACAGTCCTGTGCCACTGCAAACTGCAGGGACGGGTGGATGACGGTGAAGTAGGTGCCTTGCCGGGCGTCGTCGTCGAGGCCGTCGATGGCGGGGAAGGGGGGCGGCTGTGTGCCAGGCAGCGTGGCGATGGAGCGGCCGGAAATAACCTGGATGCACAGCCAGTCGCCTTGGGTGGGCAAGGTGCGCGACTGTTGCGCGCCGACCGAGTCCTTGTGGACCACGCCGGTGTGGTAGGTCTCCATGGCGTTTTCCAGAATCAGCTTCCAGTTGCAGTTGGGCGCAAGCGTGATGCGCCAGGTGCAGGCCATGTCGTTGAGCTTGTGCGAGGCCATGCGCCGGGGCAGGTCGCCGAGGCAGTCGATGAGCGCGGGCGCGTCCCTGTTGTAGGTCGCGAAGATGAACCCGGCCCAGCTTTCCATGCGCAGCGGCACGAGGCCGTTCTCGGTGCGGTCGAAGCCTTCGGCGTCCTTCATGTCCGGACAGCCGTAGAGGGTTCCGTCGCTCAGATAGCTCCAGGCGTGATAAGGGCACACGATGCGCGAACAATTGCCTTCGCCCTCCACCAGGATGGAGCCGCGATGTCTGCAATAGTTGGCGAACACGCGCGCCTTGCCGTCCTGGCCGCGAATGAGGATCACCGGTCCGCCTGCGGTGTCGAAGGTCAGGTAGTCACCGGGGTTCGGCACCTGCTCTTCGCGGGCAAGAAAGAACCAGCGCTTCAGCAGGATCTGCTGGCGCTCGGCGGCGAAGATGGCGGGGTCGGTATAGAAGCCCGCCGGCATGGAGCGGGCGCGGTTTAGCGGTGCGGTGGCGGCGTGGAGGTCATCGCGGTTGAGCATGGGCGGCATTCCGAGTTCCTGGTTCGCGGATGCTATGCCCGGGGCTTTCCGGTTTCAATGGAAGTCGCGGCTTTTGGGTATGACGCGGACATTGTGCGGGTGGCGGGCAGGCAGGCCGCGCCGGTCATGGGTCGGCCGGGCAATCTCGTCGGCGCGCGCCAGCGGGTTTTTCAGTTCGACCTCGTCCGACAATTCAGCCAGCCAGTGGGTGCAGTCCTCGATCTTGTCCGCCACCACGTGGATGATGTCGCCACTGCGCTGCACGCGGCCTGACACCAGCATCAGCCGCGCACCCATCACCGTTGCGCGGTGCGTCTCAAGCACCTTGGGCCAGATCACCAGGTTGCACACGTCAAACTCGTCCTCCAGCGTGATGAACACCACGCCCTTGGCCGAGCCGGGGCGCTGGCGCACCAGCACGACGCCGGCCACCTTCACCTTGCGGGCATCCTTCAGGGTCTTCAACGCCTCGTTGTCCGTCACCCCCATTTCCTCGCAGCGGGTGCGCAGGAAGCTCATCGGGTGCGCCTTCAGGGACAGCTTGAGCGTCTGGTAGTCGTTCACCACGTGCTCGCCCAACACCATTTCCGGCAGGGTGACGGGCGTGTCCTCACCGGCGTCTTCGGCGCCTGCATGGGTGAACAGCGGCAACGGTTTCGCCTTTGCCAGCGCCTGCGCCTGCCACAGGGCCTGGCGGCGGTCGATGCCGATGGAACGGAACGCATCGGCTTCGGCCAGTCTGACGATGGCGGCGGCGGGAATGCCTGTCCGGTGAAGGTGGGGGAGGGACATATAAGGGTGATGGTTTGGAAGCATCCTCCCATCCGCTTCCTTCAGCCCGTCCACCAGGCGAAGCCCCAGTCGCACCTGTGGCGGGCGGGCGGGGCCGCCTTCCAGCGTGCAGTCCCAGGCGGAGAAGTTCACGTCCGGCGCATGAACCGTGACGCCATGCTCGCGGGCATCGCGCACCAGCTGGGCAGGCGCGTAGAAGCCCATCGGCTGCGAGTTGAGGATGGCGGCGCAGAACGCTGCCGGGTAATGGCACTTGAGCCAGCTCGACACGTAGACAAGATGGGCGAAGCTGGCGGCGTGGCTTTCGGGGAAGCCGTATTCGCCGAAGCCCTTGATCTGGTTGAAACAGCGCTCGGCGAATTTGCGTTGATAACCGCGCTCCACCATCCGGTTGATCATCTTCTGCTCCAGCCGGCCGATGGTGCCGCGCCGCCGGAAGGTCGCCATGGCCTTGCGCAACTCGTTCAGTTCGCCCGGCGTGAAGTCTGCCGCCACCATGGCAAGCTTCATGGCCTGCTCTTGGAACAGCGGCACGCCCCTGGTGCGGCCCAGCACCTCGCGCAGTTCGTCCCTGTGGCCGTGCTCCGGCGCAGGCGCGGGGTACTCCTCCGACTCCAGCCCGTCGCGGCGGCGCAGGTAGGGGTGCACCATGTCGCCCTGGATGGGACCAGGGCGGACGATGGCCACCTCGATGACGAGGTCATAGAAGCAGCGGGGCTTCAGCCTCGGCAGCATGTTCATCTGGGCGCGGCTTTCTACCTGGAACACGCCGACCGAGTCGGCCCGGCACAGCATGTCGTAGACGGCCGGGTCCTCGCGCGGCACGGTGGCGAGGCAATACTTCACGCCATACCAGCCCTCGATCAGGTCGAAGCACTTCCTGATGCAGGTCAGCATGCCGAGCGCCAGCACATCCACCTTCAGGATGCCGAGGGTGTCGATGTCGTCCTTGTCCCATTCGATGAGGGTGCGGTCCTGCATCGCCGCGTTGCCGATGGGCACCGTCTCGTCCAGCCGCCCGCGCGTCAGCACGAAGCCGCCCACATGCTGCGACAGGTGGCGCGGGAAACCGGCCAGTTCGTCGCAAATGTCCAGCACCTGCGCGATCACCGAGTCGGCGGTGTCGAGGCCAGCCTCCTTCAACCGCTCATCGGACATCTCTTCCGACATGCGGCCCCAGACGATGCCGGCCAGCGCCGAGGTCACGTCTTCCGACAGGCCCATCACCTTGCCTACCTCGCGCACGGCTGATCTTCCGCGATACGTTATGACGGTGGCGGCCAGGCCTGCCCGCTCGCGGCCATAGCGCTGGTAGATGTACTGGATCACCTCTTCGCGCCGCTCGTGCTCGAAGTCCACGTCGATGTCGGGCGGCTCCTTACGCTCTTCGGAAATGAAGCGTTCGAACAGCAGGTCGATTGCCGCCGGGTCCACCGCGGTGATGCCGATGCAGTAGCACACGGCGGAGTTGGCCGCCGAGCCGCGGCCCTGGCACAGGATCGGTTCGGGGCGTGTGCGGGCGAAGTTGACGATGTCGTGCACGGTGAGGAAGTAGGGCGCGTAGCCGAGCTTGCCGATCAGCGCCAGTTCCTTCACCAGGTTGGCGCGCACCTTGTCCGGCAGACCTTGCGGATAGCGCACCTTTGCGCCGGCCCAGGTCAGGGCCTCCAGGTGTTTCTGCGGTGACGTTCCCTTCAGCACCGGCTCGTCCGGGTATTCGTATTTAAGTTCATCGAGCGAGAAGGTGCAGGCCTCGGCGATTTCATTGGTGCGCGCGATGGCGGCGGGGTGATCGCGGAACAGCCGGGCCATTTCCTGCGGTGGCTTCAGATGACTTTCGGCGTGGGGCGCCAGCAGGTATCCGGCCTCGTTGATGGTCACGCCTTCGCGGATGCAGGCCATCACGTCGGCAAGGCGCTTGCGCGCGGGGTGGTGGAAGTGCACGTCATTGGTGGCGAGCATCGGCGTGCGGTAGCGCGCTTCCAGCGCGGCCAGCCGGTTGAGGCGCGCCTTGTCGCGTCCTTCATGGCGGAAGGTGGCGGCGAGATATGGCTTTACCTCAAGGCGCTCGATGATGGTCTTGAGCGTTGCCTCGAATACCTCGCCCGGCCAACCCGGCGGTGGCACGGCGCAGAAGATCAGCCCCTGCTGGAACTCTGCAACATCATCGAGCGTGATCAGGCACTCGCCCTTGCCCGCCCGGCGCTGGCCCAGGCTGATGAGGCGGCAGAGATTGCCGTAAGCGGCGCGGTCCGTGGGCCAGGCCAGAAGCGAGCAGGCAGGTGCAGGGGGCGATACGACGTGCAGGCCCTCAGGCGCTTCACCTTGCGCTGACGCCGTCATATCCAGCCGCGCGCCGATGATGCAGTTCAGGCCTGCTTCCTTCGCCGCGGCGTGCATGCGCACCGCACCTGCCAGCGAGTTGCGGTCGGTGACCGCCAGCCCTGAAAGCCCCAGGTGCATCGCCTGCGCCACCAGCTCCTCGGCGTGGGAGGCGCCGCGCAGGAACGAGAACGGCGTGGTGACCTGCAGTTCGGTGTAGGGCACGGGAGACATTTTCTTGCCTGTCATTCCCGCGAAAGCGGGAACCCAGTCCACATCTGCCGCAACCGTGGCCGATGGTATTGGATCCCCGTTTGCACGGGGATGACGGATATCCTTGATCTACTCACTCACTTTTCCTCTTCACTCAAACAACCCGTGCACGAACCAGTCCGGCGACGGCTGGTCCTGCTCCTCGTACAGGCCTTCGCGATAGATCCAGTAGCGCCGACCGGTTTCGTCCTCGACGGTGTAGTAGTCGCGGGTGCGTGGGGGGCGCGGCGCATGGCCGGACCGCCACCAGTCGGGCGCGATGCGTTCAGGCCCGGAAGCCTTCAGTACCTTCCTCGCCACGTGGCGCCAGGTGAAGCGCACCGGCGGCCCGTCCGGCACCGAGGCGATCACCTGTATCTCCTCCGGCCGGTCGAGCAATGTGACCGGTCGTGGAGGGATCTGTGGGGGTGGGGGTGAGAACTCCGTGCTTGCCTCACCGAATCCCTTCACCTGTTCGGCCCGCTCCGGCTGGCGGCTCGCAACCGGTACGGTGACGCTCACCGGCGCGCCGTCCTCGCGCGCGGCGATCCGGTCGGCCAGTTCCGCCAGTTCCGTTGCCGCACCGGCCTCGCGGGTCAGTGCTTCCTGAACGGCGGCAAGCGCCTGCGTTTCGCTGGCCCTCAGGCTGGCGGCGTCCACGCCGAAGCCGAGGTCGACCTTCTCCAGCCGGGGCGCCAGCAACCGCACCAGGTGTCCAGCCCGGGCGGACGGGCGCGACAGGCCCGCCTGCACCACGGCGCGCGAGCCGTCGGCGCGGTACAGCGCAAGCTCGACATGTGCCGCGCCTTCTCCCGCGCGGGTCAGTTTCAGGCAGAGGGCCGCGCTCAGGTGCTCCAGCATGGCGAGTACGCCGTCATGGCTCATCAGCGGCTCCATCACCGCATGGCGCACCGCAAACTCCATCGGTGGCGACAGGGGTGACAGCGGCGTGCGGATGAGGCCGAGGCTTTCGTCCAGCCGTTCCATCAGCCGGGCGTGCCTCTCCTTCGCCCGGAAGCGGCGGGCGAGGCTGGCGCGCGGCACGTCGTAGAGCTGGCCGATGCGCTTGAGCCCGGCGCGACGCAGTGTGGTCACCGTGTCGGCATCGAGGTCAAGCGCCTCCACCGGCAGTGTCGCCAGCGCGGTGCGCTCGGCGCCTTCAGCCACGATGGGGCTGCCAAGCTGGCCATAGCGGGCAATGGCGCGGGCTGCCGGGGCGGTGCCGGCAAGGCCTGCGCGCGCCGTTACGTTGAGCCTGCCGAAGCGGCCGGCCATGTCGGCCCGCAACATCGCTTCGCCGCCGAACAGGTGCGCCACGCCGGTCACGTCGAGCAGCAGGCCGTCCGGCGGGTCCATCGCCACCCAGGGGCTCCAGCGTTCGGCCCAGCGCGCCATGCGCAACAGGCTGGCGGCGTCCTCAGCCGGCTCGTGCACGGCGGAGGCGAGGTCCGGCACTTTCGCCCGCGCATCGGCCAGCCGCTCGCCGGGCTGGAGGCCGCGGGCGCGTGCCTCGTCGTTGCAGGCGGCAAGCCTAAGCCCCCTCGCGCCCGGCATGACCAGCACGAACGGCACGTGCGCCGACAAGAGCGGGCTCGACAGCCCCTTCGCCGTCAGCGCCCGTTTCAGCCGCTCGATGGGCAGATGGGGAAACCAGAGAGAAACGATGCGTTGCATGATGCCAGTCCACGGTCCAGGCGCCGGGCCTGCTGCCCCGGCTACGGGTAAGCTCAAGACGCCAGGCGGGGTTGCCGGGCGCGGTTGCGTCGAAAGGCGGCGGGATGGAGGGCGCCGGCGCGACCTGCCAGCGGGTGCGCGCCGCGGTGGCGCCGTCGCGGGGCCTTGTGAACACCATCAGGCAGGGCGTTTCGCCTTCCTGCGCGGCCAGCATGGCGCGCCGGGTGGCGGTCAGGTCGAAGCGGTCATGATTGCCGTCGCACACCACCATCGCCACTGCGCGCGACCTGAGCGCCTCCTCGATGGTCCACAACACGGCGGCGGGCTTCCTCAGCGATACGGTGAGCAGCCGCTCATGGGTCAGACCGAAGCGGGCGAGGCCATGCCCGTACAGCCGGCCATATTCCGACACATCGCCGAGCGCGCGCACCCACAGCACCGGCCGTCGGTCCTCCGGGTTCAGGCCGATGAGGCGGCGTGCGGCAAGAGCGGCAGCAAAGCCCAGCGCGGCAGGTGCATCGCCATAGGAGCGCGCCACCACCTCATGGACGCTATGCGGGTGCAGCCCGCCTGCCGGCAGGTGCGCGTCGATTTCGGCAAGGCCGGTGATCCAGCCGACGGCTGCGCCGGCCATCACGTCAGCGGTCGCATCGAGCGACGGGCCGTCCCCGGCAATGCGGTCGATATGGCCTTTCAGCCTGCCGATCAGCCGGGCGCGGGCGTCTGCATCCAGCCGGTTGATCGGCTGAAGCGTGTTCCCGTGCACCTGATATGCCTGACTCCGGCCCGTCATGGCGGCCTTTTGCTCCCGATTTATGTTCTTGTTTTGTTCTAAATCGGAGTCTGCGATGGAGTCAAGCAACCAAGGAGTTAATTCATAAGCCAGATGGTGAAATTCAATGCTGCGGCGAAGCTGACCCAGGCGATGTAGGGGATGAACAAGAGCCCGGCGATACGGTCTATCCGCCAGAACAGCCAGCCCGTCACGGCGATGGACAACCAGAACGGCACCATTTCGATCAGGCCGAGCAGGGGTGATTGCGCGCCGAAGAAACAAAAGGTCCAGCCGAAATTGAAGGCCAACTGGATGAAGAACCAGATGAGCGGCGTGCGGGCCTGTCCATTCCATCCGCCGCCGGCCTGCCACACCCGTGCCGCAGCCACGCCCATGGCGATGTAGAGAATTGTCCATACCGGGCCGAACACCCAGTCAGGCGGGTTCCAGGAAGGCTTGGAGATTGTCCGGTACCAGCCGTCAACCGCGCCAATGGTTGCCCAGCTTGCAATGCTGCCCACGGCAAGGCAAAGGGCGACGAATGCGGCAGTAAAACGCGCCAGCCGGTAAATCTCATTCGCTCACCGGCCCCACAGTATTGCGCAACCGGCCGACGCCCTCCACCAGCACGTCGACCACGTCACCTTCCTTGAGCGGTTGGGTGATGCCCGGCGTACCGGTATAGATCACGTCGCCCGGTTCCAGGGTGATGTACTTCGACACGGTGGCGATGATCTTTGCCGCCGAATGGATCATCTGCTTCGTCGAGCCCTGCTGGACGGTCTTGCCGTTGACCTGCGTCTCCAGTTTCAGGTTATCGATGGTGAGGCCCGGCACGATCCAGGGGCCCAGCGGCGCGAAGGTGTCTGAGCCCTTGGCCTTGAGCACGTCGAAGCCGCCGGAGCCGAAGCTGCGCTCGGTGATGTCGTTGCCGGCGGTGACGCCGAACACGTATTCAAGCGCCTGCGCTTCGGGCACCTTGCTGGCGCGCGCGCCCATGACGATGACGACCTCGCCTTCATAGTGCAGGTTCTTCGAACCCCTCGGCGGCACGATGGTGGCCTCGTGGGCGATCACCGAGGAGGGCAGCTTGGCGAAGAACTGCGGCTCGTCCGTCTTCTCGCCGCCATGGCTCTTGTAGTTGAGCGCGATGCCGATGACCTTGCTGGGCAGCACGGGGGCGAGAATCTTCACCTCTTCCAGCGGAATCACCCGGCCGGTGACCGTGGTCTCCTTGTCGAAGAAGCCGCCGGACAGTTCATGAATGCCGCCGGCCGACAGGTAGCCGTGAAAGACCTTGCCGTCGTGCTCGAAGCGGCCGAAGCGCAAGGGCGCATCATCGCCCTCGGTCACCTGTGCCTGGACAGGCAGGCTTGCCGCAAGCACAAGCAGGGCAAGGCCGCCGAGGGCGGATTTCAGCGCAGACAGCATTTGCAAGGCTCCGTCTCAGATCAGCGGCTGGGTGTTGGTCACCGTCGCCCAGAACAGTAGACCGCCAACGCAGGCAATGAAAAGCCCGCCGGCCAGCTTCAGGCCAAAGGCGGTGCGGTCGAGCCAGACCGAGTCGCGTCCGGCGAATTTCAAGGCAAGGTCTCGTGATTTCACCGCCAGCACGGCAATCGCCGATACGGTGATCGCGGTCCCAAGCGCCATGACCAGTGTTGCCGCCACCCCGGCCCAGTAGAGCCCCAGCGCCGAGGAGAACAGCAGCACCAGGATGCCGCCGGTGCACGGACGAATGCCGACGGCGAAGGCGATGCTTGCGGCCTTCCACAGCGATACGGGTTCGTTCAGTTCGGCCGCAGACGGCATGTGTGCATGGCCGCAGCCGCAGTCCGCCCCGTGCTCATGATCGTGCCCGTGATCGTGGTGGTGATGGGCATGATCATGAGCCTGATGATGGTGACCGTGATGGTGATGATGGCCGTGATCGTGATGATCGTGATGGTGATGATGGTCATGCACGCCGTGACCTGCCAGCGCTGGAACTGGAGCAAGCCGTGGCCGCACGGCCTGCCAGACCAGCCACAGGCCGGTCAGCCCGATCAGGGCGAAGCTTGCCGCCTCCAGCCCCAGCGCCATGGACTTCGCCGTTCTGGCCGCGGCGCTCACCGTCAGCAGCAGGGCCGAGACCAGCACGATTGCCGTCAGCGCCTGCACGCCCGCCGCCATGAACGAGATCAGCACGCCGCGCCTGAGCTGGCGCTCGTTGGCCAGCAGCCAGGCGGAAACGACGGCCTTGCCGTGGCCGGGGCCAGCGGCGTGCAACACGCCATAGATGAAACTGAGCAGCATCAGCGTCCAGGCGGCGGTCCACGCGGAGCCCCGCTTCATGGCTGCGAGCGCGGCCGACATCTTGCCGTAGAAGTCGCGCTGGCGGGCCTGGATCCAGCCTTTCGGATCGGCGGTGAAGGCAGGCCCCGCATCGGCAGCACTGTCGCTGGCGGCCTTGCGCCGCTGCAGCAGCAACTGCCCGGGTTTGACCTGGCCCGGTTCAGCCTGTTCGGCCTGTTGCTGCTGGGCATGAGCGATGGTTCCGGCCGGTGAAAGGCCGATCAGCATCAGCATGCCAAGGCAGGCAACGACGATGAGGGTGCGCAGCAACAGCACGGGACCGGGCTCAGCTTGCCTGCGGCTTGCAGGTCACGTTCACCGGCTGGGCGAACAGCCAACCGAAATCGGTGGGTTGCTCAGGCTGCCAGTCTGGCGGCTTCTGGGCAAGCATTTCCTTTGTCTGCTGGACCTGTTCGTCAAATGCCACCGTGCCGATCGATATGGTGCAGTTCTCCGGCAGAGGGCCGATGGCGGCCACCGCATTTTCCTTCACGAAATCGTAGGCGATGAAGAAATCCGGGTCGTAGATGCTGTAGGTGAACTCGGCGGCAGTGAGGTCTACCGGTTCGGCGAACGGCACCACGAAGATCATGTGCAGACGGCCTTCGTCATTGATGCGGTGGCCATATTCGGTGACGTCGGCATAGGCGATGTCCTTGCCGCCGGTCTTTGCCTGAACGAAGTAGCGGAATTCCTTCAGCGCGTTGATGTTCTCGGTCGCCACCGGGTGAAGTTCGGCCGGGGTGTAGATGCCGTCGCCGTCGGCATCCATGCCTTCGGTTGCGGCCTCCGTGTAGCCGGTGTCGAAAATCCACTCCACGTTGATGGCAACGGCGCGGCCCTGCTCGTCCAGCACCAGGTCGGAGCGCATGTCGGACCATACGTGCGGATGGGCCGACGCCGGTGCGGCGGCAAACTGGCTTGCGGCAACAATTGCCAGCGGCATGGTAAAAAGCTTGGTCAGGTATCTCGTCATCTGGCCCGCCGGTGACTCCAGGTTGAAAATCAACCGATTCACTAGAAATGAAATCAAGCAATATCATGGAATCGCGTTGAATCGGGCTTAAGAATTGGTCAGTTTTCGGGCAAGCGCTTGCTGACGGGCATGTGACACCGTGTGAACGGTCCAGACCTTGCCTTCGCGCCCGTGAAGCGCCACTTTCCGGATGCAACGCGCCAGCAGTATCCAGGGCTTATTGATCGAATGGGTCTCGACGTTTCCATATGGGCGGCCTTCACCGCCGGGTTGCTCAGCTTCCTGAGCCCGTGCGTACTGCCGCTTGTGCCGCCCTACCTGTGCTTCATTGCCGGCACCTCACTTGAGGAACTGACCGGCAAGGAGGGCGTAAACCCGGCCATTCAGCGCAAGGCGCTGATCTCGTCGCTGCTGTTCGTTGCCGGTTTTTCGACCGTTTTCATTGCATTGGGCGCCTCGGCCAGCCTGATCGGACAATGGATGCGCGAGGCAACTGCCTGGGAGGTCTCCATTGGCGGCGTCAGCTTCCCGGTGCTGACCTCGATCGCCGGCATCATCATCATCATCATGGGGCTGCACTTCCTCGGCGCTTTCCGCATCGGTTTGCTGTCGAAGGAGGTCCGCTACCACCAGGAAAGCCGGCCGGTCGGGTTCATCGGTGCCTATGCCATCGGGCTCGCATTCGCGCTGGGCTGGACGCCATGCATCGGGCCGGTGCTGGCGGCGATCCTGTCGGTGGCCTCGCTGGAAGACAGCGTGCAGAAGGGAGCCGGCCTGCTGGCAGTCTACTCGGCGGGGCTCGGCCTGCCCTTCCTGCTGGCGGCAGTGGCGATGCCGCAGTTCCTCAAGTTCATGTCCGGGTTCCGCAAGCACCTGGGCACGGTGGAAAAGGTGATGGGCGGCCTGTTGGTGGTGACCGGCGTGATGTTTCTCTCAGGCACGTTTACCACCTTGTCCTACTGGATGCTGGAAACCTTTCCGGGGCTGGCCACACTGGGGTAGACTATCCGGCAACGGAGAGGATCAGCCCGCATGAAAATCAAGATCAATATCGACTGCACCCCTGAAGAGGCCCGGACCTTCTTCGGTCTGCCGGACGTTCAACCCATGCAGCGTGCCATGATGGACCGCATGCAGGCGCAGATGGAAAAGCAGATGGAGCAGTTCGACCCGGCCGAACTGATGAAGATGTGGCTGACGCCCGGCATGGAAGGCTTCAGCCAGTTCCAGAAGGCCATGTGGAACGCCGCCACCGGCAGTGGCGGCGGCTCCGGCAGCAAGGACGATTGAGCGGCCTTACTTCGCTGCGATGACCTGACGCGCATGGCTGAAACTCGCACCATCGAGGCTGAGCGCCTGGCCCGTCGCTGAGCGCTCGGTCTGCGGCAGAATATCCAGCGACGGCCACAGGCCGGTCTCCAGACCATCCGCATATCTGGCCGGCAGGCCATCCCGGCGGATGGCGGCGGCAGCGGTGTGCACATCAGGCTCAAGCGCATGGTGGCTGATGGTGATGCCGAACGATGACGGCGTCAGCACCGACACCCATACCCGCCGGGTGCCGTCATTGGCGGGTATGCCGAGCGCGCCGGAATTGTGCCAGCAACGCTCACCGATGAAGCGGGTGAAGGGAATGCCGGTGTGACCGGCAATCACCAGGTCGGCGCCGGATGCATCCAGTTCAACCGCGAACTCCCCCTCCGGAAGCGATGCCCACATGAACCGGTTGGTTTGGCTGACCGAGCCATGCACCACGCGGGCGCGAAGCCCGGACATGCGGAAGGTCAGGTGAGACGGCAGGCCCGCCATCCAGGCCTTGCTGGCTGGCGACAGGGTGGCGGCGGCATGGGCGTACCAGCGCGCCGAGGCGACGTCGCAGGCCGAGCCTTCCTCGAAGCCGCAGCCACAGTCCTGTGCGCCGGCTGCGATCTGCTCTTCCACGTTGCCCTTGATGGCGTGCCAGCCACGCGAGGCGATGAACTGCGTGGCGGCTTCGGTGTCGGCGCAATAGGCCACGGCATCGCCGGTGTGGATGACGTGGCTGTCGGCAATGCCCGCGCCTGCCTGGAACGCCGCGAGGGCTTCCAGTGCCTGCAGGTTGCCATAGGCGCCGCCGCAGATCAGGACGGGCCGGTCAAGGGCGCCGAGGTCAAGCGTGGTCAATGGGAATGCCCCTTCAGTTCGGCGCCCAGCTCGATCGGCTGGCCATGCGGCGTGGCATTCGCGGCACGCTCCCACGCGTCCTTGCGCTCAAGCCGCTCGGTCCGGCTCATGGCGCCCTTGGCCTCCACGATCTTCTCAAGCGCCGCCAGCCAGTGGCAGTAATATTTTTCAGCGGCATCGTCCGGCCCGGCGGCGGCTATTTCGGCGCCGAACACTTCGGCCCACTCGGTCCACGTGAACAGGCCCTGTTCATTGAGCTTCACCGTCATGGCGAAGGCCTGCGCCTGCCACGGCTCGGCAAACACCGGTTCATCGCCAGCATCGAGCGACAGGCCCGGCAGCCGTTTGAGGTCGTCAGGCAGCGGCAAGGTAACTCTCCCACAAGTCGGCGTGCACGAAATCGCGGGGGTTGGCGTGTTCTCCCCAGACATCGCGGGCGGCAAAGCGCACGGTGTAGAGGTGTTGCGGATTTTCACCCTGCCCGTGGGCGTTGGTGTCCGGGAACACGTGACCGCCATGGTGCAGCACGATTTCGCCGGGACAGCCGCGCAGGTAGCGGGGCAGGCGGGTGTGGTGTATGGGGTTCATCCGGATGGCCGTCACCCGGTCGCCGATGGCGAACTTCGGCCCGTTTGCGATGTCGCGGCTCGCCGGCCCACCCCTGGACAGAATGGCGGCCACTTCGTGGGCACGCACCGGCTCGCGGTGCAGGTCGCGCGGGGTGACTTCCTTGTGGCCGATGTGCACTTCGCCGGGCACCACGAGGCCTGCATCGAGCATCAGCCTGATCAGCCCTTCGGTCCAGATCTGGTAGTAGCTGGACGCGAGGTATTTCGCCGGTCGAATGCTCTCGCGCGTATGTCGCGATTTGTCGATGTTCCACTGGCCGAGGAAGCCCATGGCCAGCGTCATGGCGAAGGCGCGCTTCTCCCACTCGTGATGGAAAACGGGTTCTTGGTCTTCGTCATGTTCGATGGGGCCGAAGCCATGCTGGCCGCCGAGGTCCTGTGCGCCGTTCATGGCTTCACCTTTGCCGGATCGAGCGCCAGGCCGGTGCCGATCATCGAATTGCGCGTGACCAGGCTTGCAAGCCGCTCTTCAGGCCACCCTTCCGTGCCCTTTGGCCGCCGGGGGATGACGAGGTAGCGCACTTCGGCAGTGGAATCCCATACCCTTACCGATGTCGTCTCGGGCAGGTAAACGCCGAACTCCTCCAGCACGCCGCGCGGATTGGCGACAGCGCGCGAGCGGTAGGGCGGCGACTTGTACCACACCGGCGGAAGGCCCAGCACCGGCCACGGGTAACAGGAGCAAAGCGTGCACACGACCATGTTGTGGGTGCCGGGCGTGTTCTCCAGCGCCACCATGTGCTCGCCCTGCCGGCCGATGAAGCTGAGGTCCGCAATGGCTGCGGTGGCGTCTTTGCGCAGCCAGTCCATGTATTCGGGATTTGCCCAGGCCTTGGCGACGACCTTTGCGCCATTCCTCGGGCCGACGCGGGTTTCATAGGTCTCGATCAGTTCGTCCAGCGCGGCCGGGTCCACGTAGCCCTTTTCAACCAGCAGGCTTTCCAGCGCCCGCACCCTGAGCGCCGTTTCTGAAAGCTCGGAGTGCTCATGGTCATGGTCATGGTCATGATCGTGGTGATGGTGACCGGTGCCGTGATCGTGATGGTCGTGGCCCATGAAGCGGGGTTTCTCCTGTGCTGCGTTGCGGGCATAGTGCCGGTACGCCCTTGTGCAAACAATTCACAATCTCACGAGGATTTACAACATGAGCGGCAAAATGAACGGGGTGCGCGCCTGCGTGTTCGACGCTTATGGCACGCTGTTCAACGTGCATGCGCCGGTGGCCAGCATGGCCGGTCGCATCGGTCCGCAGGCTGACCAGGTATCCAGGCTGTGGCGGACGAAGCAGCTGGAATACACCTGGCTGCGATCACTGATGCAGGCGCATGCGCCGTTCTGGCAGGTGACGGGCGAGGCGCTCGACTATTCGCTGGCCGCGCACGGCATCGAGGACAAGGGTTTGCGGGACGAGTTGATGCAACTTTATTTGCATCTCGAGGCGTATCCGGACGCGGTTGCCTGCCTCAAGGCGCTCAAGGCGGCGGGGTTCACCACCGGCATCCTGTCCAACGGTTCGCCGGACATGCTGTCGGCGGCGGTCAGGTCGGCCGGGCTCGAAGCCCATCTCGACCATGTCCTGTCGATTGAGGACGTTGGCATCTACAAGCCGGACCCGAGGGTCTATCAGCTGGCGGTGGACCGGACAGGGGTGGGCGATGCGTCGGAAATCTGCTTCGTGTCGGCCAATACGTGGGATGCGCAAGCCGCCAAGTCGTTCGGCTTCCAGGTGGCGCGGATCAACCGGTTCGGTTTGCCGGATGACAACATCCCGGGCCGCCCGGACATGCTGCTCGACAGCCTGGAACAGCTGCCGGCGGCGGTCAGCTAACCGCTGGCCAGCCGGCTACTTGATGGTGGCCTTACCGCCGGAAATCTCGACGTTTTCGCCGCCCGACAGGGCTTCGCGGTCGCCATTGGGCATGGTGACGAAGCAGCCGCCGGCGCACACGCTGACGCTCTGGCCGGGACCGATGCCGACCTCGGACTGTTGGCCGCCTTCGGTTACGGTGACCATGATGGCCGCGCCGTCCTTGTTGGTGATGGTGGCGGCGTGGGCAAGACCTGCGCTCAGGGCGAGGGCGGCGATTGCATAAACAACGGACTTCATCTTTTTCGTTTCCCTGCTGGGCGGCTCCCGGCCGCCCGATAAGTTCTATCTGAGTGCAGTTTCTCGCATGTTCAAGCTGAATGGTACATGAACGGCGAAAGTTCAGATCTTTGCAGCGGGACGGGAGCCGCCTTTGCGGGTCCGGGCGGCCTCGATGGCGTCGGCCAGTTTCTCGATGTCCTCGATCTTCAGGTTGACGTCGCGCTGCGGGAACGGGATCGGGATGTTCTCGCGCTCGAACGCCTCGACGATCTCGTAGCGCAGGTTGGTGGCAACCTCCACGCCATCCAGCACCTCCGGCACGTGGCAACGCAACTCGAAGTCCAGCGCACTGTCGCCGAAGCCGCGGAACACCACGGAAGGCGGCGGGGTCTTCAGGACGCGGGGCTCCTTGCTGGCGACCTCCAGCAGCAGTTCGTGTACGCGGCGCGGCTTGATGCCGTAGGCGACGCCAACCGGTATCTCGATGCGGCCGCGGTGGTTGCGGTGATGCCAGTTGCCGACGGCGGAGTTGATGAGTTCCGAGTTCGGCAGGATCACGGTCTGGCTCTGGAAGGTCTCGATCTCGGTGGCGCGCACTGAAATCTTGCGCACGAAGCCTGCCGTGTTGCCGGCAACGATCCAGTCGCCCACCTTGAACGGCCGCTCGGCGAGCAGTATCAGCCCGGAGACAAAGTTCGACACGATGTTCTGCAGGCCGAAACCGATGCCGAGTGACAGGGCGCCGGCGATGATGGCGAGACTGGACAGGTCAAATCCCGCCGCCGACAGGCCGATGACAGCGGCCAGCGCTATGCCGGTATAGCCGACGATGGTGCGGATGGAGTTTCGCACGCCCGGATCGACGCGGCTTCTGGCCATCACCGTGCCATCCAGCCAGCGCTGGAAGCGGCGGGTGACAAGGAAACCGACCACGAACACCACCAGACCAAACAGGATGCCGATCAGCGAGATGGAAATGTTGCCGATGCGGATGTCGGTCAGGATGCGGTAGAGCCAAGTCTGGATGTCGAGCTGGTTGAAGCCCCACTGCAGCAGGATCAGCGGCAGGCCGATGATGAACACGGCGGCGTAGACGACGAAACTCAACGCCAGGCCAAGCTGGTCGAGCGCGGTATCGGACAGCGAGAACGTCTGCTTCAGTCGAGTGCCGATGGTGGAGTGCGGGAACACGCCCTCGGCTGCCATCACCTGCCCTGCCTGCACGCCGATGAACATGGTAGCCAGGATCGCGCCGGTGACGACGACCTGCGCGGCGGCGAAACGGGCCAAGCCGATATAGCCCGACACCGCGGCGGCGATGATGAAGATGGCGATCAGCAGCAGCGGAATGCGTATCCAGGCCGGCCAGCCATAGGCACGCCCGCTTTCGCCGTCGTGAAACGGCTTGACCAGTGCAATCATCACCAGCACCGCGGAGATCAGCAGCGACGAAATCAGGCTCTTGGCCACGGTCAGGTTGAGCGGGGCGGAGAAGATTTCATTGCTGCGGCCGATGAAGTAATCGACCACGTGGATGACAGCCAGCGCAATCAGGAATGCGACGAGAACGCGCGCAGCCCGGTCCGACACCAGGATAAGCCGGCGTTCCGGATGACCCGGGCTCAGCAGCGCATTGGCGAGGCGCTGAATGAAGAAGATGGCCGCAACCGACACCAGCAGGGCTTCGGTCAGATCTCCGGTTTGCGGGGTGAACACGCCGAAATAATCGAACAGCGAGTAGGCCACGGCCAGCGCTGCCGCCATGGCGAGCGACGGGACGGTCGTCGACCAGAAGGCCAGCGACAGGCGGTTGATGTAAGAGTTGTCGACTGCGTCGCCACTGCCGGTTCTGCCGAAGGCGCCGAACATGCGGCGTACGCCAAACCACGTGGCAAGGCCGACGAACAATGAAAGGGTGAGTGCGTACAGCAATTCACTGGTGCGGAACGAGTACATGAACTGCACTCTGGAAGTTAGCTGCTGCGTGGCGCGGGTCAGTTCACGCGCAAAAGTTTCAAACACATCCCGCCCGAGTGCACCTTCCACGTCGGTGCTCTGGAACAGCGTGTTGGTGAACAGGTCCCGTCGCAGGTCGCCGATGCGGTCGATGGCGCGGCTGGCGCGGATCGACAGGCTTTCGGCTTCGCCGAGCAGGGCATTGTTCTGGGCCTTTTCCTCCAGAAGCGCCTTGCGCTCTTCACTCACTTCAACCGCTTCGGCAGGCTCGCCTTCCTTCGGCGGATCGCCAAGTGAGGTCAACCGCGCATTGATCTCGTTGATGCGCGGGCGCAACGATACGCCGAAGTCGATCAGCGATTTCGAGAACGTATCAAGACTGATGCGCAGCTTGACCAGCGCGGTGTCGTCCGTCGCCTTCTCGCCGATGGAGGTCTCGATGGTTCCAATCTGCTGGCCCAGGCCGTCAAGCTTTGCCTTCTGCTGGCTGACGTCGGCGGCCATCGCCATGACGGGCGCGAGCAGCAACAGCAGCACGGCGAGCAGTTTTCTAACGGTGGTCATCAGGTCAGCATCCTCGCTAGGGCGCGAAAAATACTCGCGGCCCTGAATGTCCCGTCTAGCCGATCGGCAGCCTGATTGGAATCGGATTAGTGCGCCGGCCTGATGAAGGTGCCGTTGTTGAGCTCATTGATCGCCTGTACCAGTTCCTCGCGGGTGTTCATGACGATTGGGCCGTGCCAGGCGACCGGTTCGCGGATCGGCTTGCCGGTGACCAGCAGGAAGTGCACGCCTTCGGGGCCGGCCTGCACGAACACCTCGTCGCCGGTGTCGAACCGCACCAGCGTGCGGTTGCCGGACAGGTCTCGGATGTTCAGTTCCTCGCCCTGGTACTCCTTCTCTACCCGCACGCCTTCCGGATCAGATGCGTACTCGAACTTGCCCGCGCCCTGGAATACGTAGGCGAAGGCCGAGGCGTGGGTGTCCACCGGCAGCCGCTTCGCCTTGAGCGGAGGCACGGTCACGTCGAGATAGACCGGGTTGGCTGCGATGCCGTCCACAGGTCCGCGCTTGCCCCAGAATTCGCCAACGATGACGCGCACGCGGGTGCCGTCGTCATCGACGATCTCGGGAATGTCTGTGCCCTGGATGTCCTGGTAGCGCGGTGCGGTCATCTTGAGGCTGGAAGGCAGGTTGGCCCACAGCTGGAAGCCGTGCATCTGCCCCCTTGCGTTGCCGCGCGGCATCTCCTGGTGGAGAATGCCGGAACCGGCGGTCATCCACTGAACCGATCCAGGACCCAGCACGCCGCGGTTGCCAAGGCTGTCGGCGTGTTCGACTTCGCCGTCCAGCACGTAGGTGATGGTCTCGATGCCGCGATGCGGATGCCAGGGAAAGCCTTTCTGGTAATGGGCGGGCACGTCGTTGCGGAAGTCATCCAGCATGAGGAACGGGTCGCACATGGTCGGATCGGTGAATCCGAACGCGCGGTGCAAGTGAACGCCGGCGCCTTCCATGGTGGGTTTGGCAAGTGAAGTGGTCTTTACGGGGCGGAATGACATGTTGCTTTCACCATGGGCTGTGGAGCGTTGCGGATGCTCTCAGATTTAGGAGATCTGCATCAAAACGGAAGTAATGGCCGGAGGTTCCACTTGCAGTCCGGCGTGATAGCACCTATGCCCGGCGGGCATTGCCGGAAAGTTGCCCATACAAGGCGTTGCCGGTTGGATTTTTCGACAGTTGGCTAGTAGTGTTCAGCCAGCGGAGGAATGTCGTGGAACGCAAGCTTGCTGCCATACTTGCAGCCGACGTCGTCGGATACTCCAGCCTCATGGCTGCGGATGAAGCCGGTACACTTTCAGCCCTCAAGACGCACAGGGCAGATGTGTTCGATCCGCTGATTGCCCGGCACGGAGGCCGTGTCGTGAAGCTGATGGGCGACGGTGTGCTGGTGGAGTTTGCCTCGATCGTCAACGCCGTGCAGGCGGCCATTGCAATCCAGATGGCCTCTGCCCAGTCAGGCAACCCGATCCGCCTCAGGATCGGCATCAATCTGGGCGATGTCATCATCGAGGGGGATGACCTGTACGGTGACGGCGTCAATGTTGCTGCCCGGCTGGAGCAAATGGCCGATGCGGGTGGCATCCTGATATCCGATGACATTCTCCGCTATTCCGCCGGCAAGGTCGACGGTCAGTTCGAAGAGCTTGGCGAACGCCAGTTCAAGAACATTGCCAAACCTGTGCGCGTCTGGCGCTGGCAAGGGCAGACCGCCGGCACCGGGACCGGCAAGCCGGAAAAGGCCCGGCAGGGCGAGCCGTTGAGCCTGCCGGACAAGCCATCGGTTGCGGTTCTGCCGTTCGACAACATGTCCGGTGACCCCGAGCAGGAATACTTTGCCGATGGCGTGGTCGAGGCGCTCACCGCAGCTCTCAGCCGGATCAAGTCGTTCTTCGTGATCGCACGCAATTCCGCTTTTGCCTACAAGGGGCGGCCGACCAACGTGCGCGACATCGGGCGCGAGCTCGGGGTCGGCTACGTGCTGGAAGGCAGCGTGCAGCGGGCGGGCGGGCGGGT
This sequence comes from Alphaproteobacteria bacterium, assembly GCA_024642465.1. Lineage (GTDB taxonomy): Bacteria > Pseudomonadota > Alphaproteobacteria > Rhizobiales > Aestuariivirgaceae > Anderseniella. The sequence continues at coordinate 61,096 of JAHEBA010000006.1, forward strand.
TCGCATCACGGTGCAGCTGATCGAGACGGAAACCGGTGCGCACATCTGGGCGGAAAAGTATGACGGTTCACTGGATGACATCTTCGACCTACAGGACAGCATTACTGAGCAGGTGGCCGGCGCCCTGCAGCCGTCGATCAGGCTGGCCGAGATTGAAAGGGTAGGGCGCAAGCGGCCACAGGATCTTGGTGCCTACGACTACACCATGCGGGCGTTCAAGCACGTGTGGGCGCTGGAAAAGGACGAAACCGCAAAGGGCTTGCGGCTGCTGGACGAGGCGTTGAGCATCGAGCCTGACTATCCCCTCGCGCTGGCCCTCGCAGCCTGGTGTCATGCGCAATCGTCGGTCTACAACTGGGCGTCGGACATCGCTGCCAGCAAGAACGAAGCCTTGTGGCTGGCAGAACGGGCGGCAGACATCTCAGCCGACGATCCGCTGATCCTTACGGTGCTTGGGACGGTGCATACCTTCGTGCGCAATTATGGCGCCGCGCGGGTGCTGTTGCAGCGCGCGGTGGCGCTCGATCCGAATTCCGCCTGGGCCTGGAGCCGGCTCGGCTGGCTGGCAACCTATGCTGACCGGCCATCTGAAGCGCGCGAGAATTTCGAGAGATCGCTGCGGCTCAGTCCGCTCGATCCGATGAATTTTAATAATTATGTGGGGCTTGGGTCGGCCTGTCAGGTTGCCGGGGATGACAATGGGGCGGCTGAGATGTTCCTGCGGGCGCTGGATGAACGGCCCAACGCATTCTGGATACACCGCAATCTCTCGGCGGCCCTGCTGGGAGCAGGGCGGATCGAGGAAGCCCGGCGATCTCGGGACGTGCTGCTCAAGGCCTATCCCGAGATGACGGTGACGCGCTTCAAGGATGCCATGGTGTTCTCGCCCGCCGTCCTGGACCGCATCGGCAAGCAGCTTCTCGACCTTGGCATCCCGGAAGCCTGAGCGCTATTCGGGAACGGCTTCGCCCGAGCCGCCCAGTTCTGCCGGAAAGTCCTTCAGCTTGGGCAGACCGTCCTTCATGGGCAGTACCGTCTCGGCATAGTTCACATGCACCACCGGCTCGAACTTCAGCGAAGGGATAGTGGCGGCATAGACGTCTACCAGGCCGATCGGGGCATGGTTGGTCAACACGTGACCGCCACACTTGCGGCAGAACTGGCGGTCGCTCAATTCGGTCTTCTGGTAGTGGGCGAGATAGTCTTCTCCCCCGGTGACCCTGACATTCTCCGGCTTCCACAGCGTGAAGGCGTTGACCGGGCCGGCTGACCAGGACCGGCAGGAACTGCAATGGCAATATCCCATCGCCTCCGGCGCGCCCGAAACCTCTACCTCTACTTCGCCGCAAAAACACGTTCCCTTGTGTTTGGATGTCATGGCCGTCCATCTCCCGTTGGTTGAAAGTTCCCCGGTAGGCTGAACAGTCTCCAATGAGCAATGCCCGATGGCAACGTCATGCGCCTAGTGGGCGCAGCGGCGTTGCAACCGGCATTCGCGGTTACACCAGGTGCTTGTTGAAGAAACCGAGGGTCCGCTGCCATGCCAGTTCCGCCGCGGCCTTGTCGTAGCGGGGGGTCGAGTCGTTGTGGAAGCCGTGGTTGGCGCCTTCGTAGATGTAGGCCTCGTAGGTCTTGTTGTGCTGCTTGAGCGCGGCTTCGTAAGCGGGCCAGCCGGCGTTGATGCGCTCATCGAGACCGCCATAGTGCAGCTGCAGCGGCGCCTTGATGCGCGGCACGTCTTCTGCCGCTGCCTGGCGGCCATAGAAAGGCACGGATGCATTGAGTTCGGGATAGGCGACCGCCAGCGCATTGCAAACCCCGCCGCCATAGCAGAATCCGACGCAGCCAACCTTGCCGGTTGAATCGTCGCGGGCCGCAAGGTGTTCGTAGGCGGCGAAGAAGTCGTTCATCAGCTTCTGCGGATCGACAGTCCGTTGCAGCGCGCGGCCATCGTCATCGTTGCCGGGGTAGCCGCCGACTGAGGACAAGCCATCCGGTGCCAGCGCCATGAAGCCGGCTTTCGCCAGCCTGCGGGCAACGTCCTTGATGTAGGGATTGAGGCCGCGGTTCTCGTGGATCACCAGCACGGCGGAAAGCTTTTCCGCGGCCTTGGCGGGTTTGACCAGGTAAGCCTCAACCTCGCCGTGGCCGTTGGGCGAGGGGTACTTGACGTAGTTGGCCTTGATGTCGGGATCGTTGAACGAAACCTGTTCAGCCAGCGCATAGTCCGGTTTCATCAGGTCGAACAGCATCGCGGCGGTCATGCCGGCCGCGGCATACTTCGCCGCGCGGTCCAGGAACTCGCGCTTTGTGATCATCCCGTGCGCGTAATAGTCGTAAAGTTCGAGCAGTTCGGGGGCGAAATCCTTCGCGGTGAGGCGGGTCATCGGAGGGCTCCTTGCTGATGTCCGGGGGTGGCCACGATTGCAGCCTCACAAAATGAAGCAGCTGCCTGTCATCAATGTGACCGAACGGCAAACGGTTCCGCCCACCCTTCGGCGCACCGTCAAATGCAAAAGGGGCCGCCCGGCGGGCAGCCCCTTTTGCACAATGCGTATGAGGTCGTTTCGACGCTTAGCGTTTCGAGAACTGGATTTTTTAAAATATTTTATAAATCAACGTCATGAGACTGGTATTTTGTTTTGTCAACTTAATGTCAAGAAACGTTACACGTCTAAGGGCATCACTAATTCACGGTGATGCCCTTCAAATTAGAGCCTATGTAGTTTGTGCCCGTTACCTGTAAGGACTGTTGCAGTAGTGGTCACGGCCATCATATCCCCTGTAAGTATCGGTTCGAGGGTTATATGACCTGTATCTGTTGAGGCACCATTCGACGTGGCCACCTCCACCGTAGCTCGGCCTGCCATAATAGGGTGCTGCAACTGCAGCAGCACCTAGCCACCATGGAACAGCATACCAATAGCCTCTATAATAGTGACCATGACCGTGACGACGGTACCGATAACGATGGCCATGACGGTGTTTATTATAATGACGTTTTTTGCCCACCAATTCTACAGGGAGTTGAGCACCACTTCCTTGAATCTGGGAATAGGCTGGTACCGGTGAAACCATTGCTGCAGAAGCAGTATGGACTGGGGTCATCAAGCCAAGGCCCGACAATGCCAATGCCGACATTGCCAAAATTGGTTTGAACATCTGTCTCATTCATTATCCTTCCAAAAGCCAAATATGCCCTCTCCCAGCTGGCA
>JAHEBA010000172.1 GCA_024642465.1 Alphaproteobacteria bacterium
TGCTGTTCGGCGCTCATCTGCGTCATGCGCTGGTGCCGCCGTGGAACCGGATGCGGGACGATCTCGTGCCGCACCTTGCCCAGACGGGCATAAGGGCGTTTTCCACCTTCACGCACGAACTGCTTGCGCCGCGCTGCCAGGCCAATACCCATGTCGACGTGATGGACTGGAGCACGCGTACCGGCAAACCGGTGGACATAGTGCTGGCGGAGCTGGCTGCGGCACTTGCCGTTTCACGCAATGGCGGCGGCTACGAGATCGGGGTGGTGACGCATCACCTCGTGCACGACGGAACGGCGTGGCAAGCGTGTAAGGCACTGGCGGCGCTGGACGGGGTGGACTGGGTGGGTTTTCCGGGTCAGACCTCAGCCCAGCACGACCACGTGGGCGGTGCCGGGAACCGCTGACTTGCGCCGGCGCGGCCTGGCAGCCGGCTGATAGCCCTGCACCAGTGCGGCGTCCCAAGTTTCCTGGCTGGCGATGGCGCGGGTCTTTAGTTCCTTGTTGGCCTTTTCAAGCTTGGCGGACAGGTTCACCGCGGCGCCAATGACGGTGTATTCGAGCCGCGAGTCATCGCCGATGGTGCCGGATACCACCGGTCCGCAAGCCACTGCCGCATTGACCTTCGCCGCGAACGGGGCCAGCACCGGGTCGCCGGCCCAATCGCGCGTTTCTGTCAGGATGTCCTCGGTGGCGCGCAAGGCATCGGCGGCATAGGTGGCTTCGCCGCGTACGGTGCCGAAGGTCGCCATGATGCCGTCGCCCATGAACTTGTCGATGGAACCGCCGTGGCGCTGGATGATGCCGACCATGCGCTTCTGGTAGGCGATCAGCAGGCTCAGCACCTCGACAGGATCGCGCCGGGCGGCCCAGGCAGTGAAGCCGCGCAGGTCCACGTTCAGTATGGCGGCCTCGATGCGGCTGCCGCTGCCGGGGGCTGCCTCTTCGCCCGCATTGCGGATCGAGTTGGCGACATCACGGTCGAAGAAACGGGAAAGATCGCGGGCGGCCTGTGCCTCCGACGTGGCCCGCACCAGCAGGCCGTTGGCGCGCACCAGCGCGACGGCGATGATGCCGGCCACCATGACGATGGTGATGATCTTGTCGAACTCTGCGCCGAGCAGGATCTCGTTGCCGGTCAGATAGGCGATGTAATCGCGCGTCACGCCCATGCCGTGGGCCGAGTAGATGGCATAGGCAACCAGCGCCAGCCAGCCAACGGCAGCGGCAATGCCGGTGAAGATGACGAAGCGGGCCTCGAAGCGCAGCGCGCGCAAGGCGATGAAGATGAAGACGTAGAGCAGGGTGGGCGCCTTCAGGTAGAACGAGGGCGGCTGGCCATACTGGATGTGGAAACTCCAGATCAGCAGCATCAGGATGGCGACATCGACGACGATGGACACCAGCACCGCCCAGTCCGGAAGTCGCGCCCGCCGGGCCCACAGCAGGGCCGCAAGGTTGAAGGCGAAGTAGGCGGCCAGCGCCCAGGGAACGGGTGCGAACATGGTGCCGCTGCCGGTCTTCGGCGAGAGCCAGTACAGCGCGGCCCAGATCGTCACGATGACGAGCTGGATGATCTTGATCAAAACCTCGCTCGACTGGTCATGCAAATCTATCTGGACACGAATGCGAGGGGATATGTCCGGTGCAGAGGGCTGGCCAAGCACTTGCCTGAGCGGATTTCGCAACCGGCCTGCAAGTGCAGGGTCTGGTGTCTGGTTTGTCGTCATGTTCCTGCATTATCCCCTTGTTTTTTCCATGCGTCAGGGACTATGGACTCATGCCTACTCTTTTCGTACCGTCCCGCACAGGGCTGTTCGGTTCAAACCGGATCACGGCTCGTCACGTTAAGGATGCCAACGGGTGATCCGGCCGTGGGGAGCAGGGACGGTTTTGCGCTACACTAGCGAGAAAAACGGTGTGCGCGAGGTTGCCATGTGCGACCGGATTCGCTTGGTCCGCAAGAACAAGACCAAACTGGCGTAATTCACCGATCATGAGCCCATCCCCCGACCTTCTGCGCATCGAGGAACTGCAAATCAGCTTCCGCGTCCATTCGACGAGGGTCGAGGCGGTGCGCGGTGCAAGCTTCCGGATCAAACCAGGCAAGGTGACCGCGCTGGTTGGTGAATCCGGGTCCGGCAAATCCGTTATCGGCCAGGCGGTGATGGGCATCCTGCCCAAGGTCGGCTCCATCACCGGGGGCTCGATCACGTTCTGCGATCCCGATGCCCCGGACCAGCCGGTGCGCATTGATCAACTGCTGCCCAGTGGGCCGGAGATGCGGCATCTGCGTGGCGGCCGCATTGCGATGATCTTTCAGGAGCCGATGACATCGCTGTCGCCGCTGCACACGATCGGCAACCAGATCGAGGAAGCGCTGGTGCTGCACCAGAAGGTGGGCCAGGGCGAGGCGCGGGCCAAGACAGAGGAAATGCTGACGCTGGTCGGCTTTCCGATGCCGGCGCGTGCTTATGACATGTATTCGTTCGAGCTGTCGGGCGGCTTGCGCCAGCGCGCCATGATCGCCATGGCGCTGATATGCCGGCCGGCATTGCTGATTGCCGACGAGCCGACCACGGCGCTGGACGTGACCATCCAGGCGCAGATCCTGAAACTTCTCAAGGACCTGCAGGAGCGCTTCAACATGGCGATCCTGCTGATCACGCACGACCTCGGCGTGGTGGCCAACATGGCCGACGAGGTGGTGGTGATCTACCACGGACAAATCGTCGAGGCGGGCAAAGTCGAGCACATCTTTCGCTCGCCGCAGCACCCCTACCTCAAAGCGCTGATGAAGGCCGTGCCGCATTTCGACATGAAGCCGGGCGAGAGGCTGCAAGCGCTGCGCGATGTCAAGGTGAATGCCCGCGAACTGCTGATAGGCGAGGCCGGCCCGGCCAGCGGGAAAGTTGCGCCGAAGGAGGCCAAGGATGCGCCGCTGCTTCAGGTGAAGAACCTGCGCAGGTACTTTGTTACCAAGAAGTCGGGCTGGTTCAGCGCGTCCGAAGAGAATGTCATCAAGGCAGTGGACGGCGTTACCTTCGACATCAGGCGTGGCGAATGCCTGGGGCTGGTGGGCGAGTCCGGCTGCGGCAAGACCACCGTGTCGAAGCTGATCATGCGGGCGCTGACGCCGGATGCTGGCGAGATCACCTTCAACGACCCGTCGGGCACGAAGATCGACATTTCGCGCGCCGGGCCGGGTGAACTGGACACCTTGCGCACCAAGGTACAGATGGTGTTCCAGGATCCGTTCTCGTCGCTCAACCCGCGCATGACGGTGTCCAACATCCTGACCGAACCGATGGAGATCCACAGCATTGGCGATGCCGATTACCGGCGCAACCATGCCGCCGGGCTGATGCTGGCGGTGGGTCTCGACCCGCGTTTCCTGAGCCGGTACCCGCACTCGTTCTCCGGCGGCCAGCGCCAGCGCATCGGCATTGCGAGGTCGCTGGCGCTCAATCCCAGCCTGCTGATCTGCGACGAGCCGGTGTCGGCGCTTGACGTGTCGGTGCAGGCGCAGGTGCTGAACCTGCTCAAGGACCTGCAGTCGCAACTCGACCTGACCTACCTGTTCGTGTCGCACAACCTGGCTGTGATCGACTACATGGCTGACCGCATCGCGGTGATGTGCCAGGGCCAGATCGTAGAATTGGCGCCGCGCAACGTGCTGTTCCGCAAGCCGATCCATCCCTATACCCGCGCGCTGCTGGCCGCGGTACCGTTCCCGGACCTTGACCGGCCGCTGGACTATGACACCCTGAGCCTTGGCGGCGCGTCGGACGACAGCGCCTGGCCGGACGTGTTCCGGCGGGCCGCAAGCAGTTCGCCACTGGTGCCGGTGCAAGTGGGCGAGGGACACATGGTGCTGGCCAACGAGCAGGCTTCAGTGAAGGAGGTATCACTGTCATGAGCGGTGTAGTTCGCAGGTACGTGATGCTTGTGGCGGCGGTGTTCGGCCTCGTGCTGCAACAGGTACCCGGTATTGCCCAGGCAGCTTACGTCGAAACGCCGATGCTTGCGGACAAGGTGAAGGCGGGCGAGATCGATCCGGTCGAAAAGCGCCTGCCGGCGCAGCCGCGGGTTATCGACCTTGCGGCGCTCGGCCGCGAGCCGGGCCGGCCCGGCGGTACCATGACCATGCTGATGGCGTCCGGCAAGGACGTGCGCATCATGGTTTACTACGGTTATGCCCGGCTGGTGGGTTACGACCTCAACTACGAACTACAGCCCGATGTGCTGCTGAAGTACGACGTGGAGGAAGGCCGGCGGTTTACCTTCTACATCCGGCCGGGACACCGCTGGTCTGATGGTTCTCCGTTCACGGCGGAGGATTTCCGGTTTGCGCTAGAAGACGTGATGCTCAACGAGAAGCTCAGTTCGGGCGGGTTGCCCGCAGAGCTTCTGGTCGATGGCAAGGGGCCGGAATTCATGGTCATCGACGAATACACCGTGCGCTACGAATGGGAAAAGCCCAACCCCAAGCTGTTGCCGGCGCTGGCGTCTCCGTTGCCGCTCTACCTGACCTATCCATCGGCCTAC
>JAHEBA010000173.1 GCA_024642465.1 Alphaproteobacteria bacterium
GAGCTATAAAGCCTACAGCCACTCAATAGCGGGGGGACGCCGGGGCGAGTCGGGCTGCCTGCGCCCCATGTGTCTGCTACTCGTCGCGGAACTCTGCGATCTTGGACCCGTTTAGCTCGACCATAGTTAGGTAGGGAACCTTGTTCACCAAGCTCTGGTGCGCCGGGCACCTTGCCGCAGCGAGACGGGCAAGCTTCTCGACTTGTTCGGGTGTAGCGTCGCCCTCGACCCGTGTTGTCACCCTCATCTCCTTGATCGTCGAGGCACCTTTCGTGTCGTCCATGCCAAACAGTGGCCCCATGGAGAACTCTCCCTCCAGCGTCATCTCAATCTTGGTGATTGTGTCCAGCAGTCCAAGAGATTCAGCGTTCCAGACGTATTGCGCCAGTTCGCAGAGCAATGCGCCGGCCATGAAGTATCCGAACATGAAGGGCGCTGATCCCTCACCCCCGGCAATTGGCGGCTCGTCTGCAAAGATGGTGTAGGAGACTCCATAGTCGACGCCCGCGGTGGGCAGCGACATCTTGGCCCTCATCAGGTGGTTCCCGATGATTTCGCCTTCTACCTTTGTTGTTGTGGTGAGCTCGGGCCGTAGCTGGAGCTTCTTCCGGATCATCTTGCTGAAATCAACCACAGCCTTCTTGGAGATAATTGGTCCCTTGCTCATGTTCGTTGCTCCGTGTCCGGACGGTGTACGGAAGAATGCCGGTAAGTCACTCCATTAGACGACGTCTGAGAAACCCCCAGCGGGACGGGCTTGCTTGAGACTCCCGGTGCAGGCAGCGCCGGATACGGGCCAAGCAGGCCGAATGGCAGCAGAGACAAGAGCGTCGTCAAACACAGGGTCCAGAGCGCTGCGTCATATGTGCCGGTACGCTGCTGAACATAGCCCATGAAGATCGATCCGATGCCTGCGCCAACCGCAAATGCGGCATACATGGAGCCATAGGTACGTCCATACGCGCGCGGGCCGAGATAGCGGCTGACTAGATAGGACATGAAGTCCAGCTCAGCGCCAATGCCCAGCCCGATCAGCAATACGGCTCCAAAGGCGACGGCGCCACTGGCTCCGCTGGCAAGCATGCCAAGTCCAACTATTGGACCAAGCAGGAATGCAATCACCACCCGCGGCGCAAAGAACCTGTCCATCAGCCCGCCGCACACAATACGGCCCGCTATCAACGAGACCCCCAGAAGGGAGGCCCCGAGTGCCGCAAGTCCGGGGCTCACATTGCGGTCCTGCAAGAGCGGGACGAGATGCGCAATGACGGCCGACGTGAACAGGCCCAGCAATGGAAAGCCGGCAGCCATCAGCCAGAAGCTGCGCTGACGCAGGCACGCCGAGAACTCGAATCCGGCCGCCTGAATGCTGGCCTGCTCAGGAGAAACGGCGACACCATCGGCCGCTTGTCCCAGATCATCGGGGCGTTCGCGCAGAAACAGCGTCACAACGGGTAGCGAGACGAAGAGAACGAGGCCGGCAAGAGCACTATAGCCAGCCCGCCAGCCATACGAAGCAATGATGTATTGAAGGGCCAGCGGTATCAGCGCCGCACCGATGCCAATTCCCGCCATGGCAATACCGATGGCTAGGCCCCGCTTGCGATCGAACCAGGCAATGACGACACGCGTATAGGTAGCAGGGATGGTTCCGATACCGAGTATCGTGACGAAAGTGTAGGTCAGGTAGAAAGTCGAGATGTCTCCGTCTAGGAAAGACAGGGCACCGACAGCCAGGGAAAAGAGCACGATGGACGGCAAGAGAACGCGACGGACGCCGACCCGGTCTATCAGTACGCCTGCAATCGGCGCCATGACGATGATGGCGCAGTTCATCAGCAGCATCGCTACGGAGATGTCGCCCCGTCCCCAGCCGAAGGCCGCGGACAACGGGAGGATGAACAACCCGAAGGACACCATCCCGATATTGCTGTAACCCAGGGCGAGCCCAACGGTCGCCGCGCCGAGCACCCGCCAGCCGTAAAATGGTTTCAATGGTATTGCCTGCAATGCATGCCGCTGTTTCGCGAGCGTTATGGCGTCCCTTTGCGCCCAAGTCAATACTGTAACGGCATTTCAATTAGTATTGGAACCGTTTGTTGTGAGGGACAGTCGCATAGCCGGTCCCGCAAGACGAGTCCATGGATCTTGCCGGGGCGGGTGTCGCATCACGGCGCGGGTGCTTGCTCCTGGGCGGTGATTGACATGAGCCAGTGAGTCCCCATGGCGTTTGGCTGGAACGCCGTCACACGATGCTTGCGACAAAACTGTAATTCGGTTTCAATTATGGAAGCTGCTCCGGCTCCGCGGTCGCTTAATAGCGATATCGCGGCGAGTAGTCCGCCGGCACTTGATAGGATCCACCACCGTCATCTTAGGGACAGAAAAATGGTTAGCAGTCGTGAAATCCGGTTGAAGTCGCGGCCGATGGGTACGATTACACAAGACAACTTTGAGATGGTGGCAGTGGAGGTTGCATCGCCTGCTGAAAACGAGGTGCTCGTCAAAAACCTTTGGATGAGCATTGATGCGGGTCAGCGCACCCTGATGGCCAAGGGCGAAACAGAGTTGTTGAACTTGGATCTGCCGGCCAGGTGGTTTGAATTGGGTGAGGTAATGGAAGGCCAGGTTATTGGGCAGGTGATTGAGTCCCGCAATAAGAACCTGCCAGTAGGCACCTATATCATCACCAATCGCGGCTGGCGCGAGTACTTCACCTTTAGTGGGAAGCCAGATGGCTTCACGCTGACGGTGCTCAACGATCCGATAGCGCCGCTGACCTCGTATCTCCACGTCATGTCCATATACGGCGCGTCGGCTTACTTTCACGTGACTGCTTGCGCCAAAGTTCAGGCAGGCGAAACCGTATGGATATCGACGGCGGCGGGCACCACTGGATCCATGGCCAGCCAGATAGCGAAGATGAGCGGCTGCCGGGTGGTAGGCACTACGGGCCACGACGAAAAGGTCGACTGGCTGCTGCAGCATCTCAAGCTCGACGCAGCATTCAACTACAAGCGAAGCGACCTTCAGCAAGCCATGAAGGCGGCCTGTCCAGACGGCATCGATGTCTATATAGACTATGCGGGCGGCCGCCAATTAGAAGTAGCGATCGACTTGATGAATCCCCATGGACGAATCATCAAGGTAGGCGACACCTCGATGTATGACGGTGGCGTGCCCACGGGACCAAGTAACATTTTCCAGTTGGTCCTGAAGCGCGTGAGCATCTTGGGATGCAGCATTTTTGACTACCTGGCGCCACCATCGCGACTTGCGACCTGCTACAAGCGGCTGGGCAGATGGGTTGCCGAAGGAAAGATCGTAGTGCACGAGACCGTCTACGACGGCATAGAAAACGCGGTCCAGGCGCAGATCGACCTCTTTAAGGGGAAGAACCTAGGCAAGATGCTGGTCAAACTCGGTGACCCGGAGGACCTGGGCTAGTACATGCCGGGCGTGCATCCGGCATGACTGCCGGCTGTTCATTTTGCACCGCAGCAGCCAACTAGCTGCAATTCGTTCTCATTCCCGCTAATCCCTCCCATTCAATTGTCAGTTGATCGACCTTGGCGCAATAGTTCGCCAGCGGAACATATTGTAATTATCTTCCAATTCTATATATAGTTGGCTCGGCCAAAAAATCCCGCGCCACGCGCACCGACTCATTTGGGGGCTACCGATGCGATCACGTCAGCAAGATGAAGCACTGGAAACATTCGCGGCACGGACAAATCTCCGTCGCCACGCCGTCAGCAGCACGTGCACGCCATTGGCGCTCGCCGTGATGAGCGTCCTGGCATCGCATGCCGTGGCCACGCCGGCCGCGGCGCAGGATGCCGAGGGCAAGACAGCTGCGCAGACCACAGCCCTGCAGGAGATCACGGTTACCGCGCAACGACGCGTTGAAAACGTGCAGGATACGCCCATTGCGCTGAGCGTGATGTCGGCTGAGGACCTGTCGCGAAACAGCACGGTGGACATCACCGATCTCAGCGGCCGTATTCCGGGCCTCGTCGTGGGCGGCAAGCTGACCGGTGGCGGCAACCAGGCCATTACGCTGCGCGGCGTGACGGGCCAGACGGTGCTGACCGGCGCGGATACAGCCGTCAGCGTCTATCTCGACGGCGTCTACCTGTCAAAGCCAGACTCGGCGTTCTTTACGCTGGCGGACGTCGAGCGCATCGAGGTATTGCGCGGACCCCAGGGAACGCTCTATGGCCGAAACGCGACCGCTGGTGCAATCAACATCATCACACGTTTGCCGAGCGAAGAAGCATGGCAAGGCACCTTCGATGCCAATTACGGAAACATCGGCACCTATGAAGCCAAGGGATATGTGGGCGGCCCGATCGGAGGCGGGTTCTCCGCGAGCCTCTCCCTGGCGGGGTCTGGCAACGACGGGTATTTCCGCAACAGCCTCAACGGCAAGCGGGCGAATGGAGTCGATACCCTGACGGGTCGCGGCAAGCTCCGGTACGCAAATGACGATGGCAGCTTCGATGCGGTCCTGG
>JAHEBA010000174.1 GCA_024642465.1 Alphaproteobacteria bacterium
ATGTGCCAGCAACGGCCGTCAGTCCATACTTGGGTCAGCCTCAAATGATACCGTATGTTGGCAAATCGCGATGCCGGCGGAGGAGCCGTCCACAGCATCAATCTCAGTCATTCATCGGCCAAATTGCACATGAAATTTGTCAATGAAGGCTTATTCCACCCGAAATCCGAGAAGCCGCCAAGCCAGGTAGCCGAAGGCGAACTCTAGCACCATGTACAAAATGAGAAGCGGATGAGCCCAGCCATCCATCAGGAGGCTGAACAGGCGGCCAAGCGCGAGGCCAAACATGAAGACGAGCAGGCTCCAGAGCGCTGGCGTACGGAGGTCTGATCGAAAGGCCCCGGCGATCCAGAAGCACACCAAACCGAGATAGAGCCCCATGACGGCGCGAAAAATGTGTCGGGTGTTGACTGCGCTGGCATCTATGTCGAACAACCATGGCAAGCTTCTGCCGGGCATGGCACCATAGGAGAGGGCGATCGGGACAAGGCCTGCCGCAGTAAGCAGCAAGAAACCGCGCTGCATCGTGGAGCTGTTTGACATCTTATTTCTCCAGCGCGTTGGTGAAGGTGCTTTGAATTCGTCGGTTGATGAGCCTCAGCGCGAGGTTCTTACGTACGCCGTGGCGCTCGGCTAGAGCCAGGAGATCATTCATCACTACTTGAACGCGCCCGTCACTCCCCTGCAAGACCAGCACCTTTTGACAGAATGCATCCAGCCCCAGACTGGGGGCCGCAGACATGGCGCGACCGCCGGGGCCAGGACCGCCAAAAAGCAGCAAATGCGCCGGGTTGATCTTTAAGCCACTGGTCTGGGCGCGTTGCTTAAAGTCGACTTCGCCGAACCAGACTGTATCGTCTTGTGCACTCACCGCCTCGCGCAGGCGGTGTAGCGTCTCATCGAAACTGTGTGGGCTTTCGATCGTGATTAATCCGTCGCCGTCTAACCCGTCCGGGGCAAGAACAGCGATATTCTCGGGTGCGATGCCGGCTAGTGCGACGTCAATGGCTTTCCTGTAACGATCCTTAAGCGCTTGCGGGAGGTTCACCCCATAGCGGTGTTCGAGATAAGCGGTATCGTTATAGAGCAGCTTGCTCTTGCCATCAGCGGCAACCTCATAGGCAAGTACACGCAATGGCAGATCTAATCCCAACCTTGGATCTAGTGCCATCAGTGCCGCCTCGAGCCCGGGATCGCTGAAGATCAAAACGCGCGACGGCGGCATGTCTTCTCCAGCCTCCGCAGCGAGCCTTGAATGGTCGATTTCGGCAATGACCACAAACTTGTCAACAGCGGCGATGTTGGCTGCCAGGCGGTCGAACAGCGTGTCTGATCCGGCACTGTGCTGTGCTGCCAATGTAGCAGACGCAGTCAGGATGACTGCCATGGCAATGCCTAGAAAAGCGCGCCCGAACGATGTCATTGTGAGAGGCCGTTTTCCTGATTGATCATTGTTTCGACCTGTTCGGAGTTCGCAGGTGCCTTGCCTCGCGGCGGGAACGCCTGCAGCGACTGCAAGTGGCGGCGAACTATGGCGTTGGCCGGTCCAAAGGCCCACATCTTGTCACCCATCCAGCGGATGAACATGCCGGACTCATGCATGGCTTTTTCATAAGGGTCGCGACGCAGGTTGACGAGCAAGGGTGCGTTCAGACGCTCTTTGACCCCGCCCCAGCCATGGTTCTGAACGACGAAATGCGCCTTCCAATCCCCGTAACGTACAGCCTGGAGCTCGGTCCTTTCATAGTACATGACTTCCTTGCGTTGGCTGTCGCCGGACCCAGTGAGGAAGTCCAGTTGGTTGTAGCCATCAAGGTGCACCTTGTAGCCGTTATAGCCTTGACGCAGACTTTCAGGCAGGTCTTCGGGCCCTCCGGCGGCAGCTACGAGCGTTGGCATCCAGTCGAGAGAGTCGAAGATACCGCTGAGAACCTTGGCTTCAGGCACTCGGCCGGGCCAACGTATGATTGCAGGAACGCGGAAGCCGCCTTCCCACGTAGTGCCCTTCTCACCGCGGAACGGTGTCGTGCCTCCATCCGGCCAGGTAAGAGTTTCCGGACCGTTGTCGGAGGTGAAAACGACGATGGTGTTGTCCGCTATTCCAAGGCTCTCGAGACGCGCGAGCACTTTGCCAACATTGTCGTCGAGCTCCTTCATGACTACGTCCTGAAGACCCCGTCCATTGCCCAGCATAGCCTCGTATGTCTCGCTAAGGTGAGTCCAGACATGTGCACGCGCGGGCGCCATCCAAACAAAGAAGGGTTCGTCTTCTGCAACCGCGCGCTCAATGAAGTCAATCGTATGCGCGGTTACTTCGTTTTCGACTGTCTTCTGACGTTCGCGGGGCAGCGGACCATCGTCTTCAATTCGTTGGAAGCCGATCTTTCCCCAGCGAGGGTCGATCGTTTCATCCTCTGTGTCGGTTGCCCAGGAATGTACGACATTGCGTGGACCGAACCGCCGGTTGAACTCTTCACCGCCAGGCCAGTCAGGGTCTTCGACGTATTCCATCGCGTTCAGGTGATAGAGCCAGCCCCAGAATTCAACGAAACCGCGGTTAGTGGGCAGGAATTCGTTGCGGTCGCCAAGATGGTTCTTGCCGAACTGACCGGTGCGATAGCCGAGTTCCCGCAGCAGGACGGCAAGGGTCGGATCATCGGCAGACAGTCCCACCGGGTCGCCAGGGAGTCCAACAGTATGCATGCCGGTGCGGATTGGAAGTTGACCAGTGATGAAGGCAGATCGCCCGGCAGTGCAGGAAGGCTGTGCGTAATAGTCGGTCAGTCGGACGCCCTGTTTCGCCAACTGATCAAGGTTGGGCGTTTCAATGCTCTTGACCCCTTGGTGATAGCTTCCAAGGCTCGCCCAGCCGACATCATCAGCCATAATGAACAGGATGTTCGGCTTCTTGCCTTGTTCGGCGAAAGCCGTTCCGCTGGTTAACAGAAGCGAGAATGCCACTGCTAGAACGACCCGGGCTGTGTTGAGTATGAAGGTCAATTGATCAAGCTCTCGTCTATATGGAAGTCGAACGTTCTCCATCTGAACCCCTCTATAGAGTTACCGGCTGAGGCTGAGCCACAAGGGATGTCCTCTCTTCCAAAAAATGGTAGAGATCTTCCGGAAAAGGAAATCAGGGCCAGCAAATGCTAAGCAACAGAGCGCTGGATGCCGTAATTGCACTTGTGGACTGCGAGAGCTTTCATAAGGCGGCAATCAGGCTGAACATGTCGCCGGCTGCGTTTTCACGGCACATCAAGGCAGCTGAGGATTACGCCGGGTTTGCATTGTTTATTCGCCGCCGCGGCCCTGTTCGTTTAACCGCCCCAGGGGCAGAGTTCATTCATCACGCACAGAGAATGCATGCCGCTGCCCAACGCTTTGATGCGGAGATAAGACGGTTAAAGGAGAACGCAGGCGGCGGAGTGCTAAAGATCGGATGCGGGCCACTAACTACGCGCAGTGTGATCGCACCCGCGCTGCGTGATGTAGCGAGGCGCTTTCCCGAGTTACGGTTCGAAGTTCTGGTTCGAGCAAACCAGGAACCGGTAGTTGCTCTTGAACAGCGTGAGATCGACCTGTTTGTGGGAGATTTGACCCACACTCCCTTGGTCGAAGACGTCGAAGTTCAAGTGCTCGGCAAGAAGTGTCTCATCTTTGTGGCCGATGCAGACCACCCATTGCATGCAAATGGCCCCTATGCCCTGGTCGATGTCTTGCGCTACCCACTCCTATCCCCGTTCCTGCATCGCCACTGGCGGAACGTAATCGTGAAGGCTTTTGGAGGAGACGCTGCGGCTCTGGCTCGTGCGCAGCAAATTCCGACGATTCAGTGCGACGATTTCGGATTACTGTTGGCGCTGCTGGAAAAGAGCGACTACGTCTGCGGCGGAATGCAACAGACCTTTTCCGAAGGATTGGCATCGGGGCGACTCAGAGAAATCAGGCTCCGTGAACAGGTTCTGTGGAACATCAGTCTCGCCCGCCGCAAGGATGAAACCTTTGATGCGCTTGAGGCAGTTTGGTCAAGGATTCTCCAAAATCAATAATAATGAAACTCGTGATTGAGAAAATATAATAGAAAATGCTTTAAATAATATGTTTATTGAGGTATATTTGCATGTTCGGTTGAAAATGTGATTTTAAAATTATTTGAACGCTAATTTATTATTTAAGAAATCGGAACATTTAGCAAGAGTTTGAGTTTCAAAGAATTTGCAAGTCTCCTGACCACATTACCCTCGGAGAAGTCCGGGTTGGGTCACAAGCGGACTCTCTGACGTTCGACCAAGGATGTCTGTACTACCCCCGAAAGCGGACTCTTTTTCGGATGACTCGGAGAGTCCGCTTTGTGCCACAAGCAGTCATTGCTGCCCGATAAGGCTTTCGGTTGCTTCGCGCTTGAATAGTCGTTCTGCATTGCCATGCGCGATCCTCTCGCCAACGCTCCTGGGCAACCAG
>JAHEBA010000175.1 GCA_024642465.1 Alphaproteobacteria bacterium
CAACATGGAAGCCCAAAGCCGGGGCATCAACGTATTGCTGGAGGGTGGTGCCGGCAACATGTCACTGAGCTGGGATGGCCAGGGTATCTTCCTGGAGCACTGGCGCAATAAGGCTTACGGCAAACTGTTCAGCGAGCTGTTTGCCGGGAGCTTCAGCCCAACCCGTTACGCCTATAATTCGTTGAAGATGTTCCTGCTGCCGCTGGCGCCCGACGTTGTCAACACGCTGTATCTAAAAGCTCGCGGGCATATAAATTCGCATCCCCTTTGGCGCAGGGCTTCCGCAATTAATCCGGACTTCGCGCGAGAAATGTACGTTGACGAACGGATGCAGGAATTTGGTTGGGACTTCTTCATGAAGTCGACACGAGATCCGCGACTACTGAGAAGCCAGCTCTTGTCGGGATCTTTCTCGTATGAAGCAGCGGACATCGATCAGGCTTTCAGGGCGCTCTATGGTGTAGAGATGCGCGATCCTTTGGCAGACCGGCGGCTGGTGGATTTCTGCCTTGGGCTACCTGAAGAGCAGTTCTGGCGCGAGGGCCAGTCGCGCTGGCTCGTCAAGCGAGTGATGGAGGATCAGCTTCCAGATATAGTGCTCAACAATCGCAAGGGCGGAGAGCAGCTGATCGACTGGCACGTTCGCATGACCCGCGACTTGCCGCAAATCCGCGAGGAACTTGAAGCCATCGCAGATGATCCTGATACTTCGCGCTATATTGACGTCAAGCGGATCAGGTCCTTTCTCGACAATTGGCCACCCGAGACCCCGCTAAAGCCCTTACCTGGCCATACTTACTCTTATATCCCGGTCAGTATCGGGGCGGCTCTTGCGGCTGGTCGTTTTGTGCGGAAAGCCAAGGGGTTGAACCGGTAACCCGCAATTGTGGATCTGTCGCTCCAACGTCAAAAACCCGTGCGCTGCCGGTTGATTTTCAGCAGATGCTGCAGGCGCACGGGGTCCTTGACGGTCTGCCAGATGATGCCTAGCCGGCCCGGGTTTCGCACAAACAGACGCAGGTAGTGGCCTAGAATTCTCATCGCCGTGATGGGGGCGTGTTCACTCTCAGTGATCGCTCGGATGGAAGCTTTTGCCCAGATCAGCGCTGCTCGGCTTTGTATTCCCGCCAGGGGCGTCTTCAGTCCAATGGCCTGATCCGCTGCGGTGAGGAAACTGGCAAGTTGGGCTTCACAGCCATTGGCGGTAAATGCAGTTGTGACCTGATTCCAGTCTATCTGGTGCCAACTGGCGAGTTCATATGCATCCACCACATCCTTGAGTGCTATCTTCCTGAGCACATAGCCCCAGTTGCTGATCTGAGCGTGGGCGATAAGATGGATCATTCTGTGCTCGGGACAGGGGATGCTCAGGGCTCGACCTCCACACTTCACGGTCCGCTTTCGCGCGAAGATGTCCGGGGTGGCTACGAGATTATCGGCTTGGTCCTGCATTAATCTGACATGCAGTTCCACGAATGTCCCTGTGTCATCATTTACGAGCGGTGCGTAGTGATGATGGACATGCGGACGGTAGGCTGCGGGGTCCATTGCAAACCGGTAGCCCTGCATGCGCAGAACCTCGCCTGCGCGAATAACGTCATCCGGTGCCACCAGGATGTCCAGGTCCGTAATGGTTCGCCACGCCGCCTCTCCGGTGTCTTCCAGCATGAAGGCGGCCCCCTTGAGGAACACGTGCTTTATGTCCTCTGCCTCCAACCAGGAGGAGATCGCAAGGGCATCTTCCTTTAGCGAAGTGTTCTTTTTTGCATTGGTCTTTTCAACCGCTTCGAGGAGCGGCAACAGATCCTGCCAATTCAATCCTGCCTTGATGAGTTGTCTGAGCCCACCAGCCAGGGCCGATGCCGCGTCCTGGTCGCCGGCTAACTCGAGCGCCCGCAGCAGATGCGGGCGCAAACCCGGGTCGAGTTTTACATCACCTGGCGCAAACCGCGCCCGGAGCAGGTCCAGCACGAACTGCAACCTGTGTTCCGGTACACGGAGTGAGCTCGTTGAAGACAGCTTCTCCATTTGCGGCTGATATTAGCACAGCCCAGTCGCGAGGTGACCCGCTCTTTGTGCTTGATGGTCCTGCAGGATGCGCCGCAATCTCTGATCGCACCGGTCAGCAAACTGATCCATTCTCCATCACCGACGTTGCGACTTTTTCAATGGCAGAGGGGATTAAATCTGCCCCTATCTCCAGTGCACCTGTTGTCGAAAATTGAATTGTGATTGTTGGCCGTAATGTCCGATATCTTGGCCACTTTCAAGACCGGAGCGCTCCAAGGAAGCAAGACTTGGGCCTTTGCGACAACCCGGCTCTGCAAAGTGCCACTCGGCATCTGGGCATTACTCATGAACGCGCTACTCACAAACTGCACTAACGCCAGCACATTAGGGCAGTGTGGTTAAAAATGTGCTGTCAACCGATCCTTTGCCTGCCTGATATCAATTGAATAATAGCCTGTTATGGTTTTAGCCCTTGGTCGCACGCACAAATTGATCCAGCACGCTGGACTATGTCGACAAGATTTGAAACTTAACTGACTTGTGGTGAATAATTTGGTCCGCAGTTTTTACAGCCCTGGACTGACTTTCTGGTTTGCCAAGTGAAAGCGCAACGAGCGGCAAGCTCACGGGTACCCACCCATCCAGCTTGATGGCCTCGGTATACAACTTGATCAGGCAACGGCAGAAAGTTCCACAGCAGGCTTGAGCCGCGGTGCCCACCGGGCCTTGCCGACCGGTATGACCAGATATGGTGGCAATTCATGATCTTGTACGGCAATTCGTCTTGCCAGCCGTTGCCGGACCGCCTCGACGTCCGTTAGGGCCTCTATCTTGAGCGGATGTTGATGTGTCGAGCCGTAGATCAACAGATCGCCGGAGCCAAGTCTGGCCTGTAGCCAGGTCTGTCGGATTTCAACTCGGGTGATAGTGTCCCGTTCACAACATAGCGCTTTTGATGTAGGCGCGGACCCTTGGATCCACAGGTGCGTGTGACTTACGATAAGCTGTTGTCGCCTGCTCTTGAACCAATTCCAGGATAACAGGACCGCTCCTGCTCCAAACACGGGCAATAGCGCCAGACCAAGCAAGGTCAGGTCCGGCGCACCTCGCAGTGCATCGCGCCTGTAAAAAGTCAGGTCCCGCATGTCCGCAAGGTCGATATCCATTTTTAGCCCCACCAGCACATGATGATTTTCCCTGCATGAGACTATGACCGGGCGAGGTTTCTTCGAGGTTTAGGGGTTTGGTTAAGAAGTCATTCACTACGTGCGTCAGGGGTTCACACCCTTTCCGGGTGTAGGCGTTGCGCTACGGGTATGCCGTACTGTCGTAGTTGGCGCGCAACAGATCTGACCAAGACGCCTTCTGCATGAAAGCTTGAGTGTTGGTCGTGGGTGACTGCAAGGTGGCGAATGGCAACAAAATTCGTATACCTTTTCACCGGGGCGCGGCGATCAGGTCTGATTCGGGGGCTACATGTCTTTTCTCCTCGACAAGCTTTTGTCGATTTTTGCCTTCCCTTTGGGCTTTGCCATTTCAGCGATCATCTTGTTACTCATCGTTGGTGCAATGGGGAAAAGGCGGCTGAGCCAGCTCGGACTGGCAGTTGTCGTGGCTGGCTTGTGGGGTGTTTCTACGCCACAATTTGCAAGCATTGCTCTGAGGGGCTTGGAAGGCGGTTATCCCATTCGGTCTATCGCTGAGACACCAGCGGCGGATGTTCTGATTGTCCTAGGGGGAGGGATCAGGCCGCCAAACAGAGCAAATTCCTTTCCGGATTTCGGAGACGCCTCAGACAGGCTGGTTCATGCCCTGCGGCTGTGGAAGGCGGGCAAAGCACCCAAGCTAATGTTGATTGGCCACGGTAATGGCTGGGGTTCGTCAGTTGGGTCAGAGGGTGCTGCGATGGCATCCGTCCTGCAGGACTTCGATATCGACCAAGGTGCTATCCTGGTTGAAGGGGAAAGCCGCAACACGTTTGAGAATGCGCTATATGCCAAGCAGATCTGGGATCGAGAAGGTTTCAAGACAGGGCTGTTGATCACTTCAGCGACGCATATGCCTCGAGCGAATGCAGTGTTTGTTGAGCGCGGGTTTAAAGTAACGCCTGTTCCGATTGATGCGCGAGCTGGTGCCTTTGATACAATTCTGCCATTAAGTCTTTTGCCAGATGTCCGGGCGCTCGAACAGGTAACCTATGTGTGGAAAGAGTGGCTTGGATTGCTGGTGTACAGGATCAGGGGTTGGGCCTAGATGATTTGAGTGTCTCACACACACTCACGACGCAGTCTGCATGCCTTGAAAAGCCGCCTCGGGTGGGTTTTCAGGTCTTAGGAGCTAGAAGACCCAGGTTAGGAAATTCCGAGCGGCGCCGCCGCGGTTTCGATCAAGCCAGCCGGGAACTTGTGTTGCGCTCAG
>JAHEBA010000176.1 GCA_024642465.1 Alphaproteobacteria bacterium
CGTGATAATGTCCTTGGCAACAGAGCAACGCAGACCCGCCCGCGGACGGCGGCGGGCTGGAAGTTGCCGGGTGGGGTTTATGACAAGCCGGAAAGACAAGCAGCTTCCCAAGCCAGCGGACATGATCGTGCCTGAGGACGATGGGTCCGCACAGGCGCAATTGAGCCGCCAGGCAGCGCTGCGCTACATCCTCGATGCCTGGGAGGAAGCCGTCTATGACGGTCTCGACCCCGATTGCGTTGCAACCGCCGCGATTTTTGCCGCCCTGTCGGACATGATCGCCACCTATGGCGAAGAGCCGGTCGCCGTCATGGCCGAACGCCTGCCCGAACGCATCCGCAACGGCGAGTTCACCGTGGTGCGGAAGATTCACTAACGGCCCTTCGCTAACCGACTCTCCCATCATTCCAGCGAGTACTGGAATCCAATGAACTGCTTCAGCAGACTACAACCGTGGTTATTGGACCCCAGCCTGCGCTGGGGTGACGGCCTGCGGTTGCACGGGCAATCCACCGTCAGGCGATATCCACCACCACGCGGCCACGCACCTTGCCGGCGATGATGTCGGCACCGGTGGCAATGACGTCATCCAGCTTGATGTGGGTGGTCAGCGCATCCAGCTTGACCATGTCGAGGTCCTTCGCCAGCCGCGCCCAGGCCTGCTCGCGGCGCGGCTTCGGGCACATCACCGAGTCCACCCCGATCAACTTGACGCCGCGCAGGATGAATGGTGCGACAGACGTCGGCAGGTCCATGCCCTGGGCGAGCCCGCAGGCCGCGACCACGCCGCCATAGTTCATCTGCGACAGCACGTTGGCCAGCGTGGTGGAGCCCACCGCATCGATGCAGGCGGCCCAGCGGGACTTGGCCAGCGGCTTGGGCGGCGTGTTGAACTCTTCGCGATTGACGATGCTGGACGCGCCCAGTCCCTTCAGGAAGTCTTCCTCTTCGGTGCGGCCCGTCGAGGCTGTCACCGAATAGCCGAGCTTCGACAGGATGGCGATTGCCACGGAGCCGACGCCGCCCGCCGCACCCGTGACCAGCACCTCGCCCGACTCAGGCGTGATGCCCTGGTCTTCCAGCGCCATGACGCACAGCATCGACGTATAGCCCGCGGTGCCGATGGCCATGGCGTGGGCAGCATCCATGCCGGCCGGCATCTTCACCAGCCAGTCGCCCTTGACGCGGGCGCGTTCGGCCAGGCCGCCGGAGTGGCCTTCACCGACGCCCCAGCCGTTGAGGATCACTGCATCGCCCGGCTTGTAGGCCGGGTTGTCCGACAATGCGACGGTGCCGGCAAAGTCGATGCCGGGGATGAGCGGGAACTTGCGGATGATCGGCGCCTTGGCCGTCAGCGCCAGGCCGTCCTTGTAGTTTACCGTGGAGTGGGTCACGTTCACCGTGACATCGCCGTCCATCAAGTCGGCATCGGTCAGGTTGACTAGGTTTACGGTCTGCTTGTCGTCCACCTTGTCGATCTGGATGGCGCGGAACGTATCGGACATGAACTGAACTCCTGAATGATTGAGGGGTGGCCGCTTGAACGTGGCTCCCGGCTTACGTAAATCTGGACCGGCAAGCAAGAGCAAGGACGCACGCAAACATGCCTTTGAACATCGCCAGCCTCGGCAATCGCGCGGTCATCGGCCTGACCGGTGAGGAAACCCTGCCGTTCCTGCAAGACCTGCTCACCTGCAACGTGGAAGCGCTGAAGCCGGGCGAGGCGGCGCACGGCGGCCTGCTGACGCCGCAGGGCAAGATTCTGTTCGATTTCTTGGTACTGGCCACGCCGGATGGCGCGCTGATCGACTGCGATGCGGGCCAGCGAGACGGCCTTTTGCAACGCCTCACCATGTACAAGCTGCGCCGGGCGATCACCTTGGCGGCGCAGGATGATCTTGGCGTGGGGGCTGCCTGGGGCGATGGCGCGGTGCCGCAGATCGAAGGGGCGATGGCATATGCCGACCCGAGGTTGGACGCGCTTGGCCAGCGCATCATTGCGCCGGCCAGTGCGCTCGAAAACATCACCAACGCCAGCGCCGAAGACTACGCCGCCATGCGCATTGCGCTTGGCGTGGCTGACAGCGCCGAGACCGGCTCGGGCGAGATGTTTCCGCATGAAGCAAACTACGACCAGTTCGGCTCGGTAGACTTCAGGAAGGGCTGCTATGTGGGCCAGGAAGTGGTGTCGCGGATGCAGCACCGGGGGACGGCCCGCAGCCGCATCGTGCCGGTGGAGGCCGCTTCGGCCCTGCCTGCTGCCGGCACATCCGTCATGGCGGGCGAGCGCCAGTCTGGCAGCCTCGTGGCGGCGAGCGGTTCGCGCGGTCTTGCGCTGGTGCGGCTGGACCGGGCAGCTGCCGCGCTGGCCGGTGGCAGCGGCCTGTCAGTTCACGGTATCAGCCTCACCATGCACAAGCCGTCCTGGGCGCGCTGGGCCGATCCGACGGGCGTGCCGGAGGGCGAGGACTGATGGGCTGGGAACATTCGCTGATCACCCACGAGGATGGACTGCACCGGTGCGGCTGGTGCGGCACGGCACCTGACTATGTGGCCTATCACGACACCGAGTGGGGCGTGCCGGAATACGATGGCCGGGCGTTGTTCGAGAAGCTGTTGCTGGACGGGTTCCAGGCCGGGCTGTCGTGGATCACCATCCTGCGCAAGCGCGACTCTTATCGCGAGGCGTTCGACGGTTTCGATGCGGAGAAGATGGCGCGTTATTCGACCGAGAAGAAAGCCGAACTGATGCTCAATCCGGGCATCGTTCGCAACCGGCTGAAGATCGATGCGGCGGTGACAAACGCGCAAGCCTACCTGGACATGGGCGGGGACGAAGCGTTTTCGGATTACCTGTGGGGCTACATGGACGACCGCCCGCTGGTCAACCGGTTCAAACACCTGGACCAGGTGCCTGCCGCCACGCCGCTTGCCGAGACGATCTCGAAGGACCTGAAGAAGCGCGGCTTCCGGTTCGTCGGGCCAACCATCGTCTATGCATTCATGCAGGCGGTGGGCATGGTCAATGACCACCTCGTCGACTGCCACAGGCACGGAGCCGTCAGTGGCGAAAGAACCTGAAAAGCCGCGAGCATGGCAGCGCATGCTCTCAGGTCGGCGGCTCGACCTGCTTGAGCCGTCGCCGCTCGACGTGGAGATCGAAGACATCGCCCACGGACTTGCCCGCGTTGCCCGCTGGAACGGCCAGACACGCGGGGCGCATGCGTTCTCGGTGGCGCAGCATTGCGTCATCGTCGAGCAGCTTGTCAGCGAGATGTATCCGGCGCTGGACCCGCGCTGGCGGCTGGCTGCCCTGCTGCACGATGCTTCGGAATACGTCATCGGCGACATGATCTCGCCGTTCAAGGCGGCCCTCGGCATCGACTACAAGGCGTTCGAGGCGCGGTTGATGGAGGCCGTGCACCTGCGCTTCGGTCTGCCGGCGGAACTGCCGCACGCTGTCGAGAAGCAGATCAAGCGGGCGGACAAGGCATCCGCCTTCTACGAGGCAACGGTGCTGGCGGGATTCGAGGATCGCGAGGCCGCCCGCTTCTTCGGGCGTCCGCGTGGCTTGGCAACCGCCACCATAGCGCGGATGCAGAAGCTGACCCCCTTGCCCGCGGAAGAGGCCGGCGCGGCCTATGTAAAGAAGTTCGCCCAGTTGAAACTGTAGCCTGATTTCCCGGGTTTTCGTCAGTAACCACCGCTGAAACGACGCGATGTCAGGTCTTGTTTATTGACTTCTGCAAGAGGATATCGGACACAATATCAGCATTCGGAGGAAGGGACGGCCGCTGGAGCAGGGGTGCAGGTTTGATCAAACGGTTTGCTTGGTTGCTGGGCGGCGCGGCGATGCCATTGCTGGTATCGCATGGCGCGCTTGCGGCCGATCTCGACATCACCGATCCCGGCTGGAGTGGCAACTTCACTGCCAGCCTCGGCGTGAACGAGTACTATACCGACAACGTCTTCTACTCGCGCCCTCGCTGGTTCGAACCCCGCCGTAGCGACTGGGTCACTGTTTTTCTTCCCGCGCTCAATTACCGGCTCGAGCGCGAAGGGCACCGACTCAACTTCGGCCGCAATGCGGAAATTGATCGTTTCCGCACCTACGACTCTGAAAATTACGAAGATTTCAGGCTATACTTAAATGGTACTCATCGGCTTGACCCGATGACCATCGCTTTTTGGGGTCTTTCGTTTGCACGTGAGCATGAACCGCGCAACTCGATTGAACCATCGGCCAAAATTGGACCGGTACCACCTGTGTACTACCTCACCGCTAATTACGGAGCAGTCGCCCGTCGATTCGGTGATGACACAGTAAAGGTGGGCTATACCTTCGATCGATACGCCTTCGTTGAGTCAGGTGGATCGACTACGAATACCGGGACCGCAACATGGCGACCGCCGGAGTTCGCTGGA
>JAHEBA010000059.1 GCA_024642465.1 Alphaproteobacteria bacterium
GGTGCGCGCCTGACCGAGCTGCTCAAGCAGCCGCAGTTCTCGCCGCTCAAGACGGAAGAACAGGTCGTGGTGATCTATGCCGGCGTGAACGGCTACCTTGACTCCATTCCGGTGGCCAAGGTGGGTGCGTTCGAGGATGGCCTGCTGCGCCTGGTGCGCGACAGCCATGCCGACCTGCTGGAAGCGATCCGCACGAAGAAGGAGCTGACCGACG
Source organism: Alphaproteobacteria bacterium (assembly GCA_024642465.1). Lineage (GTDB taxonomy): Bacteria > Pseudomonadota > Alphaproteobacteria > Rhizobiales > Aestuariivirgaceae > Anderseniella. The sequence goes on from JAHEBA010000059.1 coordinate 215, forward strand.
AAATCAGCGCCAAGCTGAAGTCGGTCGTCGACAACTACGCCAAGTCGTTTGCCTGATCGCACGGCGAACGTCACTCGCACAGAGAACTGAAGGTTAGTAAGCCGACATGGCCAGCCTCAAGGACCTCAGAAACCGCATTGCCTCGGTCAAGGCGACGCAGAAGATCACCAAGGCCATGCAGATGGTGGCCGCGGCGAAGCTGCGCCGTGCCCAGGACGCGGCAATTGCCGCACGTCCCTATGCCCAGCGCATGGGGGCGGTGCTTGCCAACCTGTCGGCCAGCATGGCCGGCCGGCCGGATGCCTCGCCGCTGATGGCGGGTACCGGTAAGTCGGACGTTCACCTGCTGGTGGTCTGCACTGCAGAGCGCGGCCTGTGCGGAGGCTTCAACGCCAATATTGCAAAGCTGGCGCGCGAACATGCCGACCGGCTGATCCGCGACGGCAAGACGGTGAAGATCGTGACCGTCGGCAAGAAGGGCTACGACGTGCTCCGGCGCAAGTACAATCACCTGATTGTCGAGCGCGTCGACCTGCGTGAGGTAAAGCAGGTCGGTTACGTCAACGCACAGGACATCGCCGCCAAGGTTCTCGCCATGTTTGACGCAGGCGAGTTCGATGTGGCGACGCTGTTCTACTCCGAGTTCAAGTCGGTGATCAGCCAGATCCCCACCGCCCTGCAGATCATCCCGGCCAACGTGGCGGCCGCCGATGGCGACAGTGCTGCGGCTGACCTGGGTGGTGCGGTCTACGACTACGAACCGGAAGAAAGCGAAATCCTCGAGGAATTGCTGCCGCGCAACATCGCGGTGCAGATCTTCCGGGCGCTTCTTGAGAATGCGGCTTCGGAGCAGGGCGCGCGTATGTCCGCCATGGACAATGCAACGCGCAACGCAGGCGACATGATCAACAAGCTGACCATGAGCTACAACCGCCAGCGCCAGGCCCAGATCACCAAGGAACTCATCGAAATCATCTCGGGCGCCGAGGCGCTCTAGTACAGGCTCAAGGGAAGGACCCGAACCATGGCCAAAGCACCAGCCAAGAAAGCTCCTGCAAAGAAGGCGGCCAGCAAGCCCGCCGCCGCCAAGGCAGCTCCCGCGAAGAAGTCCGCGGCGGCCGGCGGCAAGTCCGGCAAGATCGTCCAGGTAATGGGCGCCGTCGTCGACGTGCAGTTCTCCGGTCACCTGCCGGAAATCCTGAACTCGCTGGAAACCGACAATGGCGGCAACCGGCTGGTTCTGGAAGTGGCGCAGCACCTGGGGGAAAGCACCGTGCGCACCATCGCCATGGACTCCACCGAAGGCCTGCAGCGCGGCCAGGAAGTGGTCGATACCGGCGCGCCGATCGAGGTGCCGGTGGGAGACGAAACGCTGGGCCGCATCATGAACGTGATAGGCGAGCCGGTGGATGAGGCCGGTCCGATCAAGACCAAGTCGAAGCGCGCCATTCACCAGGACGCGCCGGAGTTCGTCGAGCAGTCGACGGAAGCTGAAATTCTCGTCACCGGCATCAAGGTCGTGGACCTGCTGGCACCGTATGCCAAGGGCGGCAAGATCGGCCTGTTCGGCGGCGCCGGCGTGGGCAAGACCGTGCTGATCATGGAACTGATCAACAATATCGCCAAGGCGCACGGCGGTTACTCGGTGTTCGCCGGCGTGGGCGAGCGCACCCGCGAAGGCAACGACCTGTACCACGAAATGATCGAATCGGGCGTGAACAAGAAGGGTGGCGGCGGCGGTTCCAAGGCGGCACTCGTGTACGGCCAGATGAACGAGCCTCCGGGAGCCCGTGCCCGCGTTGCGCTGACCGGCCTGACCGTGGCCGAGCATTTCCGCGACCAGGGCCAGGACGTGCTGTTCTTCGTGGACAACATCTTCCGCTTCACGCAGGCCGGTTCGGAAGTGTCGGCCCTGCTGGGCCGCATCCCCTCGGCCGTGGGCTACCAGCCGACGCTGGGTACCGACATGGGCGCGATGCAGGAACGCATCACCACCACCACCAAGGGTTCGATCACCTCGGTGCAGGCCGTGTACGTGCCAGCTGACGACCTTACCGACCCGGCGCCGGCCTCGACCTTCGCCCACCTTGACGCCACCACCGTGCTGTCGCGTGGCATCGCTGAAAAGGGCATCTACCCGGCCGTGGACCCGCTCGATTCGACTTCTCGCATGCTCGACCCCAAGGTCGTCGGCGACGAACACTATCAGGTCACCCGCCAGGTGCAGTCGATCCTGCAGCGCTACAAGGCGCTTCAGGACATCATCGCGATCCTTGGCATGGACGAACTGTCGGAAGAGGACAAGCTGACCGTGGCGCGCGCCCGCAAGATCGAGCGCTTCCTGTCACAGCCGTTCTTCGTTGCCGAAGTGTTCACCGGTTCGCCGGGCAAGCTGGTTGCGCTTGAAGACACCATCAAGGGCTTCAAGGGCCTGTGCGCAGGCGACTATGACCACCTGCCGGAAGCAGCGTTCTACATGGTCGGCTCGATCGAGGAAGCCATGGAGAAGGCCGAGAAGCTGGCTGCCGAAGCTGCCTGATCCGGTGCTGGCGAGAACTGATGAACGGAGGGCCTGATGGCCGATCTCTTGAAGTTTGAGCTGGTGTCGCCGGAACGGCTGCTGTCGTCCGGCGAGGTCCGCCAGGTCGTGGTGCCGGGTGCCGAGGGCGAGTTCACGGTGCTGGCAAACCATGCGCCGGTGCTGGCCTCGATAAAGCCGGGTGTGGTCACGGTTACCGACGCAAACGGTGCGGAAGAGCGCATCTTCGTGCGCGGCGGCTTTGCCGAGATCAATCCTGCCGGCCTGACCGTGCTGGCCGAGGAGGCCATTGCCGTGAAGGACCTGTCGGCTGAGCGGCTGGCCCAGCAGATCAGGAATGCCGAGGAAGACGTGGCTGATGCCACCGATCCGAAAAAGAAGCGCAAGGCGCAGGAAACGCTGGATCACCTGAAGGGCATGAAGTCGGTTCTGTGACCACTTTGCCGCTTCGGCAGAGTGCATGACAATCAACCCCGCTACGGACACCCGCGGCGGGGTTTTCATTTCGAGGCCTGCCTCATGAGTTCAGGTGAAGATGCAAAACGGGTCGCTCCAGCGGCAGAGCGCAACAAGGACGCCATTCTGGCGGTGTTGCGCGAGGTGCTGCCGCAAGATGCCGCGCATGTGGTCGAAGTGGCTGCGGGCACCGGTCAGCATGCAGTACATTTCGCTGGCGGGTTGCCTGACGTCACATGGTGGCCCTGTGAAGTCGACCGGGAAAACTTGGCCAGCATCGAGGCCTACCGGCTGGAAGCCGGGCTTGCAAACCTTAGGCCCGCCCAGTTTCTCGACGTGATTCCTGCGGACTGGGCGGCAAGGATCGAGCCTGCACGGGCGGACTTTATCCTGTGCTGCAACATGATCCACATCGCGCCCTGGCAGGCCTGTCTCGGACTGCTGGACGGCGCGGGGCAGAAGCTCGCGGCGGGTGGACGGCTGGTGCTGTACGGACCATTCCGGCGGCAGGGTGTGGCGACCGCGCCGAGTAACGAGGCGTTCGACGCATCGCTTAAATCACGGCACCCGGACTGGGGCTTGCGGCTGCTGGAAGATGTTGCGGACGCGGCCCGCCATCACGGGCTTGAGCTGCAGCAGGTGATCGAAATGCCGGCCAACAATCTCAGCGTGGTGTTTGACCGGACCGGCTGCTAGTTCTGGTCCTTGTCCTTTTCAGCGGCAGCCGCGCTGGATCGAATCATGCCGGCAACAAAGCGGCCGGTTGCCACTTCGGCGAACAGGACCCCGAAGCCCAGGACATAGTCGAACACGTTGCCCAGCGGCCGGGCATAGATGATGGCTGCCATCAGAACGAAGCCCGATACGTACAGCGACAGTTCGACAAAGCGGGCCATGGACATTGGATCATCAGCCTCCCAGATGCCGGAAGACCTTGATGACCTGCCGATAGACGCCCAGCTTGAACGGGACGATCAGACCTTCGAGTTCGTCCATGCGGGCCCAGCGCCAGTCGTCGAATTCGGGCTTGTGGCCGATGCCGGAGATGTCGATTTCGCTGTCGTCGCCCTCGAAGCGGCAGGCGACCCATTTCTGCTTCTGGCCCCGGTACCTGCCCTTCCAGGCCACGCCGACGAGGTGATCGGGCAGGTCGTAGGTGAGCCATCCCGGCGCTTCCTCCAGCACGCTTGCAGAGCGTACGCCGGTTTCCTCGGTCAGTTCGCGCAAGGCGGCGGTTTGGATGTCTTCGCCTTCGTCGATGCCGCCCTGGGGCATCTGCCACCACTTGGCATCGCCGCGCGCGGCTTCGTCATCGTTCTGCTGAATGATGCGGCGGCCAATCCAGACGCGGCCCTGCTGATTAAGCAGCATCACTCCGACGCATGGGCGGTAGGGCAGGTTGGCAAGGTGCGCGGGCAGGCTGGATTTGCTCATTGGTCTCGAGATCAGCTCTGGCGCGCGGCAAAGGCGGCGGAAACAGGGACCAGGATGATGCGGCGTTCGGGCAGAGTGCGGGCCCACTCCTCGATGGCCTTGATGGTGTGCGGCAGACCTGAGCCTGTGCCGATGGCAAAGCCGGTGGTGCGGGCCTGCGCCTCGAGCTGTTGCAGGGCCGCAAGCACGGCCTCTGGTGAATGGCCGCTGGCATCCAGCGAGACGGTCGAAGATCGGGATGAAACGCCGAGCTGGCCGGCAAGCCTGGAGGTCTGCGACAGACCCTTGCTGCCGTCATCGACATAGATCAGGCCACGCTTGCCCAGCTCCTTCAGCACCGGCGAGATGGCGTCCTGGTTGGCCGCAAACTGGGCGCCAAGATAATTGGTGACGCCGGCGAACCCGACAAAGCGGCTGAGGTGCCAGTACAGGCTGTCGATGTTCTGCTGGGCTGGGGCCGAGGTCAGCAAGGTACGCGGACCCGGATCGATGGACGGGTAGCCAAACGGTTCCATCGGCAGGTGGATGAAGAGTTCGTGTCCCTGTGCCCGGGCCTGGTCTGCCTGTGTCTGCAGGTTTTCGCCGTACGGCGCGAAGGCCAGCGAGACCTCCGGCGGCAACGCGCGGATTGCGGCCTGGGTCAATTCGGGGTTCAGGCCCATGCCGCCGATGAGCAGGGCAACCTTGGGCTCGTCCGACAGCAGAAGTTCGCGAGGCGTCGGGCGGGCATAGACCTGCGACGGCCGCGCGCCATCGCTTGCGATGACCGGCAGCGGACCGTGCGGACCATCGCCGGTGACGCGCTGGACCGGTGCCGGTGTCAGCGAAATGGCCTGCCGCCCGGCTATGGCCGCCTGCTGCTCGACGGGCTGGCCACCGCGCGACAGCGGCAATTCGTCGATGGACAGTGCGTTGGACGGGCTTTCGGCTTCGGGTTCATCGCGAACGCGGGTTTGCTCAAGTTCGCGCTTGCGCCGCTCGAGATCGGTTTCGCCGTCTGTGGCACCACGCGGACCGAGGCCGCTCAAGTCGATGACTTCGGCGTTGGCGCCAAGATCGGCGGGGGCGTCCAATGCAGGATCTCCGCTCTCCCCGGCATCGCTGCCATTGCCGGCAGCAGCTTCAGCGGCGGGTGGAGACACGGAAGACGTGACGACCGGATCAGAGGTGTCGATGCGCATGTGCACGACCGGTTCGCCGCCATAGGGCTCGTGCGTGACAACTGCCCAGGCGCCTACTGCGGCCAGCGCGGCAATGGAGGTCACGGTGGCCGCCCGCAGCGCAGACGGCCGCGATGACAGGATGCGGGAGATCCATGACCGCCGCTTCAATGGTTGGCGAAGATCGTCTTCCATGCCGCTGGAGTTTCCGTGCCTCGTTGCGCCTCAAGCCGAATCAACTGATTCGATCCGCACTATACCCTGATTTGCAGCGCCGATGCCCGTCATGACACAGCCGGCTGATGCGCAAATTGCAAAGGGCACCCGGAAAGTGGCGTCTCCGGATGCCCTTTTGATGTTCAATTGGTGCCGGGCGGCAGCCCGGTCAGTTGGCCGAGGTGTTGGCGCCTTCTTCCTTCTTCGGCGCTTCAGCCTTCTGCGGGGTGTCCGTCACGGTCTTGCCGTCGAGCAGGTCAATTGCGGCCTTGAGCTGCATGTCCTTCTCCTTCTCGGCGGGCACGTACGAGGACGAACCGGTGGCCTCCTCGCCGTCACCGGCAGACAGGTGGCCACGCAGGGACGCTTCTGAGGTGGTCTTCGAGGCCTGTGCCTTCAACTCGTCCGGCAGTTCCTGCTCGATCTTGGTGTCGGGCACGATCCCCTTGGCCTGGATCGAGGTATTGGACGGGGTGTAGTAGCGCGCCGTGGTCAGGCGAATGGCGCCTTCCGAGCCCAGCGGAATGATGGTCTGCACCGAACCCTTGCCGAATGAACGGGTGCCGAGCACGGTTGCCCGCTTGTGGTCCTGCAGGGCGCCTGCCACTATTTCCGAGGCCGAGGCAGAGCCGCCGTTGATCAGAACAACCACCTTCTTGCCTTCGGTCAGGTCGCCGGCCGTGGCTGTCGCACGGTCGGTCTCGGCGCCGTTGCGGCCCCGGGTCGACACGATCACGCCGCGCTCTAGGAAGCTGTCCGACACCGAGATGGCCTGGTTGAGCAGGCCGCCCGGATTGTTGCGCAGGTCGATCACATAGCCCTTGAGCTTGTCGCCGGCCTGCTCCTTGATCTTGGCGATGGCAGTTTCCAGGTTGTCCTGGGTCTGGTCGTTGAACGATGAGATGCGGATATAGCCGATGTCGCCGCGCTCGACCTCGTAACGCACGGCGCGGATCTTGATAATGTCGCGCACGATGGTGACGTCGAACGGCGCATCCTGGCCGGAGCGCACGATGGTCAGCACGATGGGAGAGCCCACCTTGCCGCGCATCTTGTCGACCGCCTCGTTGAGGGTCAGGCCGCGCACTTCCTTGCCGTCGATGTGGGTGATCAGGTCATTGCTGAGGATGCCAGCCTTCTGGGCCGGGGTTTCGTCAATCGGCGCGACCACCTTGACGACCTCGTTCTCCATGGTAACTTCAATGCCGAGACCACCGAATTCGCCGCGGGTCTGTACCTGCATGTCCTTGAAACGCTTCGGGTTCATGTAGCTGGAGTGCGGGTCAAGGCCGGACAGCATGCCGTTGATGGCGGTGTCGATCAGCTTCTCGGAATCCGGCTCCTCGACATAATCGGACCTGACCCGGTCGAACACGTCGCCGAACAGGTTGAGGTAGCGGTAGGTATCCTGGTTCGAGGCAGCAGCCTGGTTGAGCGACATCCAGCCGCCAGTTGCGGCGAGCGCACCCAACAGGAAGGCGCCAGCGATTTTCAGGTTCGTCTTTTGCATGTTTGTACAGCTTCCAGTTTTGCGAGGCGGGGCCAACCCGGGGCAGATACTCCAGAGGGCCAAGACTAGCCCGCGATCAATCAAGTCGCTAGCCTTCATTTCCGCCATTATTGCGGCGATACGCGGCCTTTGCCGCAGAATCCTGCCACCACTTGGCGGAATCGATGGCATTGGCGCCCTTTCGAACCTCTACGTACAATATCGGGCGCGGATCGTCTATTCGGTCGCCGATCAAAGTTGCGCGAGCAGGATGTTCGCCCATGCTGCCGAGCGGCTCTCCGGCCGCCAGTTTCTGACCCGGTGTGACCGAGATGGTGTCGAGACCGGCCAGAAGCAAGTGGTATCCGTCGCCCACATTGACAATCACCAGCTTGCCGTAGCTGCGAAACTCGCCTGCGAACTCCACGTCGCCATCGGCCGGCACGGTGATCTGCGCCTGCTTGCGGGTGGCGATGAAAATGCCTTCCGATGTGCCGCCGAAACCGTCCTTGTCGCCGAACTTGCGGACCCGTTCGCCCTGGGCGGGCCAGGAGAGCTTGCCCAGGGCATGGGCGAAGCGCACCGGTCCCCGGTCCGGCTGCGGCTGCAGGGCGGCCAGCCTGCGCCGTTCCTCGGCCTCGGCAACCTTGCGTTCTTCCTCGGCCTTGCGAAGGGCGGCCTCGCGCTGTTCGGCAGACAGCCGTGCAGCCTCGGCCTCGGCCTGGAGCCGGCCGGCTTCTGCTTCTGCGGCCTTGCGGGCCTCTTCCTTGAGGCGGGCCTCCTCGGCCTGCCGGCGCTGCTCGGCAAGGCTTGCCAGCAACTCGCGGATGTCCTCGGCCTTGCGCGCGAGTTCTTCGGCGCGCTTGCGCTCGGCCTCGAGCTCGCTGTCGGCCTTCGACAGCAGCTGTTTCTTGCGGGCCAGAAGCGCCTCGAGTTCGGCGCGGGCGGGAGCCAGATTGGCGACGTGGGTGTCGAGTTCGCTGCGCGTGGCAAGAATGCGCTGGCGCACGGCATCCAGTTCGGCCAACTCGCGGGCAAGGCGGGCGGCCTGCCCGTTCAGATTTGGCACGATCGCGCCGAACAGCAGCGATCCACGAACGGCCCTGGCGGCATCGTGAGGATCGACGGCCAGCGGCGGCGGCGGATTGCGCTCGAGCCGCTGCAGCCCGGCCAGCAATTCCGCCAGGGCGGCGCGCCGGGTCTTCAGTTTATCGCGCAGGACAGCTTCTTCGGCTGAGAGCTTCTCGAGTTTCTTCTCGCTTTCCATGATGCGCGCCTCGCGCGTCTGGATGTTGCCAGCCAGGTCCACCAGCCGCTGGGAAACGTCGGCCATCTCGGCCTGCAGCGCCTCGCGCTCGCGGTCGAGGGCAGCACTGCGCGACCTGGCATTGCTGATCTGGCGCTCGATGTTGCGCAGTTCCTCGGCCTGCCGGTCGATATCGCCTGAGGCAAGCGCCGGCGTTGCCACTGATGCTGCCGTCAGCACGACGGCGGCTGCGGCGGCTGCTCTGAGGCGTCGGACAAGGGTTGCAGGCATCGGCGAGCGGTCAATCCGGTTCAAGGGCATGGCTGGTGCGCCAGAAGCTGGCGCGGCATGCCGGTCGATCAGGGGAATCATCATTCCCGGTGATACGGATGATTAACCAAAATGGTGACTGCCCGGTAAATCTGCTCGGCCAAAAGGACGCGGGCAAGTTTGTGCGGCCATGTCATGCGGCCGAAGCTCACGGTGTGGCGTGCGGCATCACGCAGGGCCTGTCCATGGCCGTCCGGCCCGCCGATGCAAAAGGCGACTTCCGCCGTGCCGCCATCCAGCCCGGCGCGTATTAGGCTGGCGAACTCGTCGCTGGACATGGTCTTGCCGCGTTCGTCCAACGCGATGAGGCAGGCGCCGTCTCCGGCAGTGTCAATCAGCCACCGGGCTTCCTCGTCCTTGCGGGCATTGGCTGTGGCCTTGCGGCTTTCGGGTGTGTCGACGACCGATACGGCGGTGATGCCGGCTGCCCGGCCCTGCTGGCGGGCCCGGGCCAGGTAGGTGTCAAGCAGGTCTGCCTCCGGGCCGGACTTCATCCGCCCGATGGCTGCGATGGTAATCTTCACGCGAGGCTCAGGCCAGCGTGGTGTCTGCCGGTGCGTTGGGCGACCAAAGCTTCTCGATGTTGTAAAAGCTGCGGACCTCGGGCCGGAAGATGTGCACGATCACATCGCCGGCATCCAGCACGACCCAGTCGCAGTGGGGCAGGCCCTCGACCGAGACGCTCTTGTAGCCGGCTTCCTTGAGCGCATCCTGCAGCTGGTCGGCAATGGCCGCCACGTGCCGGTTGGAGCGTCCGGAAGCGACGATCATGCTGTCGGCCAGCGCCGCCTTGCCGTTGAGGTCGATGGTGACGATCTCTTCGGCCTTGGCGTCTTCGAGCGACGACACGATGAGCTTGGCGAGGGAGGGTTTGGCCTTGCTGCGGCTGCGTGCAGGGGCGGGCTTGGCGGCTGGCGAACGCGAGCCGCTAGTCATGGCTTGGCTTGTCAGTGGTTTGGTCCTCATGATGACTGCGAGGCAAGCGCCATTGCCGCCTGGCAGGTATCGGTTGTCTACGGTCTGGCTGCACGGGGTGCTTGGTGCCTTCTTCCGCTACACGTGGACTGGAACGACTCAAACGTTACGCCCAATACAGCACCAATTCAACCCGGCGAGTGTGACATGGCGATGAAAGAGCCGCGGTTCAAGGCCGCCGGTTGCGGATTTCGGTGGAGCTTTCGTACCTCAGCGGCATGTTGAGAAATACCCAGGCGGGCGGACGCATGCCAGCCAGCAAGGCGGCATCGGAGCTGTCGAGGCGGTGTCTTGCGAGCAAGGTGGCGGCAGGTGATCCGAGCGCCTTCAGCGACCAACCGGGGCGGGCGAACACGGCCAGCGGCAAGGTGGGCGGAATCTCGCGCCAGTCGTTCCACTTGTGCAGGCCAGCAAAGCTGTCTGCGCCCATGATCCACACGAAGTGGCCGAGCTCGAACATGGGAGCCAGCGCAGCAAAGGTCTGGGCGGTGGTGCGGGTGCCGAGTTTCGCTTCCAGCCCGGTGACGCGCATGCGCGGATGGGTGGCGATCGCGCGGGCATGGGCCAGGCGCTGGTTGAAGTCGGCGGTATCGGCAGAAGGCTTCAGCGGGTTCTGCGGCGAAACCATCCACCAGACTTCATCGAGTTGCAGCCGCTTCAGCGCTTCTTCGGACACGGCGACATGGCCGGCGTGGGCCGGGTTGAACGAACCGCCGAACAGGCCGATGCGGCGGCCGGCGACGCGGGGCACGGAGTAAAGGGTGGAAACAGGCGCCATGATGAGTGCGGGTGCCGGGGTTCAGGGCCGGGTCTGGCCGGAGCCGCGCACCTGGTACTTGAAGGTGGTGAGCTGTTCCAGCCCGACGGGGCCACGCGCGTGCAGCTTGCCGGTGGCGATGCCGATCTCGGCGCCGAAGCCGAACTCGCCGCCGTCGGCGAACTGGGTCGAGGCGTTGTGCACGACGATGGCGCTGTCGACCTCGTTGAGGAAGCGGGCGGCGGCCTCGGCATCATTGGTGATGATGCAGTCGGTGTGCTGCGAGCCGTAGCGGGCGATATGGTGCATGGCTTCATCGATGCTGGCGACGGTCTTCGCAGCGATCACGGCATCGAGGAACTCATGGCCCCAGTCAGCCTCATTGGCCGGCACGATGTCTCGCGCCACGGCAGCGATGGCGGCATCGGCGTGAACCTCGCAAGCCTTGTCACGCAAGGCGGCGACGATGGCCGGCGCGTGGGATTGGACCACGTCCTTGTGTATCAACAGGCACTCGGCAGCGCCGCAGACGCCGGTGCGGCGCATCTTGGCATTGGTGATCACGTTGACGGCCATATCCAGGTCAGCGGCCTTGTCCACGTAGATGTGGCAGATGCCTTCAAGGTGGGCGAACACCGGCACGCGGGCTTCCTCCTGAACGCGGCCGACCAGCGACTTGCCGCCGCGCGGCACGATCAGATCAACTGTGCCGCCAAGGCCTGCCAGCATCATGCCGACGGCAGCACGCTCGGCGGTCGGCACCATCTGGATAGCGGCTTCGGGAAGGCCGGCCTCGCGCAGGCCTTGCTGCAGGCACTCGACGATGAGCGACGAACTGTCGTGGCTGTCGGATCCGCCGCGCAGGATGGCGGCGTTGCCGGACTTCATGGCCAGCGCACCGGCATCTGCGGTCACATTGGGCCGGCTTTCATAGATGATGCCGATGACGCCGATTGGCACGCGGATGCGGGTCAGGTCCAGGCCATTGGGACGCTGCCAGTTGGCCATCACTTCGCCAACGGGATCGGGCAGGGCGGCGACGTCCTCCAGTCCTTTGGCCATGGCCTCGATGCGGTCCGGGGTCAGGGTTAGCCGGTCGATGAACGAGGCGGGCTTGCCTGCCTCTCTGGTGCGGGCCACGTCGTGGGCATTGGCTTCGAGAAGCGCGTGCTTGCGTGCGCGGATGGCGGCGGCCATGGCCTTCAAGGCAGCGTTCTTCCGGTCCGTGGAGGCAATGGCCAGTTCATGCGCGGCATCGCGGGCGGCCTTGCCCAGCGCCAGCATCTGTGCCTCGAGCGGCTTCACGTTGGCAGCGACGTTCATGTGCGCTCCTTTCCGGTCATCACCAGGTCGTCACGATGCACCATTTCATCGCGCCCTGTCAGGCCCAGAAGTTTCTCGATGTCCGACGACTTGCGCCCGGCAATGGTGGCGGCATCGGCCGCATCCCACGCAATCAGGCCGCGGGCAATCTCGACACCGGCTTCGGTGACGATGGCCACCGTGTCGCCACGGCTGAAACTGCCGCTGACGCGCTTGACCCCGGCAGGCAGCAGGCTGCGCCCCTTCATCAGCGCACCCGCCGCGCCATCGTCGACGATGATGTGGCCGGCCGGCTCGAGCGAGCCGGCGATCCAGCGCTTGCGGGCGGTGGCGGGATTGCCGTGGGCGATGAACCATGTGGCCCGCGCACCTGACAGTACGCGCGACAGGGGCCGGTCCTCGTGGCCGGAGGTGATGACCATGCTGGCGCCTGCGCCGGTGGCGATGCGGGCGGCCTCGATCTTGGTGACCATGCCGCCAGAGCCCATGCCGGACACGGGCGCGCCGGCCATCGAGACGATGTCGCCGGTGACTTCCTCGACCAGTTCGATGAACTCGGCGCCGGGCGAGCCGGGAGGAGCGGTGTAAAGACCGTCCACGTCTGACAGCAGCACCAGGCAGCTTGCCGACATCATGGAGCTTACCCGGGCAGCGAGGCGGTCATTGTCGCCATAGCGGATCTCGGAGGTGGCGACGGTGTCGTTCTCGTTGATGACCGGCACGGCACCGCGGTCGAGCAGGGTATTCAGCGTGGCGCGGGCGTTGAGGTAGCGGCGGCGCTCCTCGGTGTCGGTCAGCGTCAGCAGCACCTGTGCGGCGACAAGACCATGCGCGGCGAGCGCCTGCTGCCAGCCTTGCGCCAGCGCGATCTGGCCGACAGCCGCGGCTGCCTGGCTCTGCTCCAGCTTCAGCTTGCCCTTCGGCAGGCCAAGCCGGCGGCGGCCCAGCGCGATGGCGCCGGAGGACACCACGATCACCTGCGTGCCGCGCGCGCGCGCTTCGGCAATGTCGAGGGCCAGGCCTTCGAGCCAGCCTTCGCGCAAACTGCCGTCAGGGTTGACGAGCATGGCCGAGCCGATCTTGACGACCAGCCGGGTGGCGCTGGCAAGATTGCCGGTCAGGGCCGCCACGTTTCGTCCTCCTCGGGCTGGTCCTCCGGGGCGTCCTCTTGCGACTGCGGGGAGGCGGGACGGTTGGCGCGGATCATTTCGAGCAGCTTGCCCATGGCAACGTGCACGCCCTGGCCGGTGGCGGCAGATATCACCAGCGGCACCTGGCCGGTTGCCTTCTGGAAGGCCTTGCGCTTCTTCTTCAGTTCTTCGGGCTCGACGATATCGGCCTTGGAGAAGACGATGAGTTCAGGCTTGTCTGCGAGCTCTTCCGCATAAGCTTCGATTTCGCCGCGCACGATGCGCCAGGCCTCGACAGGGTCGTCCTGCGAGGCGTCGATCAGGTGCAGCAGGCAGGCGCAGCGCTCGACGTGGCCGAGGAAGCGGTCGCCCAGCCCGACGCCTTCATGAGCGCCTTCGATCAGGCCCGGAATGTCGGCGAGCACGAACGACGCGGTGTCGACCGACACCACGCCCAGGTTCGGCACCAGCGTGGTGAACGGGTAGTCGGCGATCTTGGGCTTGGCGGCGGAGACGACCGACAAAAGCGTCGACTTGCCGGCATTGGGCAGGCCGACGAGGCCGGCGTCCGCGATCAGCTTGAGGCGCAGCCACACCCACATCTCCTGGCCTTCCTCGCCGGGGTTGGCATGGCGCGGGGCCTGGTTGGTGGACGACTTGAAACGGGCATTGCCCCAGCCGCCATTGCCGCCGCGCAGCAGGCGCACGCGCTGGCCTCCCTCGGTCAGGTCGGCGATCAGCGTCTCGCCGTCTTCTTCCAGCACCTGGGTGCCGACGGGTACCTTCAGCACCACGTCGTCACCGGCTGCACCGGTGCGGTTGCGGCCCATGCCGTGCACGCCGGTGCCGGCCTTGAAGTGCTGCTGGTAGCGATAGTCGATCAGCGTGTTGAGACCGTTGGTAGCCTCGATGAAGACGTGTCCACCGCGGCCGCCGTCGCCCCCGTCGGGCCCGCCGTACTCGATGAATTTCTCGCGCCGGAACGACACGCAGCCGGCGCCGCCGTTGCCGGAGCGCACGTAAACCTTGGCCTGGTCGAGAAACTTCATGCTGCCTGTTCCTTCATGGCCTGCCAGCGGCCGCGCGGCAGGTGCATGTTCATGGTGTTCATATCAGCGCCTTGGGCCAGTGAATAGCGGGTGCGCTGACCCACTGCCTCGAAGCCCAACTTCTCCAGCACCCGTTTCGAACCAGCGTTTTCGAGGTTGTAGTCGGTCGAGAGCAGGCCGATAGGGGTGTGGGTAAAGGCGTGATCGAGCACCGCGGCGGCGGCTTCGCTGGCGTAACCCTTGCCCCAGTAGTCTTCGGCCAGCCAGTAACCGAAGTCCGTTTCGGGGCCGTAGCCTTGCGGCTGCGCATGGGCGGGGCCGTATCCCGCTCCGCCGATCAGCAGCCCGTCTTCATGCTTGAGCGTGATGGCGAACTGGGCCGCATCTGCAGGCAGGCTGGCGATGCGGACGATGAAGTCCATGGCGTCGCGCTGGGTGAAGGGATGCGGCATCAGCCCCAGCATCGAGGCGATGCGCCAGTTGTTTGCAATCGCCGTGATGCGCTCGACGTCACTCGGTTTGGGCGTGCGCAGGATGAGCCTGTCAGTCTCGATGTTTTCAGTCATTTGTCAGGGTCCAAAAGGAAACGGGGAGATGGCGCTCCATCTCCCCGTCCTGATCCTGTCTGCAATCCACCGGGGCGATGGGCGCCGGCGGAAATGCTGCTCGCGGGCGCTCGTTATTCGGCAGCCTGCGGCATAGGCATGACCGACACATAGGTGCGGCCGTTGGCGCGTGCGCGGAATTCCACATGACCTTCGCTGGTGGCGAAGATGGTGTGGTCCTTGCCGATGCCGACGCCGGTGCCGGGGTGCCACTTGGTGCCACGCTGGCGGATGATGATGTTGCCCGGAATGACGCGCTCGCCACCGAACTTCTTGACGCCGAGGCGCCGGCCTTCGCTGTCGCGGCCGTTGCGGGATGAACCGCCTGCTTTTTTGTGAGCCATCTGTCTGCTCCTTCAGATCCGGTGATACTTACTGCTTGGCCTGGTCGACCTTAGCGCGGGCGGGCTTGCCGGCCAGGAGTTCCTTAGCCTGCTCGACCCACTCCTCGCGCTCGGTGCGGCTACCCAGCTTCAGGTCTTCGTCCAGCTTGGACATGTCGGCAGCGCTCATCGCGGCGATCTGGCTCAGCGTGGTGACGCCGACGTCGGCCAGCTTCTTCTTCAGGGCCGGTCCAACGCCGCCGATCAGTTCGACGTCGTCCTTGACGCCGGCAGCGGCTTCAGCGGCCTTGGGGGCTGCTTCCTTCTTGGTGGCGGGTGCAGCGGCCTTCTTGGACGGCTTCTTGCCGCCGGTCAGGATCTCGGTGATCTGCACCGTCATCAGGTCCTGGCGGTGGCCGTTCTTGCGGCGGTAGTGCTTGCGGCGGCGCTTCTTGAAGATGATGATCTTCGGGCCGCGGGTCAGTGCCGTTACCTGGCCTGCCACGGTGGCGCCATCGACGGTCGGGGTGCCGACCTCGACATTGCCTTCGCCGGCCAGCATCAGCACGGGAAATTCGACAATGTCACCTTCATTGGCGCCAGTGCGCTCGATTTCGATGACATCTTCGGCTGCAACGCGATACTGCTTGCCGCCGGTCTTGATGACTGCGTACATTTCAAACGTCCTTGTCTTTTCTCATCCCGCGCCCTCCGGTGCCAGCAGCGGACCATGCTAAGGTCTTGCCAGGCTTGGATTTTTTATTGTTTTTGCAAACCTAGGGCAGCGCGTTTTCCGCCCACAAGCACTGTGCTCATGAGCGGGTTCGGCGCTTACCTATATCGCACCCCTGTGGAAGTCAAGCAAAACACGGGCGCGCTACCTGACAGTTGGTTGACCGTCCGCGTCAGGTTTCTGCCAGCAAGGGTAGCGCAGGGTCGCCTCATGCCCGACCAGCGTGCGGGCTTCAATCGAGGGGACATCAGGAGGAATCCAGAATGCTTAAACTTGTACTGCCCGGGCTTGCCGCCCTGCTCGTTTCCACCACCGTAGCTTCAGCCAGCCAATATGCTCCCTAAAGCGGGCTGTTTGCCGAACCGGCCATGATGCAGCTGTCAAGCGACGTGCTGGCACGCCGCGGTCGCGGCGCCGATGACGGCGCAGGTCATGATGCGGGTGACGACAAGGGCGGACGTGGCCGGGGCCGCGGAACCGACGACGGCCCGAACCACACTTGAGGCCGTCTGCACCTCAAGGGGGCCAGGCTCGCTGACCGGCGCGCCTGGCCTCTCGCTGTCTGGCCAACAAAGTTTGGCGAAGTTGTCTGGTCGGGCTTGATGCAGGCTGTTCAATCCTGTATCAGGTCGCCTGCCCTGAGGGGCGTCCGGCTTGCCGGAGCGCCCAGCAGCATCACGGAGAGGTGCCAGAGTGGTTGAATGGGGCGGTCTCGAAAACCGTTGAGCGCGCAAGCGTTCCGGGGGTTCGAATCCCCCTCTCTCCGCCATTT
>JAHEBA010000177.1 GCA_024642465.1 Alphaproteobacteria bacterium
CTTGGAAGATCACGATGTCAGCCGAGGGACAATCAACAGCATCAGTTCCGTTCGTTGTGGCATAAACAGACCGGCATCAACCGGTAACTGTATCGAAAACCTGCCCTAGAGTCGGAAAGGGCCTTCTGTTCGAATGCTCAAATCCGAGTTGGCCCCGGCGGGCGGTCACTGCTAAAAGTGTTCATGCTCATCCGCTTTGGTTATGATATCGCCTTGCACTGCAAAGCACGGACCCCGATGGTGAGTCTGATGGACGTTCGTCCAGAGCACTATGGACACATGGTTTCACCAGAGCAGGTTGTCTCCACGCCAGAAGTTCCGACGCATACCTATATCGATATGTTCGGTAATGTCTGCCGACGATTCACCGCGCCGGAAGGCGATTTCTCCATCTGGGCGGACGGTGTAGTCAGAGATTCCGGTTTTCATGATCCGGTTCATTTGAATGCCGGGGAAATTCCGATTGAAGAGCTTCCGGATGAATGCCTGGTATATCTGCTTGGCAGCCGGTATTGTGAGACTGATATGCTCAGTCAGACAGCTTGGGATCTGTTCGGAAATACAAAACCGGGCTGGTCACGTGTTCAGGCTATCTGCGATTACGTTCACAGCCATCTCAAATTTGGGTACGAAAATGCCCGCGCTACCCGTACGGCCAAGGAAGCCCATGAGGAAGGGGTCGGCGTTTGCCGCGACTATGCCCATCTGGCGATTGCGTTCTGCCGCTGCATGAATATCCCGGCGCGCTATGTGAACGGTCACCTTGGCGATATAGGCGTCCCGATTCTTGATCCAATGGATTTTTCCGCATGGATGGAGGTCTATCTAGGAGGTAACTGGATGGCTTTCGACCCTCGAAACAACACTCCCCGCATTGGCCGCATTCAGGTGGCGAGGGGCCGTGATGCGGCCGACGTTCCACTCATCAATTCCTTCGGGCCTCATACCCTGAAATCATTTCGCGTCTGGACCTATGACGTCACCAACATGAGCTGAGTGGCTGTGGCAGCAGTAAGCGCTTTGTTGGCTGTCAATCTAACAACCCTTCGACAGCATTTCTAAGGCTCAATGGGATCACTGATCGAGTGCCTCGCTTGCCAACCATATATTGGATTTACCAACCACAGCGGACATTCTGGTCGGCGGTAAGTAAAGTCCGCTATGTGCCGAGATTTGCCATATCCGCTTCTCGGAAAATCATCGCCTGACAGCACTGTTTGGCCACCTCGTTGCCTTCTCCGAGGAACTGTTCGCGGCGTCAGTTGCCGACACTGGCGCTCACGTGATCTCAAGCATAACTTTTACGGATTTCATTCGAAGGCCTTGGTCATGTTTGTGTTCGGGACTTCCGTCTTGGAGGCACAATGCCTTCTCGCTGCGCTTTCTTGCGTTCGAGCTTGCGCCGTCGCCTTACGGCCTCGGCCATCTTGCGAGCCCTCTTTTCGGACGGTTTCTCATAGGCTCTACCTTTTCTGATATCGCGAAATACACCCTCTCGCTGAAGCTTCTTTTTGAGGATCCGCAGAGCTTGATCGACATTGTTATCCCGGACAAAAACCTTCAGAAGATATTCCTTTCAGAGCAATAAGTTGATTTGAAACGTCAGTCGCATTGAACTTGACTGATTCTGGCTGCCTGCCGAGCGTCACGGAGCTCAGTCACTGAGGGAAACGGCAGCGATACGAATCCTTCTGGAACGGTGGATTGCAATCCCAGTCTGAGCCGGAATAGTCGAGATGTGCATTCTCCGGAACAATGACCTGTTGACAGAGATCCCCAGCCTGCCGATAGCCTCGTTCACAATCCCAACCCAATCCAGAGAAGACATCGTGAGGGTAGGCATTGGCCGGGATATTCACGGGAACGCAGGCGCCATCTTCCTCACGAAAGCCACGGTTGCATTGCCAACCAGTTCCATAGGACCGTTCCGAAAGGAAGGCGTTGGCCGGAACTTCAATCGCCACGCACTTGTCAGCTTGCGCTTGATATCCTCGTTCACACTTCCAGCCTGTAGTGTAGGAGGATTCCGTAAGATATCCGTTGGCAGGCACCTTGATCTTTTCACATCCGCTCGGCGAACGATTGTAACCACGGTCGCATTCCCATCGATCACCTGAGGCATTCAGGTAAGCATGTTCCGGAATGGTTATGGCGATACAGACACTCTCTGACCGGCGAAAACCGCGGTCGCATTGCCAACCTGAGCCCGAGTAGTAGCTATTGAAGTGGGCATTGGCAGGCTTGGTCATTTTGCTACAACCTGACCCGCTGGCGCGATACCCGTAATCACATTCCCAGCCTGTGCCGTATGGTGCAGCATGAGCATTGGTGGGCATCTGCGATGAAGATGCATTTTCCGCGAAGAGCAAGTCTGGCTGCGAACAAATGATGGCAATGACCAGGATAAGAAGCCTGGTCAGTCCACCGAATTTGAACTCGAAAGTTGGAAAGTGAGCGGTCATCTGGCCACCCTGCGCGAGCGCGCTTTGCCAAGGTCAAATGAACTATAGTAGGTTGAGGTCTTGCTGACCGTGCCAAGTCCGCTAGCGGGCTTCGTTGCCAACCCAGTTCGAGTTGGCCGGTTATTGCCGCGCCCTTTAAGCCACTCTCGTCTGTCATTTCCAGGGATCTCGCCCCTGACATCGACATGTGCCGCTTCCTGATCAGGCCCGATCTTCCTATCCGAAAACCTCAGCTCCAGCATGCGGCCCTCGTCGGTTCGCAGTTGCATCGTTCGCAGCGGGAATATCGTCTTGAGCATCATCGCTGGCATTCGGATTTCGCCGTTGCAAATGACGCCCGCATGACTCGTGGAATAACCATCGAACTCGAACTGTACCCGGGTTAGCTCCAGACCGTTGTGCAGGACAAACCCTTCTCCTGTTAGACTGCCAAGGTATTGCATAACATTACGCCTCTTCTTGACGGGTGTAGTTTGCCTGATCCGCCCTTAGCGCCGCCTCCAGCTCATCCTTGTCGACCGTGAACACCTGTGACTTGCCGGCATAAGCCGATACAGCAGGCACGTGCAGCATGGTGTAAGACCGCCGGTACGCTATGAACGACAATCCCGGTACTTCCTCGTCGACGACGACCAGACGGTACGTTCCCGCAGGTAGGGGGCCGTCCAGATGTGACAGGTTGAATTGGTGTGCGAAAGTGACAGTGCTTTCCGTTGTGCGCGCCGTCATGGTGATGATCTCATTTCTTTCCCTTGTTTCCCTTGCCGCCGGTTGCATACAGCATGCCCTTGGTGAGGCTCTCTGACGGAGCAGGTTCCACGGGCTTCTTCACTTGCTTCGGCTTTTTGGGTTCGCGATTTCCGCGCATTTGACCTTTGGCCATGACTGCCTACTCCTGCTGGGTTGAATTGCGGCACTGCAAGACGGAAGTGGAAAAACAAAGGCCCCGTCGCTGCGGTGAGCTACGGGGCCGCAAGACGTTAAGCGTCTTGTCCTGCATCCAGCACTGTCCCCACGAAGGGGCTTGCACAGGCCGCCAGTACATCCGTGGTCGGCGCTCATGCGTGCGATGCAGAATTATGTTCTAGGAGCTGCCAGATAGGATCTGGCAGCAATGCTTCAGGACACGAGTTCCAGCTTGTCAGCTGACATCTTCCCGGAGCGGGCATCAGATACCAGCTCGAATCAAACCTTCTGGCCCTCAGACAGACTGGACATGCCTGCGCGTTCCAGCGCGGTGGCGTGAACAAAGGCGTCCTTGGAACCGTCTTCTGGCTCGATGAAGCCAAAGCCCTTGCTCGCGTTGAAGAATTTCACTGTTCCGGTAATCACTTGCTTCCCTTTCAAGGAGCATCCCGCGAGCCACACCTTGTGGCTGCCAGGATGGCGTACATCGCTCACATTGTCAGGAGAGGTCTGATCAAGTCGGCTAACCGGTTTATCGGGGCGACGCCAGACATGTGCTTTACATACTAATCGTATATGGCGTCCGTCGGACCCCGTTACAAGTGGCATCATGGCAATTGACGTCATCTGTCTGAACTTGATGCTAAGCCGGGCAGCGGCAAGAGCCGAATATGGCCGCTGTGGGTCAGGAGCGGTCGGTTTTGATTGGCACTGAGAGCGTCTGCTGTTGCTCCGAAAGCGGACTATCTATCCGACCGTCCAATCCGTCTGCTTCGTGCCAGCAATGGTCGTTGCTATTCACCCCTTTCGGCCCCAAATTGCTGCACGCACTGTATGGCCAAAAATTTCTGCCACACGGCCGCAAGACCGACTTTTTCAACAGTATCTGCCATTTTCGGTCGTCTTAGGGCGGGATCGAACCAAAAGCAAACTTGGAGAGAGTCGATTTATTCAGCCAAGGCTGTGAGCAGAGCTCGGGCCGTTGCACGATCATCGGGGCAATCCCCTTCTGCGATGCTGTCATGGACG
>JAHEBA010000060.1 GCA_024642465.1 Alphaproteobacteria bacterium
ACAGCCCCGCCTCTTCCAGCATCCGCAGCCGCTCGGTCAGCACCTTAGAGGAGATCTTCGGCATGCGCTTCTTCAGCTCGCCGAACCGCAGGTCGCCTTCCGACTCCAGCAGCCACAGGATATAGGTCGTCCATGGCCCCATGATGAGCCGCAGGATGTCATCCATCGGGCAGCAGCCCGTGTGCTTCACGTTCGCCATTTGCGCACTCCCGCTTACCTGAAGGTGCTTTAGTAACTTCAAAGTACCTACTTTTCAAAAGAAACTAAAGCACTTATTTCAACTGTCCCCGACAACTCAACCTGCCCGGTCATTCACGCCTCCGGCACCAGAAGGAGCATGAACAATGACCGACGTTGCCATCCTGTATTTCTCCGGCTACGGCCACACCGTCAAGCAGGCGGAAGCCCTCGAGGTTGGCGCCAGTTCCATCCAGGGTACCAAAGTCGACGTGCTGCGCATCGACGAGAATGGCGACCTGCCGGACGTCGGCTGGGACAAGCTGAAGGACGCCAAGGCCATCGTGTTCGGCAGCCCCACATATATGGGCGGGCCGGCCTGGCAGCTCAAAAGGGTTGCGGACGCTTCGTCCAAGCCGTGGTTCAGCCAGGAGTGGAAGAACAAGATCGCCGGCGGCTTCACCACCTCCATCACCACCAATGGCGACAAGGCCTCGACAATCTCCTACTTCGTTACGCTCGCCATGCAGCATTCGATGGTATGGGCGGGCACTGCGGTCATGCCCGCCAACGCCAAGGCCAATGGCCCCGACGATGCCGGCTGGACCGGCGGCATGACAGGTGCGCTGGCCATTGCGCCATCCGACGCCTCGCCTGAAGAAGGCGCAGCCAAGGGCGACATGGAAACCGCCCGCCTCTACGGTGCGCGCATTGCCGAAATGGCGATGAAGCTCAACTGACGGCCAAACCCGGGCAGGTCTCAGCGGCCTGCCCGTAGCGGCTGCTTCTGTCTGCCGTCACTATCGAAGTTCGCCGGGTCAAGCCACGCCTCGAGTGCCGCCTTGATCCGCGGCCATTCGGTGCCGATGATCGAATACCACGCCGTGTCCCGGTTACGGCCCTTGTACATCGTTGCCTGCCGGAACAGCCCTTCGTAGCTGAAACCGAGCCGCTCAGCCGCCGCCCGCGACGGCGCGTTGAGCGCATCACATTTCCACTCGTAGCGCCGGTAGCCAAGCTCGTCGAACACCCGGGCCATCATCAGGTACATCGCTTCCGTCGCGCCGCGCGTCTTTTGGAGCGCAGGTGCATAGTTGATGTGTCCCACCTCGATCACGCCCACCGCCGGCTCGATGCGCAGGTAGCTCGCAACGCCCGGCGCCTTGCCCGTCGCCTTGTCGACAATGGCGTGAAACAGCGGATCATCACCGAGGCAGGTCCTTGCCATCCATTGCGCCGTCTCGTCCAGACTGGCAAACGGGCCATAGGGCAGATAGGTCCAGATGCGTCCTTCCAGGTCGGCGCTGAAGGCCTCGAACAGGTCCGCCGCATGGCGTTCCACCATGACCGGCTCAAGCCGAACGTACCGGCCGTCCATTGCCTCGCGCGGCGGGCGCGGCCGTGCCGTCCAGTCCGGCACCGGAAAGCCGATCGGCTGCCCCAATTCGTTCCTGTGATCGCTCATGCACCCTGCTCCGCAACTGCCTGGCCGGCCACCCAGCCTGATGACCATGCCCACTGGAAATTGTATCCGCCCAGCCAGCCGGTCACATCCACCACTTCGCCGATGAAGTACAAGCCAGGCACATGGCGCGCCTGCATCGTCTTCTGGTCGAAGCCGGCCGTATCCACCCCGCCGACGGTGACTTCGGCCGTCCGGTAGCCTTCCGTGCCAACCGGCCAAAGATGCCAGTTCCGCAGCGCTTCGCACAGGGCCAATATCTGCTGCTTCGACAGGTCCGCCAGGTTGAACCGCGCCACGCCGGCCTCGTCCGCAACAAGGTCGGCCAGCCGCTTCGGCAACACCTCGCCGAGCGCCACCTGAACCTGCCGGCGCCCCTCGCGCTGCCTCAGGTCCGCAATGACCGCGTCTGCGCTGTGGCCGGGCAGCAGGTCCACGCTGACCGGTTCCTTCTCCCTCCAGTATGTTGAAACCTGCAGGATCGCCGGGCCTGACAGACCCCGGTGCGTGAACAGCACGGCCTCCTCGAACTTCGCCTTGCCGCATCTCACCGCCGCGTCAGCCGCAAGCCCTGCCAGGGCGCCGAGCCTGGCTTTCACGTCGTCACCGAACACCAACGGCACCAGCCCGGCACGGGTTTCCGTCACTGCAAGGTCGAACTGCTCCGCGACCCGGTAGCCAAACCCGGTGGCGCCCATCTTCGGAATCGACTTGCCGCCGCATGCGATGATGAGGTTGCGCGCAGTCACAGTCTCGCGTCGGCCGCCCTGCTCAAGATCCACCTCGAAGCCGGTTTCCAGCTTGCGGATCGCGGCAACGGAAGTTTCAAGACGCAGTTTTGCGCCGGCAGCCGACATCTCGTCCAGCAGCATCCGGATGATCTGCTTAGCGCTGTCATCACAGAACAGTTGTCCGAGCGTCTTCTCGTGGTAGGCGATCTTGTGCCGCTCCACCAGCTTCACGAAGTCGGCTTGCGTATAGCGGCTCAGCGCCGAACGGGCGAAATGCGGATTGTTCGAGAGGAACCGGTCAGGACGGCACTCCAGATTGGTGAAATTGCAACGGCCGTTGCCACTTATGCGGATTTTCTCACCCGGATTGGCGTTATGGTCGATGACCAGCACCGATCCGCCCCTTGCCCCGGCGTGCGTGGCGCACATAAGCCCCGCCGCCCCTGCTCCGATGATCAGAGTATCAGGCACGTACAACTCGCGTGCGCCAGCAGCTTGCCGTCACCGTCCACCAGCTTCGCCTCGGACGTGGCAGTGCGCCGGCCCAGGTGAACCACCTCGCCGCGCGGCGCCACCCGGCCGGTTTCAGCAGACACGGCGCGCACCATGTTCACCTTGAGCTCCAGCGTCGTGTAGCCCTTGCCGGCTTCAAGCTGCGTATGCACGGCACACCCCAGCGCGCTGTCAAGGATCGCGGTGATCCAGCCGCCATGCACCGTTCCTTGCGGATTGTAGTAGTCGGCCGATCGCATTCCCTCGAACACCGCATAGCCGTCGCATACCTCGATCAGTCGAATCGCCAGCGAGGTGTGCAGCGGTGCCTGCCCCCCGCGTTCGTCGATCATGGCCTGATGGTTTTCAATGCCGGTTCGCGCCGTGTCGAGCATGGCTTCAGAATACCTCGGAAAACGCGATCACCGCACCGCCGGCCACATCCGGCCCGATGGCGTGACCCGACGGCGTGGGCTGCCAGGCGATGCCGGCAGCCTCCAGGCACGACAGCGCCACCTCGCGGTTCTCGACCTCGATGCGATATCCGCCGAACACCGGCCCATCCACCAGTGACGGCGCGGCATGACCATAGGCTTGCGCGAATGCCTGCGGCTGATATGCGGTGAGCCAGCCGCGCGGCGTCTCGAAGCGCACCGCGTGGGTTTGTTCCTGCACCGGTTCCCGCCCCGTGAGCGCGCCCAGGAAGCCGGCATAGTGCAGCGGCTGTTCGCACACCAGCGCCACCTCGCCGATGCTCACCGCGGTGTTGGAGTGACGTTGATATTCAGGTTTCCAAAAGTGCTCCGGCGCATGCTGCTGGCAAGTGAAGAATACCGCACGCGGCATGTCTGAATGGGTCACGAACGCCAGAGAAAAGCCCACTGTGACCTCATCGCCGCCGGGCAGTCGCGCTTTCCGGGAAAAGTCGAACGGCGCGTAAGTGTCGAGACCGGCTTCGGCGAAGGCCTGCTGGTCGGCGCGTGCGCCGGTGCTTTCGAACACCAGCATCGACGCGCCCTCGCGGCCGCCTTCCATGTAGGCCTGGTTGAAACGCGCAAACGAGAACTGTCCTTCCGTTGCAGGCGGGATCAGTTGCGGGTTGGGAATGTGCAGCAGTTCGATGAAGAAGCCGTCGAGCTGCACCAGCGAGTTGCCGGTGCCGAACGGGTGTTCTGCCGGAGGCGTCAGCGTGAAGCCCGCTTGCGCCATCGTCAGCCGAACCCCGTCGAAATCCTGCACGCAGTGTACGATATGATCGAGGCCGCGCATTGTTGCCGTCACTCCCGTCAGATGCTGCACCGGGACTGACCTAGCACAAGCCGGGCCCGGCGCAAAAGCTTTCACCGCGTGGACCCATGACAAGGCCTCGCCTGTTGTGCTTAAACAGCCGCCAATCAGTGCACACCCGGAGACTTGCGATGAAACTTAGCGACTTCAAGGCCCTCACCTTCGATTGCTACGGCACCCTGATCGATTGGGAAACCGGCATGTTCGAGGGGCTGAAGCCCCTGACCTCGCGCCTTGCCACCCCGCTCACCCGAGACCAGGTACTGGAGGCGCATGCCCGCCACGAGTCGACCCAACAGCGCTGGACGCCGGGCTACCGCTATTCGCACCTGCTCTCCATCGTCTACAAGCGGCTGGCCGAGGAATGGGGCCTCCATGCTTCGCCTGAGGAATGTGCTGCCTACGGCGCATCGGTGCTGAACTGGCCGGCCTTCCCGGACTCCGCAGAGGCGCTCGCCTACCTCAAGCAGCACTACAAGCTGGTCATCCTGTCGAACGTGGACAATGTCAGCTTCGCCGCCAGCAACCAGAAGCTGGGGGTGGAGTTCGACGCCATCTACACGGCTGAGGACATCGGCTCCTACAAGCCGTCGGACCGCAATTTCGAGTACATGCTGGAACACCTGGCCGCCCGCGGCATCGGCAAGAAGGACATCCTGCACACCGCCGAGAGCATGTTCCACGACCACGTGCCCGGATCACGCCACGGCCTCACCTCGTGCTGGATCTACCGCCGCCACGACAAGCAGGGTTTCGGCGCGACCATGAACCCCGGCAAGCTGCCGGACGTGGCCTTCCGCTTCAACTCGATGGCCGAACTGGCCGCCGCCCACAAGGCGGAAGTGAGCGGCTAGCCGCTCACCCGCTTTTCGGCCATCAGGCCCTTCACGATCGCCCAGCACATCAGCAGCAGGATGACGGTGAACGGCAAGCCGGTCGAGATGACCATCGCCTGCAAAGCCGTCAGCCCGCCGCCGACCAGCAGCACGATGGCCACCGCGCCCTCGAACGTGCACCAGAACACACGCTGCGGTACAGGCGCGTCGATCTTGCCGCCGGCCGTGATCGTATCGATGACCAGCGAACCGGAGTCCGACGAGGTCACGAAGAACACGATCACCAACACGATGGCGATGGTGGATGTGATCGCTGCCATGGGCAGGCTTTCAAGCATGGCAAACAGCGAAATCGGCGGATTGTAACTGTCGATTACCTGCGCCTTCACCGCGCTGGTTGCCGGGTCGCTGAGCACCTGGTCGACCGCGGCGCCGCCGAAGACAGCCATCCACAGTATGCAGACAAGGCTCGGAATGATCAGCACGCAGGTGAGAAATTCCCGCACCGTGCGGCCACGGCTGACGCGCGCGATGAACATGCCGACAAACGGCGACCAGGAAATCCACCACGCCCAGTAGAATGCCGTCCAGCCCTGCATGTAGTCCGTATCCTGCCGCCCATGCGGGTTCGAAAGCGGAATGACGTCCTTGGCGTAGGCTACCAGTCCCTCGAAGAAATCGGTCAGGATGAGTACCGGGCCGGCTGCGACAAGCACGAACACCAGCAGCAACGCCGCCACGATCATGTTGATCTCCGACAGCAGTTTCACACCGCCATCAAGCCCGCGCAGCACAGAAAACAGCGCAATGCCGGTTATCAGGGTGATGAGCACGATCTGCACGCCGGTGTTGTTGGGAATGCCGAACACGTGCTCCAGGCCTGCATTGGCCTGCTGCGCGCCGAAGCCCAGCGACGTGGCCAGCCCGAACAGCGTGGCGAACACGGCCAGCGTGTCGATGATGTGGCCCCACCAGCCCCAAACGCGCTCGCCCAGCAGCGGGTAAAACGCCGAACGGATGGTGAGCGGAAGACCCTTGTTGTAGGTGAACAGCGCCAGTGCCAGCGCCACGATGGCATAGATCGCCCAGGGGTGCAGGCCCCAGTGATAGATCGTTGCCGCGAGCCCCATCTGCTTGGCCGCTTCGACGTTGCCGGGAATTATCGTTCCATCCTCGGCAATCGGCGACGGCACGCCGAGTGGTTGCGATATCGCCATGTGATAAACCGGTTCCAGCACGCCGAAGAACATCAAACCAATGCCCATGCCGGCGGCAAACAGCATTGCGAACCAGCCCGGGTAGCCGTAATCGGGCTGTGCATCCGGCCCGCCGATGCGCACGCTGCCCCACGGGCTCACGATCAGCGCGAGGCAGAACACCACGAATATGTTGGCCGACCAAAGGAAGAACCAGTCGAAGTTCGAGGTCAGCGCCGGGCGCAGCCAGCCGAAGAACGAGCTGGCCTGTTCCGGCAGGGCAAGCGCATAGAATACAAAAGCGACAATCGACAGGCCTGATATCAGGAACACCGGATTGTGGACGTCGAAGCCGAATGGCCCAAGCGTTCCCTCGACATTGTCCTGCCCGATCTCGTATTCGGTGTTAATGAGTTCCGCGGTTCCCTCGGGTTCGGGGATGCCCTGGTTGGCAGTCTGGTCGGCCATGACAGCCTCCTTCCTGAATATGACTCTTGAAATGCGTACGTTGCGGCCTGGCATCAGGCGTCGCGCACGATGAATACCGATGCGTTCGTATGGGCCGCGATCTTGCCCCCGTTCGAGGGCCAGAAATAATCGGCCAGCCCCGGCCGGTGTGATGCCATCACGACAAGGTCGGCGCCGGTATCGCTGACGCACTTCAGCAGGGCGTTGTCGACGTCGGTCGTGGGGTCGTGCGAGATAATGGCATGGGATGTGGCATTGATGCCGTGTGCCAGCGCCTGCTGGCTGGCAAAATCTTTCAGTCTTGCTTTGAATTCGTCCGGCGTATGGGCGAGCGCGCTTGGCGCAGCGGCCGATACCGAGACATAGGTTACTGCAGCATTGTGGAGCTTTGCTTCTTCAGCAGTTACCTGCAGCGCGCGCTCGAGCTTGTCCAGGTGGGCAAGATCGACCGGCGCCATGATGCGCTTGAACATGTTTTTCTCCCCTCCGGCTTGCTTGCCGTATCATGCCCGGCAGCCGGCTCTGCTACTCCTTCTCATGAAACGCCAGACCCACCCCGGGCCAGGCGAAACAGACTCAACGCAACAAGAGGTAGCACGTTTGCTCCGCATACGCCAATTTGGGGTCAGCCGATCGTGCGCCTGAGCACGTCCAGCCAGTTGTTCCGGCAGATGCGTGCCACCAGTTTTTCGCCATAGCCTGCCTGCCGCATTGCCCCTACAAGTGCCGGCAGGCCGGCCACGTCGCCGATCTCTGCAGGGACTAGCGCGCCGTCGAAGTCCGAGCCCAGAGCCACTCCGCCCTCACCCAGCCTTTCAAGCATGTAGTCGAGGTGCCGGATCATGGTGGTGAGCGGCGTATCGGACGTTTGCCGCCCGTCCTCGCGCAGGAAGGGCACTGCATAATTCAATCCTGCAATGCCGCCGGTGTCGCGGATGGCGTCCAGCTGCCAGTCCACCAGGTTGCGCGACGAATTGGACAGCGCATGCACGTTGGAGTGCGTCGCCACAAGCGGTTTGCTACTGATCTTCGCAATGTCCCGGAAGCCATCTGCGTTCATGTGCGAGAGGTCGACCAGAACGCCCAGTTCATCACATCGCTTGACAAGCGCCTTGCCAGCGTCGGTCAGGCCCGAGCCCTGCTCCGGGTCCGCCGGAAACCGGAACGGCACGCCGGTGCCGAAGATGTTCGGCCTAGACCATACCGGCCCGAGCGAGCGAAAACCGGCTGCGTACAGCACCTCAAGCTCGCCAAGGTCCGGGCCGATGGCCTCCGCGCCCTCGAGACGTGCATGATCGCGGCAATCGCGCCTGCCGCCTCGGCCTCCTCGATCTCGGCCACCGTCTGGCACAGTCTTATGGCGTCGGGCCGTGCGGCGCACATGCGCAGCAGGATTGCCGCCATTTCAAACGTAGCAACCCGCGCCCAGCCCGAATCCACCGGTCCGATGGGCGGCTCGTCGCATACCCCACCGTCATCGGTGTCGAAGTGTATCTCCTTGCTGGCCGGCGTGTAGATCGCGAAGAACCCGCCGGCAAGTCCACCCGAGCGCGCCCGCGGCAAATCGATGTGACCACCCTCATCGCCGTCGAGAAAGCGCTTGCCCTCGCGATCATTGTTGAGCCACAGCCTGAGCAGCGTGTCGTTGTGACCGTCAAAGATGGTTTGCATGGAATGGCCCCGTGCCGTTTGTCGTTCCGGCCACTGTGTAGTGGCTGGCCGCGGCGATCAACGCAGATTTGCCCGGACATGGCTCGCCAGTTCCATTTTCCGATTTGCTCAGGCACGCTGCATAACCCCCCGTCACAACCGACCGGCTCCAGCTGCAATATATCGATCACCATGCAGATCAGACTCGTCAGCATCATTACCGCAGGCTTCGGGACGCTCCTTCTGGGCGCGCTGGGACTGGTCATCTTGCTGAACTTCCTGTCGGGACGGCAACAGCTGTCCGACCTGGGATCGGGCCTCGTAGAGCGCGACCTAAGGTCCGTCGAGCGGTCGATGATGGAGTACCTCACCCGCAGCCGCATGGCGGCCTACCGGCTTGGGGATACGCTGTCCGGGTTGCAGCCTGAAGGCCATGACGATCTGGCCGGAAAGGCGTCGGCAATCATGCGGGGCATGATGATCAGTGACGAGAATATCGCGAATGTTGTGGCCAGCTATCCCGATGGCCTGACCCTCTCGTACACCCGCGCCGGCACCACGGTGCTGGAAAACCGCCCCGGCAGGCAAAGCGTCGGCCGGCACAGGCAATCGCCAGTTGCCGAACGTGCCGTTGCCGGAAAGCCTTTCTCAGCGCCCTACTACAGCCAAGCTGCCAGGCAAACGGTCACCCGCGTGGAACTTCCGATGGAGCTTGGCGGCGGAATGCAGGGCCGGGTCGCCGTGGAGATCGCCATCGAGCCCATGTCCTACCTCGCCCACGCCTATCCGGGCACCAGCCAGGTGGTAAGCTTCGCCTTGCTGGGAGACGACCGGGTACTGGCTCACCCGCTTCTCGTGGGAGGGCCGGTTGGGCTTGCTGCCGGACGCGCGCTGCCCCTTGGCGACGAACTGGGCGATCCGGTATTGGCCGGGCTTGCCAGCGCGGAACCGGTCAAGGCGCTCGACGTCTCGCGCATCGAGGGCGCCTCGCTCAAGCGCTTCCTGCTGCGCGGCAACATCTATCTTGTCGCCCTGAAGCAGGTTGCCAACCCGCTGGGCACCGAGCCCCTGACCATCTCGGTGCCTACCGGCGCGCCGACGAGGTCCAGGCGCCGCTGCAGCATTTTCTGAAGTCGGTCTGGGTCGCTCTGGCGGTGCTGGTCGCGTCGCTTCTCGCCGCCATGGCACTGTCGAGGCTAATTGCACGGCCCGTCAACCGTGCCTCAGAGACGGCGCAAACTCTGCGCAAGCTCGATTTCAGCGACGTGCGCATGATGGACGACAGCCGGATCGCAGAAATTGGTCAGCTGTCGCGTTCGTTCAATGCAATGGTGCGAAGCCTGGAAGCGGCGGCGAAATACATTCCGGTCAAGCTGCTGGAGAAGCTGATCCGCGAACAGGCGGCCGACGTCGAACCCCAGGAACGCGAACTGACCGTCATGTTCACCGACATCGTGGGCTTCACATCGCTGTGTGAAGGCATGTCGCCGGCCCAGGTGGCGCGTTTCATCAGCGATCACCTGACGTTGCTTGCCGGTTGCGTCGACGAGGAAGACGGCACCATCGACAAGTACATCGGCGATGCGCTGATGGCCTTCTGGGGTGCCCCCGGCGAGATCGAGGACCATGCCCAGGCAGCCTGCCGCTGCGCGCTTCGCATTCGCGATGTCGTCGAGCAGGACAATGCCCGCCGCGCCGAAGCCGGCCTTTCACCAGTGCGCATCAGGATAGGCATTCACACCGGGCCGCTCGTGGTGGGCAATATCGGCGCGCCAAACCGGGTCAACTACACCGTGATCGGCGACAATGTGAACATCGCCGCCCGGCTCGAGCAGATGGGCAAGGACATCGACAGCGACGCACAGGTTGCTATCCTGATCAGCGAACCGGTTCGCAAGCGGCTCGGAAATAGCTGGCAGGTCGAGTCCCTCGGCAGACAGGCCATTCGCGGCCGGAAGAATGCCCTGGCAGTTTACAGACTGACTGGCAACAAGCAGTAACCCGGCCCTCGCAGCCATGTTGCAATGCACTGCCAGCCATGCCGTCCATTTGCTTGAGGTTTTGCCGCATGCCAATCTATTGTGCGCCGCACAAGCACTGATAGGTGAGTTTGATGAGAAAGCATGTCTTCGGCAGTCTGGCCGCAATACTGGCACTTACCGTGTGCGCTGGGCTGATTTGGTTCAACTTTTTCCGGCAGGAAATGATCGGCCAGTTCTTCGCCAACCAGAAGCCACCTTCGCAGGTGGTGTCGACCATCGAGGTCAAGCCGGAAACATGGACGCCGGGCATCGCGGCCATCGGCACCGCCCGCGCAGCACAGGGCGTGCAGCTGGCCGTGCAGGTCAACGGCATCGTCAAGCAGATCGCGTTCGAGGCCAATGAGAAGGTGGAGAAGGACCAGCTTCTGGTCCAGCTCGACGACGCCGTCGAACGGGCAGACCTGATCGATGCGGAAGCAGCCGTGAAAGTGGCCCAGGCCGCCGAGACGCGCAGCCGGCGCCTGCGCAAGTCGGGCTACGACTCAGAAGCCGCTTTCGACAAGGTAACCGCCGATCTTGATGCGGCGCTGTCCAAGCTCGCCCGAACCAAGGCTGCCATCGAGCTCAAGTCGCTCGAAGCCCCGTTTGCGGGCACCATCGGCATCCCGAGGATCGAGACCGGAGAGTACGTTTCAGCCGGCACGGTTGTCGCAACCTTGCAGGACCTCGACCACATCACGGTCGATTTCTCGGTGCCGGAACAGTTCATCTCGCAGGTATCGATGGACCAGCCGGTGCGGTTCGGTTTCGTGGAAGACAAGCTTGGCATTACCGGCAAGATCACCGGCATCGACCCGCGCGGCGATCCGCAGACCCGGCTCGTCAGCGTACGTGCCGACATCACCGACAATGGCGGCAGCGAGATCATTCCCGGACGCTTCCTGCATGTCCGCATCGACCTGCCGGCCGAGCCCAACGTGATAACCGTGCCACAGACCTCCGTGGTCACGTCGCTCTATGGCGATTACATCTACAAGGTCATTCCCGATGACCGCGAGGGTGCAGATGCAGACGCGCGGATGCTGCGCCAGGCCTTCGTCAAGACCGGGCGGCGTGAGGCCCGGAACATCGAGATACTCGACGGTCTTGCCGAAGGCGACGTTATCGTGACTGCCGGGCAGAACAAGCTGCAGCCGGGTGCCAGCGTGAAGGTCGACAACTCGGTCGACATCACCAAGGCAACCGCTACGCAACAATAGGCCCAGCCCGATGAGCTTTACCGAAACATTCGTTCGCCGGCCCGTCCTGTCCACGGTGGTGTCGCTGCTCATTCTGCTGCTGGGTTTGCAGGGAATGGTGAACCTGCAGCTGCGCGAGTATCCGGAAGTCAAGGAAACCACGATCACCATCACCACGGTCTATGTCGGCGCCTCGGCAGACCTGATCCAGGGTTTCATCACGACGCCGATCGCCAAGGCGGTGATCAGCGCCGAGGGGGTGGACTACGTAACCTCCACCAGCCGGCTGGGCGTGAGCATGGTCAGCGTCCAGATGAAGCTGGACAGCGACCCCAACGCCGCCCTCACAGAGGTGAATGCCAAGGTGCAGGCGGTGCGTGCTTCGCTGCCCTCCGATGCGGAAGACCCGATCGTCGCCAAGGGTACCGGCCAGTCCTTCGCGCTGATGTATCTTACTTTCGCCAGCCCGCAGATGACCCCGCAGCAGGTGACCGAGTACCTGGTGCGCGTGGTGCAGCCGCGCCTGTCGACGCTCGAAGGCGTGGCTGACGCGCAGATTCTTGGCGGTCAGAACTTCGCCATGCGCGTGTGGATCGATCCGCTGCGGCTGGCTTCGCGCAATGTCACCGCTGCCGACGTCGTGGCCGCCATCCGGGCTGCCAACTTCCTGTCCGCGCCGGGCAAGACCGAGAACGAGTTCGTTGCCTATCGCCTGGATTCCCAGACCACGCTGCAGACGCCGGAAGCGTTCGGCCAGTTGCCGCTGCGGGCGAAGGGCGACGAGATCGTTCGCCTGCGCGATGTGGCGACCGTCGAACTGGGACCGGAGTCGACCGACGTGAAGGTGATGT
The DNA here is from genome assembly GCA_024642465.1 of Alphaproteobacteria bacterium. Classification (GTDB taxonomy): domain Bacteria; phylum Pseudomonadota; class Alphaproteobacteria; order Rhizobiales; family Aestuariivirgaceae; genus Anderseniella. The sequence continues at coordinate 12,371 of JAHEBA010000060.1, forward strand.
TCTCCGGCCGCGAGGGCACCTTCATTGGCGTCACCACCACGCCCTCGGCGAATCCGCTGGACGTGGCCAACTTGGTTCATGCGGAAGTCGCTGCCATTCAGTCCGCCCTGCCTGAAGGCATGACGGCAGAAGTGGTCTATGACGCGTCGAGCTTCATCCAGGCCTCCATCGACGAAGTGTTCATGACAATCTCCGAAGCGGTGATCATCGTGGTGCTGGTGATCCTGGTGTTCCTCGGCTCGTTCCGCTCGGTGGTCATACCCATCGTCACGATCCCGCTGTCGCTGGTCGGCGTGTGCATCTTCCTCTACGCGCTTGGCTTCTCCATCAACCTGCTGACGCTGCTGGCCATGGTGCTCGCCATCGGACTTGTGGTGGACGACGCCATCGTGGTGGTGGAGAACATCCACCGGCATATCGAGGAAGGCTACACACCCGTCGATGCGGCCATCACCGGCATGAAGGAAATCTTCGGCCCGATCGTGTCGATGACCATCACCCTGGCGGCCGTATATGCCCCGATCGGCTTTGCGCAAGGATTGACCGGCGCACTGTTCCGCGAGTTCGCTTTTACGCTGGCAGGCGCCGTGATCATTTCGGGCATCGTCGCCGTCACGCTGTCGCCGATGATGGCGTCGAAGCTGCTCAAGTCCCATGGCGAGGGCGGTCCCAAGGGTTTTGCCGGCCTGATCGAGCGCACCTTCACCTGGATCGAGAACCGCTACCACGCCATGCTGGCGGCCACGCTGAACGTGCGCTGGGCGACGCTCATCATGGTCGCCGCGATGATCGGCACCACCGGATTCCTGTTTCTCAACACCTCGTCGGAGTTGGCCCCTGAGGAAGACCAGGGCGTATTCCTCGGCATCGTCAACGCACCAAAGTACGCAAATTCCGATTATTCGCAGTTCTATGTGCGCGAGTTTCACAAGCTGCGCGATGAAATTCCTGAAATCCGCGACTCGTTTTCCATCGTCGGCAACGACGGTGGCGGCGGCGGCTTCTTCGGCTTCAAGCTGACCGACTGGAACGAACGCACCAAGCCGGCAGCACAAACCAAGCAGCAGATCCAGGCGGCGGTGGCCGGCAGCCCCGGCGTGCAGGCGTTCGTGTTCTCGCGTCCGTCGCTTCCCGGCACGGGCGGCGGCCTGCCGGTGCAGTTCGTCATCCGCTCGCTCGGCAGCCCCGAGCAGGTTTACGAAGTGGCTGAAGAAATCCGCAAGAAGGCGCAGTCAAGTGGCCGCTTCATCGTGGTGCAGAACTCGATGTCGTTCGAAACGCCACAGGCGCGCATCGTCATCGACCGCGACCGCGCTGCCTCGCTGGGGGTGCAGGTCAGCGACATCGGCACCACGCTGGACGCGCTGGTGGGTGGTGCGTCCATCTCGAAGTTCGACCGCGAAAACCGCAGCTACGACGTGATCACCCAGGTGCGTCAGCAGGACCGCACCAACCCGGAACTGCTGGGCAAGTATTACGTACGCTCGGCCAGTGGCGCGATGGTGCCGCTGTCGGCTCTGGTCAGCTTCGAGACGCAGCCCGCCCCTGCAGCCATCGAACAGTTCAACCAGCTCAACTCGGCCACGATCTCGGGCATTCCGCTGCCTACGGTCACCAGCGCCGACGGGCTGGCCGAAATCGAACAGATTGCCCGGCAGGTCATGCCGGCAGGCTTCTTCGTCGACTATGTCGGCCAGTCGCGACAGGAAAAGATCGCCGGCAACACGCTGCTGATCGCCTTCGGCCTCGCGGTGCTGATCATCTACCTCGTGCTTGCAGCGCAGTTCGAAAGCTTCCGCGACCCGTTCATCATCCTGATGTCGGTGCCGCTGTCGCTGTTCGGCGCCATGTTGTTTCTCAATCTCGGCCTCGCCACGCTGAACATCTACACGCAGGTTGGCCTCATCACGCTGATCGGCCTCATCACCAAGCACGGCATCCTGATGGTGGAGTTCGCCAACGATCAGCAGCGCCTGCATGGCGCTGACCGGCGCCACGCCATCGAGCAGGCAGCCAAGGTACGTTTGCGCCCGATCCTGATGACCACGGCCGCCATGGTGCTGGGCGTGATCCCGCTGCTCACCGCCACGGGCGCGGGCGCGGCGGCCCGTTTCTCCATGGGCCTGGTGATCGCCACCGGCATGGCCATCGGCACGCTGTTCACGCTGTTCGTCGTGCCGATGTTCTACACCTTCATTTCATCCCGGAAGGCCATGGCGGAACCGGAACCCGAGCCCGAACCCGAGAAACCGGCAAGACGCAATAGACGCACGGCGAAGAAGAGCACGACCTGATTGACCACGAGGCCCCTGCCCTCAACGGTACAAACCCGTTGTCGATGGCGTTCATGGCGGCCCGCCTGTTGCCCGGCAGACTGTCAGGACTGGATGCGATAGACCTTCGAGACGACCCGCCATGCGCCTTCATGCAGCAGCATGGTCAGGATGGTGTCGAAGCGCATGCCGGCCCACTCGTCCTCGACGTGCGCGGTGGCAATGTCGCCTTGGATGGAGAGGTTCCTGATTGCCCACCAGGCCGTGGCTGTGTTGTCGCCTTCGGCTTCACACATCCGGATGAAGGCGTCGCGCGAGTTCCACAGCAGTTCACCCTCGTAGTGTCCAACTTCGCTCGCATTCTCGAAGAATATCCGCTCCAGCGCGGCGCGGTCTCCGGCAACCATGGCCGTTGCGTAGATGCGGACGACCTCGGATATGGCAGCGATTGTTTCTGAGTTTGCCACGTCAACACCTCCCTGAATGTTCAACGGCACGTCGAATATGTCCCGGCAATCAGGCCGGCTGCCCGCCAGATCGTTCAAACGATTGCAGGCTTGCGGCAGATTACCTGGATGGGATGCGTCCTGCCTTCCTCGATGTTCAGGGCAGCGTTCCTGGTCTTGGCCGGGGCCGTTTCTCCGAGAAGGATGTGGGTGCCAAAGGGCGGCAACTCACCCCTGGCTGCCAGTTCCATCGCCTTCCGGTAGCCCGCGAGGTATTTCTCTCCGGTATCTTCGATCTCGACAGACTCGAAGCCCGCATCTTCAAGGAAGCGTCTGGTCTGTTCAGGCGTGACCAGATACGCGCCAGACCCGTCATCGGACCATGGGCATGGATAAACCGGTTGTCCCTTGGACCCAAGACCGTGCTCGGTCAGCGCAAAGAACGCGCCGGGCTTGAGAACGCGGAAAACCTCGGCAAAGAACTTCGGCCGGTCTGCCACGTTCATGGTGACGTGCTGGGCATAGCCTCCATCGAAGACTTCATCGCCGTACGGGAGTTCATGACCGTCACCAAGCTGCACGTCGACGGCGCCTTCCATACCGACGAGGACACTGAGCTTTTGTGCAGCCTCAACGAATGCAGGCGTAATGTCGACGCCGCTGATCCTGCAACCAAACCGTTTTGCGATGTAACGCGCCGGTCCGCCGATGCCGCACCCGATATCGACGAGGCGCTGCCCTTCCCTGATCGGCAGCTTATCGGCGAGCTCCACGGTTGCCGGAAAACCGCGCGCATGAAGGTGGTCCACCGGGGTCAGCTGCTCGACGGTCACGGTCTCGGGAGAGAGACCGGCGGCCCGCATGGCGTCAAGGATCTTGCCACAAACGTCACCTTGGCCCCAATGATCGGCTATCGCTCCTGTCATGGACCAACCCTCCCTGCCCAGATGGTTCGTGAGCTGAAGTATGGACCCTTGGCAAGGAAAGGCAACGCCAACCTTGTCCGCGCTGCTGGGGGCAAAGTCCGCCCCATCCAAACGCGGCGCCCAGCAGATGAGGCACCTGTTGCGTGGTTTCCACACTTCCAAAGGCTCCCGCGGAGTCGGGCAGGAATTTCGCCACGCCCAACAGCAAGTCACGCAGTTCATTGTAGGATTTTTCGTCGTAGTTGGGGTGTGTGTAGGGATTGGCAGAAGCCGCCTCGATACTGAACTTGTCCTGAAGTTCGTTCGCCTTCTTTATGTCAGCCGGGTCACTGGAATCGACGAGTGTTCTGAAGACAGCGAGCACATAGTCGGTATCGAACTCGTCTTTGGTGAGCTCGTGCACCCCCGGCTCGTAGAACACCTTGTTGATGTATTCCATCTCGTTGACGATCATCGCTGAATTGTACCGTCCGTCAGCCTCAGGCATGGTCAGCTTCGCGCCCTTGCTGATGTCGACAACTGCGAAGCTGTAAAGCGTGTCCCGGTTCATCCGAATGACGGACTGCTTGTCGAGTGGCGTCGGCTCGCGGAAGCTCCTTAGCTTGTTTATGCCGCCTGCCATCTTGAGGATGCGATCGAATTGCCCGGC
>JAHEBA010000178.1 GCA_024642465.1 Alphaproteobacteria bacterium
CCCGCGCGGCTGCCGAGCGCGGTTTCCAGTTCCGCAACCGACTTTGGCCTGTAGTCGTTCACCTTCGCGATGATGTCGCCCCGCCGGAAGCCGAAGCGGCGCGCGATGGACTGTCCCTCGTCGGAGATAACCACACCTTCAGCCGATGTCGGCAGGCCCAGTTCATCAGCAACGGCTGGCGAGATGTTCATCACTTCAAGACCGGTAAATGGCGAACGCCCGCCAATGGTACGGGTATTGCGCGGCGGGGTCTCGGGCGCGGCGATCAGCTTCAGTTTCGTCCGATAGGTCTTGCGCTTGCGCTGGAAAACCAGGTCGACGGTGTCGCCGATGGACAAGGTTGCCATCCGGAAATTGAATTCCTGAGCGTTCGCCAGGTCACGGCCATCAAGCTTCATCAGCACATCGCCACGCTCGACACCGGCGGCAAGCAGCGCACTGCTTGAGTGCAGGCTGGCGACAAGGGCTCCCTTGGGCCGGTCGAGACCGAGCGCGGCAGCAATGTCGCCGGTCATGTCCTGCAGGTCAGCACCGGTCCATGGCCTGACGATGCGGCTTGCACCGGCCAGGGACTGTTCGATCACCGAGCGCACCATGTTGACGGGGATGGCGAAACCGATGCCGTTCGACCCGCCCGAACGCGAGAAGATCGCCGTATTGATGCCGATCAGTCGGCCGTTCATGTCCACCAGTGCGCCGCCGGAATTGCCCGGGTTGATGGCGGCATCGGTCTGGATGAAGAACTGGTAGGACGATACGCCCACGCGGGTACGCGCCAGCGCTGAAACAATGCCGCTGGTGACGGTCTGCCCCACCCCGAACGGGTTGCCGATGGCCAGCACGAGGTCGCCGACCTCGATGGCGTCGCTGTCGCCCAGCGGCAGCGAAACCAGAGGGTCGCCATCCGGCTGGATGCGCAGCACGGCAAGGTCGGTGCGTTCGTCCTTCAGGATGAGTTCTGCATCAAACTCGCGATTGTCGTGCAGCACGACGCGGATTTCCGTGCCGTCCTGGATCACGTGATTGTTGGTAACGATGATACCGGATGAATCGACGATCACGCCCGAGCCGAGCGAGTTCTGTGCCCGCTGGCGTGGACGGCCGCCAAACAGCTCGTCGCCGAAGAAGCGGCGGAAGAACGGGTCAGCACCGAATGGGGAGCGGCCTTGCGTCGTGACAATCCGCTTGGCGTAGACGTTGACGACAGCCGGTGCCGTGTCGCGCACCACAGGCGCGAATGACATGGAAATCTCGGCACGCGACTGCGGCACTTGCTGGGCTTGCGCCGCGCCTGCCACCAGCGACGGCAACACCAGCACCAGCATGGCCGCAAGATACAAGGAAATGTTGGGTTTGCGCATCGGTCAAAGAATCCCTGTCATGGATGCATGAGTCCGGCGCACACTATCAACATGAACCGGATTGGCCAAGGAAACCGGACCGGATTGCACAGGCTTCAGCGCCGGTCCACCTTGGTGGACAGGATGACGGCGGACTCGGTGTCGGTGACACCCTCGATGAGGCCGATATCATCCAGTAACTGGTCGATTCGCTCGGTCGAGGACGCCTGCACGATGGCCACGAGGTCGTACTTGCCCGATACGGTATAGAGCATCTGCACCTGGGGCATCCTGCCGAGTGCGCGAACGACATCGTGGGTCTTGCGTGGCTCGATGCTGAGCGCCACGTGCGCCAGAATGCCCGGCGATGTTCCCGCCCCGCCAAGTCGCACGCCGTATCCGGCAATGACGCCCGCCTCTTCAAGGCGCTTCAGGCGGTCCTGAACCGTTGTGCGCGATACGCCAAGCCGGCGGGCGAGTTCCGCCACGGCCATGCGTGCATTGGTTTGCAGCAATGCGATCAGTTCTTCGTCTTTTGATGTCAGGTTCATGATCATATTGCCGAATGTATCGTCGTACTGACGTATATACGATATTATGACGGCACTATCACGTCTTTTTACCGGCATCGCGGGCCAGCATTATCGTGTCAATTCAACCTCCTTTGCACTGGGGAGAGACGACAATGACCTTCGCACGCCCTACCATCCTGTCCGCCGCGGTCTATGGCGCCCCCGCGCGCCGGGTCGCCAACAGCCTCGATGTGGCAGCCATGCCCGCGCAGGAACGGCCGGTCTTCTGCATCAGTCCGGCGGCGTTGCACGCCCAGGCCAGGCTGTTTCTTGACGGCTTTCCAGGCGAGGTCGCCTATGCCGTCAAGGCCAACCCGGGCGACGAAGTGATCAAGGCCCTGCATTCTGGCGGCATCAAGGTGTTCGACGTGGCCTCGACCGTCGAGATGGCCACGGTTACGCGCCTGTGCGGCAAGGTCGATCTGCACTACCACAACCCCGTCAAGTCGCTCTCCGAGATCGCCACGGCCTGGCACACGTTCGCCGTGCGCCGCTTTGCTGCCGACTGCCGCGAGGAAATCGCCAAGATTGCCCAGGTCGCAGGTCATGCCAGCGGCGCGGAACTGGCGATCCGCTTCCGCCTGCCCTCGCTCAAGGCTTCCGTGCACGACTTCTCGTCCAAGTTCGGCGTTAATCCCGCCGAGGCCGTTGACCTGGTGCGGTTCGCCGTGCTGAACGGCTTCGTACCGGTGCTGACCTTCCACCCGGGCTCCCAGTGCACGGACCCGCAAGGCTGGGTGCGCCACATCGAGGCAGCGGCAAACATCGCCCGTGACGCAGGCACCACCCTGACCAAGCTCAATGTGGGCGGCGGCTTCCCCTCGCGCTACGCAGCCAGCCGCGCCCCGCGCATGGAGACGATCTTCGACGCCATACGCGATGCGGCGACTGCAGCTTTCGGTAGTGACGTTCCGGCGCTCGAATGCGAACCGGGCCGTGCACTGTGTGCGCCGGGTGTGTCGCTTCAGACCCGCGTCAAGCTGGTGCGCCGTTCGAATGGGGACCTGTTCCTCAATGACGGCATCTATGGCGGCCTGATGGAAGTCAGCCAGGCGCCGGACCTGATGCCGTTCTATCGCGTCATTCGCGATGGCCAGATCTTGACCACTGCCGGCGGAGATGAATTCACGGTGTTCGGTCCCACTTGCGACCCGCTCGATGTGCTGCCGCACAAACTGCGCCTGCCGGCCGACATCCGCGAGGACGACGTGATCGAGTTCGCCGGCATCGGTGCCTACGGCATGGCCACCTCCACCCGCTTCAACGGTTATGGCGAGGCAGACCTGATCGAAGTGAGCGAAGTCTTCACCGGCTGAATTCAGCGCGCTCCTGCCGCGAGCAGAATCTCTTCCATTTGCTTGAAGCCGCGCTGGCGCGCATGCGTCAGCGCGCTCACGCCCTCGCCATCGGGTATGTTGGCGTCGGCACCGCCAGCGAGGAGAATTTGCAGGATCTCCTGGTGGGCTTTGCCGCCATCACCCAGAATCACGGCCTCGAGCAACGCGGTCCAGCCAAGGCGGTTGACGTGATTGACCGGACTGCCTGTCTCCACCAGCAGCCGCACTGCCTCCACATGACCACGTTCCGCCGCCGGGATCAGCGCCGAGCCGCCATATCTGTTGACCCTTGAATAGTCCGGTCCTTTCGGTATCAGCAGCTTGAGAATGGCTACTTCGCCACGCGCACCGGCCAGCAGGAACGGCGAGTCCTTGATATTGTCCTGCGCATTGATGTCGGCGCCCGCCTCCACCAGCACACGCGCCATCGCCACATCGCCACGTTGCACGGCGATCATCAGCGGCGTCCGCCGGCGATTGTCGCGCACGTCGACCTTTGCGCCTGACTTCAACAGCCGTTCGACCGCTGAGATGTTGCCGGCCTCTGCTGCAGTCAGCAGCTCTTGCGCACCAACCTCAGCCATCACAACCCTTCCTCCCGGAACAACCAGCGCAACCGCCGCCAGAAAAGCGCTGGCAAACCGGCGGCGATTGATGTCTCCCGCTTGTTCATCCGCGCACATTGCTGCGCCCGACAACCGTCATCATGGTGGCCGACATGGTCGCAACGAGCTTCTCCTGCCCGGCCTTGACGGCAAGTGCCCGGCCTTCGCAGAAGCTGATCGTGCGCCCCGCCTTCACCACCCTGCCCTCGAACCTGAACCGCTCGCCGTCAGCCGGCGCCAGCAGGCTGGTCTTCAACTCAACCGTCAACACCCCGGCCTCCGCCGGCATCAGCGAGAACGCCGCATATCCGCACGCACTGTCCAGCATGGTGGTGATGATTCCCGCATGGATGAAACCATGCTGCTGGGTCAGCCGGTCATCATGTGCCATATGTGGACGGCTCCCTGCTGTCAAGGGTTTGACTGATCTCACCGTGCTGGTCGGAGCTGCCATGTGTTCGGCCTGTTGATGCGGCACTTCACACGGCCGCTGGCCATAATGCTCTCCGCAGA
>JAHEBA010000179.1 GCA_024642465.1 Alphaproteobacteria bacterium
AGGGCGCAACCGGTCCGCGGCGACTTGGATTGGAAACGGCTTTGGCAAGACTGACCATCGGAAAGCTGATGTTCGCTGTCCTGGCGGCTGCTGTGGCAGGCGGCATCGTCTATGCCATGTCCGATGCCCGGGATCCGGCGGCGCTGGGCAATGCGAAGGCTGCATCACAGACTGTTCCCGCACCAGCCGCCGCCCAGCCCGGCACCGAAACCGGCTTGCCGTTGCCGAGGTTTGTGAGCCTCAAGTCCGAGCGGGTGAATGTGCGCCGGGGTCCGTCCAACGAACACGGGGTTGCCTGGGTGTTCACCCGCAAGAACCTCCCGGTGGAGATCGTTGCCGAGTTTGATCACTGGCGCCGCATCCGCGACAGCGACGGGGCCGAAGGCTGGGTATACCACTCGTTGCTCTCGGGCCGTCGTACCATCATCGCGGCGCCGTGGGCCAAGGGCCAGACCATCGGGCTAATGCGCGAAGCCTCGGCGTCGTCGGCCCTCGTTGCCAACATCGCCTCCGGTGCCGTGGGCAGCCTTAAGGCTTGTGACGGCAAGTGGTGCGAAGCCCGTTTTGGCGACTATGAAGGCTATGTCGCTCAGGAAAGGCTGTTCGGCGTCTATCCCGGCGAAGTCTACAAGGACTGAAGATCGACAAAATGCAAACGCCGCAACCTTGCAAGGCTGCGGCGCCATCACTTCGATAACGATGAATTAAGCCTCAGTCGTCCTTTTCCAGGCGGACGATAATGTCGATGCGGCCGATGCGCATGCCTTCAGGCGGCTCTGGCAAGCCGTCAACCGACAGTTTCTCGCTGTCGATGTCCATCAGGCGGCCTTCGTCTTCCAGGTAGTAGTGATAGTGGTTCGAGGTATTGGTGTCGAAATACGACTTGTGTCCCTCGACCGCCACTTCCCGCAACAGACCCGCTTCGGTGAACTGGTTCAGCGTGTTGTAGATCGTTGCCAGCGACACCGCCACACCGGCCCTGGCAGCCTCTGTGTGAAGCTGCTCCGCACTCACGTGACGATCGCCGCTGCCGAACAGGATGGCGCCCAGCGACAACCGCTGCCGGGTTGGCCGCAAGCCGGCCTTGCGCAGGCGGTATTCCATTTTGTCAGGCGTAATCATGTGATCGCTTGCCATGTAACAACTGCAGCCGCGCCAAATGCGCGCGAATTGGCTTAAAACTCGTCTGTATATAGCGCCAAACACTATTCCGTGCAAATGCGCAACAAAGTGCATGGTTACGCGAATGGCCGCAGGACCGCTTCTTGCTTTCACACTATGTTTCGATATGTTACGAAGCCTCCAGTCAACGGGGTAGTCGCGGGGGCGGCCCATCGCCTTTCCCGCACAAGTTTTCAGGGTTTGCATGGCATGAGTGAGCGACAGGGGCATTTCAGCTTCGAGGAACTGCTGGCTTGCGGACGTGGCGAACTGTTCGGGCCTGGCAACGCCCAGCTTCCCTTGCCGCCGATGCTGATGTTTGATCGCATATCGTCGATCACGTCTGACGGCGGCTCCGCCGGCAAGGGCCAGATCGTGGCCGAGTTCGACATCAAGCCGGACCTGTGGTTTTTCCCGTGTCACTTCCAGGGGGATCCCGTCATGCCGGGCTGTCTCGGTCTTGATGCCTTGTGGCAGCTCACGGGCTTCTTTCTGGGCTGGATGGGCGCGCCCGGCCGCGGCCGCGCCCTCGGCGTCGGTGAAGTGAAGTTCACCGGCATGGTCACGCCGGAAACCAAGAAAGTGGAATATGTGGTCGACATCCAGCGGCTCATCATGCGCAAGCTCAACATGGCGATTGCTAACGGCGTGATGAAGGCTGACGGCGAGGTCATCTACACCACGACGGACATGCGGGTCGGTACCTTCACGTCCGAGCAGTCCCCGGCCGGCTGAGCCGGATGGAATTGACGGAGGCCAGGAACAGACAATGAGACGCGTCGTAGTCACCGGACTCGGTATCGTATCGAGCATCGGCTCCAATGCCCAGGAAGTGACGGCCTCCTTGCGCGAGGCGAAGGCCGGCACGGTCAAGGCGGAAGACTATGCGCGCCTTGGTTTCCGCTGCCAGGTACATGGCGCGCCGACCATCAACCTCGACGAGGCCGTGGACCGCCGCGTGCGCCGCTTCATGGGCGACGGCGCCGCATGGAACTGGGTTGCCATGCAGCAGGCCACCCAGGACTCAGGTCTTGAGGAATCTGACGTCAAGAACGAACGCACCGGTATCATCATGGGTTCGGGCGGGCCGTCGACGAGAACCATCGTTCAGGCTGCAGACACTACTCGCGAAAAGGGTCCAAAGCGGGTCGGCCCGTTTGCCGTGCCGGCTGCAATGTCCTCTACCAATTCCGCCACGCTGGCCGTGCCGTTCGGCATCAAGGGCGTGAACTACTCGATCTCCTCGGCCTGCGCCACGTCCACCCACTGCATCGGCAATGCAGCCGAACTGATCCAGTGGGGTAAACAGGACATCATGTTCGCCGGCGGCGGCGAAGAACTCGACTGGACGCTGTCGGTCCTGTTCGATGCCATGGGTGCCATGTCTTCCGGCTACAACGATACGCCGGCCCGGGCCTCGCGCGCCTACGACAAGAACCGCGACGGCTTCATCATCGCAGGCGGTGGCGGCACGCTGGTCCTGGAAGAGCTTGAGCACGCCAAGGCACGTGGCGCGAAGATCTATTGCGAACTGGTCGGATACGGTGCCACGTCCGATGGTTACGACATGGTGCAGCCCTCCGGCGAAGGTGCTGCGCGCTGCATGCGCCAGGCCCTGTCGACCGTGAAGGAGAAGGTCGACTACATCAATCCTCATGCGACCTCGACGCCCATCGGAGACCTGAGGGAAATCGAGGCGATCCGAGAGGTGTTCGGCAAGGACATCCCGGCCATCGCAGCAACCAAGTCGCTCACCGGGCACTCGCTCGGTGCTGCCGGCGTGCAGGAAGCCATTTACTCAATCCTGATGATGAAGAACGGCTTCATCTGCGAAAGCGCCAATATCGAGGAACTGGATCCGGTGTTCGCCGATATCCCGATCGTGCGCGAGCGCCGCGACAACGTGAACCTGGACGTCGTGCTGTCCAACAGCTTCGGTTTCGGCGGTACCAACGGAACACTGGTATTCCAGCGCTATAACGGGTAAGCAACCGGCTCGAATGGGGTCGGCGCGACGGTGCTTCAGGTGCCAGCCGCGCCCAACGGGATGCTGTCGGAACCTGAAATGATTGAAACGAAGAGCGATCTGATAAAGGGCCGCCGCGGCCTTGTCATGGGTGTGGCCAACGACCACTCGATTGCCTGGGGCATCGCCAAGGCATTGCGCGAACACGGCGCCGAACTGGCCTTCACCTACCAGGGCGAAGCGTTTGGCAAGCGCGTTGCGCCGCTGGCCGAAAGTGCGGGGTCGTCGCTGGTCATGCCATGCGACGTGGAAGACATCGCGACGGTCGATGCGGTATTCGACCGGTTGAAGCAGGAATGGGGCACCCTGGATTTCGTGGTCCACGCCATCGCGTATTCCGACAAGAACGAGCTGAAGGGCCTTTATGCCGACACCACGCGGGAGAATTTCTCGCGCACGATGATCATCTCCTGCTTCTCGTTCACCGAAATCGCCAAACGTGCCGCGACGATGATGAACGAGGGTGGCTCGATGGTGACTCTGACCTATGGCGGCGCAACCCGGGTCATGCCCAACTACAACGTGATGGGCGTTGCCAAGGCTGCACTTGAGGCATCGGTGCGCTACCTGGCGGCTGACTACGGGCCGCGCGGCATCCGCGTCAATGCCATCTCGGCTGGCCCGATGCGCACGCTTGCCGGTGCAGGCATCGCCGATGCACGCGCCATGTTCTCGTTCCAGCGCCAGCACTCGCCGCTGCGCCGTCCGGTGGCGCTTGAAGAAGTCGGCGGCGCCGGTCTCTATCTGCTGTCGCCGCTGTCGGGTGGCGTTACCGGCGAAATCCATTTCGTCGATTCCGGCTACAACATCATCTCCACGCCACGGCCCGAAGACCTCGCGTCCGCCAGGGCCGACGACTGAGCCTCATGAGAAGTGTGACAGGTCGTGAATGGTCGCGTTGCGACCATTCAGCGGGTTGTCGGGATTCCATCTTAGCTTCGTTGTCATGAAGCGCGCGGACAAGGCATCGTACATCACCATGCGCCCGGCCAGACTGTCGCCGGTGCCGGTGATTTCTTTGATCACCTCCATCGCCTGCATCGACCCGATGACGCCCGTCAGCGCACCAAGTATGCCGGCTTCCTCGCACGACGGGATCATGCCGTCCGGCGGCATGTCCGGGTGCAGGCAGCGATAGGTGGGGAATGGTGTGCCGTCATCCTGCTTCAGGTGCGGCT